>NZ_JAOWHJ010000062.1:0-274738 GCF_030332695.1 Citrobacter sp. Cpo089 | reverse complement strand
AAAATCGGTGGAGCTGCATGACAAAGTCATCGGGCATTATCTGAACATAAAACACTATCAATAAGTTGGAGTCATTACCCCGATCTACTCTTTATAGGTATCGCTCTTTATTCTCTCCGTCTTATGCTGATCAGATATAGATGTACCGTGAAGGCATCTGTATAATCCCCCGATTACGAGCAATGTACAGTATAAGAAAATGGCAAAAATTGGTTTTATATCACTAGGTTGTCCGAAAAACCTCGTCGATTCTGAGCGCATCCTGACCGAACTTCGTACCGAAGGCTATGATGTTGTGCCAAGCTACGACGACGCGGATATGGTTATCGTTAATACCTGCGGCTTTATCGACAGTGCGGTTCAGGAGTCCCTGGAAGCAATTGGCGAAGCGCTGAATGAGAACGGTAAGGTGATTGTCACCGGCTGTCTGGGCGCGAAAGTCGATCAGATCCGTGAAGTCCACCCGAAGGTACTGGAAATCACCGGGCCGCATAGCTATGAACAGGTTCTGGAGCACGTTCACCACTATGTGCCAAAACCAAAACACAACCCGTTCCAGAGCCTGGTTCCTGAGCAGGGCGTTAAGCTGACTCCTCGCCATTACGCCTATCTGAAGATTTCCGAGGGCTGTAACCACCGCTGCACGTTCTGCATTATTCCATCCATGCGCGGCGATCTGGTGAGCCGTCCGATTGGCGACGTCCTCAGCGAAGCCAAGCGTCTGGTCGATGCGGGCGTGAAAGAGATTCTGGTAATCTCCCAGGATACCTCTGCTTACGGTGTAGATGTGAAGCATCGTACCGGTTTCCATAACGGCGAGCCGGTCAAAACCAGCATGGTTGATCTGTGCGAACAGTTATCAAAACTGGGGATCTGGACGCGCCTCCATTACGTCTACCCTTACCCGCACGTTGATGATGTGATCCCGCTGATGGCGGAAGGCAAAATCCTGCCGTATCTGGACATCCCGTTACAGCATGCCAGCCCGCGTATTCTTAAACTGATGAAACGCCCGGGCTCCGTGGACAGACAGCTGGCGCGCATCAAGCAGTGGCGTGAAATCTGCCCTGAACTGACGCTGCGCTCCACCTTCATTGTTGGTTTCCCGGGTGAAACGGAAGAAGACTTCCAGATGTTGCTCGACTTCCTGAAGGAAGCGCGTCTGGATCGCGTGGGCTGCTTTAAATACAGCCCGGTAGAAGGCGCTGGCGCTAATGACCTGCCGGATCAAATCCCGGAAGAGGTGAAAGAAGAACGCTGGAACCGCTTTATGCAATTGCAGCAGCAGATCTCTGCTGAACGTTTGCAGGAGAAAGTGGGCCGCGAGATTCTGGTTATCGTTGATGAAGTTGACGAAGAAGGCGCAATTGGTCGTAGCATGGCTGATGCTCCAGAAATCGACGGCGCGGTATACCTGAATGGTGAAACCAAGGTGAAACCTGGCGATATCATCCGCGTGAAGGTCGAAAACGCAGATGAATACGATCTGTGGGGCACCCGCGTTTAATTAGCGTAACCCAACGTAGGCCGGATAAGGCATTTATGCCGCATCCGGCAATGCCTGATGGCGACGCTGAAGCGTCTTATCAGGCCTACGGTTTACCCTTTAATTTTCGGGTCCAGCGCGTCGCGCAGACCATCTCCCAGTAAGTTAAACGCCAGCACCGTCAGGAATATCGCTACCGCCGGGAAAATCGCCACGTGCGGCGCGATCACCATATCAGCGCGCGCTTCATTAAGCATTGCCCCCCACTCCGGCGTCGGCGGCTGTGCGCCTAATCCCAGGAATGACAAGCTCGCGGCAGAGATAATCGACGTACCAATTCGCATGGTAAAGAAGACCACGATCGATGAGACCGTTCCAGGCAGAATATGGTTGAAGATGATGGTCGCATCGCTGGCACCAATACTGCGCGCAGACTCAATAAACGTCTGTTGCTTCAGCACCAGCGTATTCCCGCGCACCAGGCGCGCGAAGGCTGGAATGGAGAAAATGGCCACGGCAATGATCACATTAGCAATTCCGCTGCCCAGCACGGCGACCACGGCTATCGCCAGCAATATCCCCGGAAAGGCGAACAGCACATCGCAGATTCGCATGATCAGTCGATCCCACCAGCCTTCGTAGTATCCCGCCAGCAGCCCCAGTACCGTACCAATCGCCGCGCCAATAAACACGGCAAAGACCCCTGCCGCCAGCGAGATTTGCGCGCCAACCAGCACGCGGCTAAAAATATCCCGTCCCAGTGAGTCAACGCCAAACCAATGCAGCATCGACGGCCCATCATTCAAACGGTCATAATCGAAGTAATTCTCGGCATCAAATGGCGTCAGCCAGCGGGCAAAAATCGCCACCATGATCAGGAGCAATACAAACAGCCCAGCGACCATCGCCATGTGCTGTCGACGGAACCGACGCCAGAACTCATGCCACGGTGTGCGTATCTGCTCTGGCTTAACAAGGGGCATCGCATTTAAAATCGCCTGTCGGCGCCAGTTAAAAAATCGCATCCTTACTTGTACCTGATAGCCGGATTAATGGCAGCGTAGAGCACATCCACCACTAAGTTAATAAGAATAAATTCCAGAGAAAACAACAGTACCTCGGCCTGAATCACCGGGTAGTCGCGCATTTCGACGGAGTCCACCAACAGTCGCCCAAGCCCTGGCCAGTTGAACACCTTCTCAACCACGATTGATCCACCAAGCAAAAAGCCAAACTGTAGTCCCATCATGGTGACCACCGGGATCATCGCATTACGCAGACCATGTTTTAACACCACCCAGGTTTCACTCACCCCTTTAGCGCGCGCGGTACGCATATAATCTTCGCTGAGCACATCAACAAACGAGGCGCGAGTAAATCGGGCTAACACCGCAGCCACCGCCGCGCCCAGCGTAATAGACGGGAGGATATAGTGCATCCAGGTGTCAGCGCCAACGGTGGGTAACCAACCGAGCTCAACGGAGAATATCTGCATCAGCAGCATGCCAAGCGCAAACGCCGGGAACGAGATCCCGGTGACCGCCAGCGTCATGCTTAATCTGTCCGGCCAACGATTTCGCCATACGGCAGCAATGATCCCCGCCGTCATACCAAACAATACCGCCCACGCCATACTGGCAATAGTCAGCCATAGTGATGGCATAAAACGACTGGCTATCTCTTCAGAAACCGGGCGACGAGAAACCATCGAGGTGCCAAAATCGCCTTGCAACACGTTGGTCATGTAATGCCAGAACTGAACATGCAGCGGCTGGTCCAGACCCAGCTGCTTGCGCACCAGTTCAATCACCTCGGCGTCAGCTTCCGGTCCGGCAATCAGCCGGGCCGGATCGCCGGGTAGCAGATGAACAAATAAAAATACCAGCACCGCAACAATCAACAGAGTTGGAATCAACCCCAGCAGGCGCTTGAAAACATAGTTAAGCATCACGCTCCCTTCGCCGGCCCCTGGGCTGCGGGGCCGAATGAATAGCTTATTTTAAATCCGCATCATCAAAGCTAAATCCGGTATCCGGCATGATCCAGAATCCGGTCAACCTGGTGCTGTGCGCCGAAATCAGTTTTTCCACTACCAGCGGGATCCACGGCGACTCTTTCCAGATAATATCCTGCGCGTCTTTGTACAGCTTCGCTTTCTGCGCCGGATCGTTAGTTTGCAACGCTGCCGATAAATCACTGTCCACCTGCTTATTGCTGTAGAACGCCGTGTTAAACAGAGTTGGCGGCCAGTTTTGTGATGCAAACAGCGGTGACAGCGCCCAGTCAGCTTCACCCGTAGACGCCGACCAGCCGGTGTAGAACATCCGTACCCCGCTCTCTTTCTGCGCTTTCCCTTCCACTTCCGCGGCGCGCTGACCAGCATCCATCGCTGTAACCTGAGCCTTAATGCCCACCTGCGCCAGCTGCTGCTGGGTAAATTGCAGCACTTTCTGCGCGGTACTGTGGTTATGCGAAGACCATAGCGTAGTGGTAAAACCGTTCGGATAACCTGCTTCTTTCAGCAGTTCGCGCGCTTTCGCCGGGTCGTAGGGCCACGGCGTATAGCTTTGCGCATAGGCTATCGACGGGGGGAGAACGCCGGTTGCCGGCGTCGCGTAACCAGCAAAAGCCACTTTCACCAGCGCCTGGCGGTTGATGGCATAGTTCAGCGCTTCACGCACTTTTGGGTTGTCGAACGGTTTTTGCGTGACGTTCATGCTGATATAACGCTGCATAATAGACGGACTGGCCACCAGTTCCAGGTTTTTGTTCTTCGCCAGTAACGCCGCCTGCTCGTAAGGGATTGGGAAGGCAAACTGCGCTTCCCCAGTTTGCAGCATGGCCGCACGCGTGTTGTTGTCGGTCACCGGATGCCAGGTAATCGTATCCAGCTTTGGCAGCCCTTGCTGCCAGTAGCCCGCGAACTTCTTAACCTTCACAAAATCCGTCTGATTCCAGGTATCAAGCTGGTACGGCCCGGTCCCCACAGGATGGAAACCGATCTCCTTACCGTATTTCTCCAGCGCGGCGGGAGAAATCATCACCGTTGCCGGGTGCGCCAGAATATTGATAAAGGCAGAGAACGGCTGTTTCAGCGTAATCTTCACCGTCGACGGATCGACGACTTCGGTTTTATCGATATTCTTATACAGGTTGTAACGTTTCAGATGGTTTTCCGGGTTACTGGCCCGATCGAGGTTAGCTTTAACCGCATCGGCGTTGAAGTCGGTGCCATCCTGAAACTTCACCCCCTGACGCAGCTTAAGGGTATAGGTCAGCCCATCATCAGAAACCGTATAATTCTCCGCGAGCACATTTTTCAGTTTCATCTCTTTATCAAGGCCAAACAACCCCTGATAAAACGACTTCGCTACCGCCTGCGACAACGTGTCATTCGCGTCATAGGGGTCGAGCGTCGTGAAATTGGATCCCACCGCCACCACCACATCTTTGGCGGCCCAGCCAGGCGATGCGGCCAGTGCAGAGACCACTCCCACAGCAACCAGCCATTTTCGAGCAACAATTTTTGTCATGTTATTCTCCTTAAACCCTGCCTGCCTGTTATAAACGCGAAAGCGCATTTTCTGGTTGCCCACGCGCAACATAATGCCCCGGACCAACTAACTGGAGCGAAACGGGGGAAATCTCTTCGCCACGTTTGCGAATATTGCTGGGGATATCGTCCGACAACAGCACGCGCTGGGGACGGTGATGGGATGGATCGGCGACCGGAACTGCCGCCATCAGCTTGCGAGTGTACGGATGTTGCGGATTTTCAAACACCGCCCGCCGGGTGCCTATCTCAACGATCTGCCCCAGATACATCACCGCCACACGGTGACTGATCCGTTCCACTACCGCCATATCGTGGGAAATAAACAGATATGCGATACCCAATTCTCGCTGCAGGTCGAGCATCAGGTTGATGATTTGCCCACGAATTGAAACATCCAGCGCCGAGACAGATTCATCGGCAATAATCACTTTGGGATTGAGCGCCAATGCCCGTGCAATACAGATACGCTGACGCTGACCGCCGGAAAACTCATGCGGATAGCGCCAGGCATGCTCAGGTAGCAAGCCTACACGTTCCAACAACCATGCAACCCGTTTTGACCCCGCATCGCCCTGCAATAACCCATGTACTCGTAGCGGCTCCAGAATGGAATATCCCACAGTCTGGCGCGGATCGAGCGAGGCATACGGATCCTGGAAGATAAACTGAATATCCCGACGCAGCGGCTGCAACTTGCTGGCAGCAAGGGTATCAATACGCTGTCCGTTGAAAATGATTTCCCCACGCTGAGACTCAACCAGGCGCAGCAACGCCCGCCCGGTGGTGGATTTCCCGCAGCCTGACTCCCCCACCAGCGAGAGCGTTTCTCCCGGCCACAGGTCAAAACTGACGTTTTCCACTGCATGCACCTCGCGAGTCACGCGATTTAGAATGCCGCTGCGCAGAGGAAAACGCGTCACCAAATTTCGTACCCGCAGAATAGGCTCGCCTTCAACCACGGTGTCCTGCTCGGTCTGCGGTTCTACATTACTGGGATCGTGCAATGAAATAAGCGGGAAACGGCGTGGAAGCTCATGTCCGTTCATCGCCCCAAGCTGCGGCACGGCTGCCAACAGCGCTTTGGTATAGGGATGCTGGGGATTGTGAAAAATCTGTTCAACGCTGCCGGTTTCTACCGCCTCGCCCTGATACATCACCAGCACGCGGTCGGCAATATCCGCCACGACGCCCATATCGTGGGTAATGAAGATCACTCCCATCGACATATCCTGCTGCAACACTTTTATTAGTTGCAGGATCTGCGCCTGAATGGTGACATCCAGCGCGGTCGTCGGCTCATCGGCAATTAAAACCGCAGGGCGACACGACAGTGCCATGGCGATCATCACCCGCTGGCGCATACCGCCGGAAAGCTGGTGTGGATATCGCGATAAAATCGCCTTCGCCTCGGGGATACGCACCTGATCGAGCATTCGCTTCGCTTCTACCATCGCCTCTTCATGGCTGGCGCCTTGGTGCAAGCGTATAGACTCGGCAATCTGTTCGCCCACGGTAAACACCGGATTGAGCGATGTCATAGGCTCCTGGAAGATCATCGCGATATCCGCACCGCGCACGTGACGCATTTGTGATGCGCTCTGTTCACCCAGCTCAATAACCTGTCGGTTACGGCGTCGTAGCAGCATTTCATCGCAGCTCACCTCGCCGCCGGCCTGTTCAATCAGACGCATCAGCGACAAGGCTGTTACCGATTTTCCTGAACCGGATTCGCCCACGATCGCCAGCGTTTCGCCACGCTTCAGGCGAAATGACAGATTGCGCACCGCACTGACGCGCTGCTGCTCCTGTTCAAAGGCAATATTCAGATTGTTGACTGCCAGCACGTCGCTGGCATCAAGCTCATCACTGTGTGGCAACGCTATCTCCTTTTTCCCGATAAATACCGGTGGTTGGCGTATCGCCTGCGTATCCCCAGGCGCGGTACATGCCTTCGCTATTAAACGGCAAGGCGACATTGCCCTCATGATCGATAGCAATTAAACCGCCGCTGCCACCGAGCGCCGGTAATTTTTCCATTACTACGCGTTCACACGCCTCCGATAAACTCAGGCCGCCGTAATCCATCAACGCCGCAATGTCATAGGCCGCCAGCGCACGAATAAAGACTTCCCCGGTTCCGGTGCAGGAGACTGCCACACTTGCGTTATTGGCATAACAGCCTGCGCCGACCAACGGACTGTCACCCACCCGCCCCGGTAATTTGTTGGTCATTCCACCGGTCGATGTTGCGGCCGCCAGATTGCCAAACATATCTAACGCGACCGCCCCCACGGTACCCATTTTGTTGTTTTCATCCAGCGGGCTCGCGCTATGGTCCAGCACCGTTTCACCCGCTGTTCGCGCCGCTAGCAGTTGAGCATAGCGTTCTGGCGTAGAGAAAATATCCGCTGATACGCGTTCCATACCCTGCGCAATGGCAAAGTTCTCAGCCCCTTCACCTATCATCATGACGTGTGGGCTGTGTTCCATTACCAGGCGCGCCGCGAGAATCGGATTGCGTAAATGGCTGACTCCGGCGACGGCTCCCGCATTAAGCGTGTTACCATCCATCACGCAGGCATCAAGTTCATGGGTTTCATCACGGGTATATACCGCGCCAATTCCGGCATTAAACAACGGACACTCTTCCAGTAAGCGCACGGCTTCGGTCACCACATCCAGTGCGCTACGACCGTCCTCTAGCATCCGCTGGCCGGTTTCAACGATATCCGACAGCGCCTGAATATAACGCAACTCTTGCTCCTGACTCAGCTGCGAACGGGTGATAGCCCCTGCGCCGCCGTGAATTGCAATGACTGCTTTACCCATTTTTTTCGTCCATTAGGTGGCAGGTACCGGGGTTATAAATATCAGAATTTCTGTGACTTATTGATTCGATTTTTGAATATAGAAAGATGCAGACGTAATGTAAAGGTAAAGGCCCGTACCTCACGCCCCATCCCATCAGGTTATTTAAATGAGTTAAACAGAAAGTGTATCTTCCAACATCGTTGAATATATTATTCAAGCCGATCGGCAATCTGTTTTTTTGCATAAAACACAAAGCGTTCAACAGACGGCATAGACGCAGTCCAGTTCTTTTTGGTTAACCCCAGGTATTCCGCACGTGCGGCTTGCAGCGTATCCGCATACTCATCGGGTAATTGCGGTATAAGCCAGGAGGCGGCTTCATCTTTAGCGACAATATTGCCCGTAACTACGCTGTACCAAATACGCGCCAGAGTAAGGATGATATTTCGCTCGTCACCCTCTAAATCGCCCGGTTTCTGCCACATATCAAGGATATGCCGAAATGTTTGCACGACATCGCTAAAAGGGATGACGTTGAATAACGTCTCAGCGGGTTCACCGAACAACGCTACGCTGGCGCGCCGGGCCTGGGTCAGCAGGATGGAAAGATCAGGATCCACCTGCGCCGGTTCATACACGCCAGCGCAGATATCATCACGCAACCATTCGCCAAATTGCATTTCTCTTGACGGTGGGAATCGCCACGGCACAAGTTGTGAATAGACCACGATGGTCACTTCCAGCGCCCGATAGTTATCAACGCTGCCAGGCGGTGCTGATATTTCCAGAAAACCCTGCATCAGATCTTTTCTTTGACGAGTATTCAGTGGCTGCCTAATGGTAACCAGTAAATCGATATCGCTTTGGGGCTTTAAGCCACCTTCAACAGCAGAGCCATACAAATGAACAGCAACCAGGTCGCCCTCGATAATCCGCGCAATCAGTGCACTGGCGGCATTCACCTGTTGTCGAATTGAATTCGGGATAGTCGCAGCCATTTAGCCTCCTGGAAAAAAGCAGAAATAATGAGTCTATACTGCATTTTTCCTGTAGCGCTATTCTCTGGCAGAAAACCTGTCTCAGATCGGATCCTAAGCCTGAGGTAGCATACTGTCCGCGTCCATTTTCTGACATAATGAGCAGATTCGATTTTGCCCCGCAGGAGTCTTCTCATGGAATTTACCGCCGGACTGATGCCGCTTGAAACGGCTCTCTCTCAGATGCTTTCGCGTATTACCCCACTCACCGCCGTCGAAACGCTGCCGCTGGTTCAATGCTTTGGCCGCATTCTGGCCACCGACGTCATCTCCCCGATTGATGTGCCGGGATTCGATAACTCGGCAATGGATGGCTATGCGGTGCGATTAGCCGATTTACAATCAGACCAGCCTCTTGCGGTGGCTGGCAAAGCCTTTGCTGGTCAACCATTCCACGGCGAGTGGCCTGCGGGAACCTGCATCCGCATTATGACCGGTGCCCCGGTGCCTGCCGGTTGTGAAGCGGTGGTGATGCAGGAGCAAACGGAACAAACTGACGACTGTGTGCGTTTTACCGCCGAGGTCCGCAGCGGACAAAATATTCGTCTGCGCGGTGAAGATATCGCAAACGGCGCGGTGGTATTCCCCACCGGAACTCGTCTGACAACCGCCGAGCTTCCGGTTCTGGCCTCACTCGGCATTGCCGAAGTACCGGTCGTTCGCAAAGTTCGCGTGGCGTTGTTCTCCACCGGTGATGAGCTGCAACTGCCGGGTCAGCCGCTGGGCGACGGGCAGATTTATGACACAAACCGTCTGACCGTTCACCTGATGCTGCAGCAGTTGGGCTGCGAAGTGATCAACTTAGGAATTATTCGCGACGATCCCAACGCGCTGCGGGCCGCGTTTATCGAAGCCGACAGCCAGGCCGACGTCGTCATCAGCTCTGGTGGCGTTTCGGTAGGCGAAGCGGATTACACCAAAACCATTCTGGAAGAGCTGGGAGAAATTGCCTTCTGGAAGTTGGCCATTAAACCCGGCAAACCGTTCGCGTTTGGTAAACTGAGCAACAGCTGGTTTTGCGGCCTGCCGGGTAACCCGGTGTCTGCGGCCCTCACCTTTTATCAACTGGTGCAACCGCTGCTGGCGAAACTCAGCGGCAACACCGCCTGTGGGTTGCCTCCGCGCCAGCGCGTGCGCACCGCATCACGTCTGAAGAAAACGCCAGGGCGTCTGGATTTTCAGCGCGGTGTATTGCAGCGTACTGCGGAAGGCGAGCTGGAAGTCACCACCACCGGACACCAGGGCTCGCATATTTTTAGCTCCTTTAGCCAGGGCAACTGCTTTATCGTGCTGGAGCGCGATCGCGGTAACGTTGAGGCCGGAGAATGGGTTGAGGTCGAGCCGTTTAACGCACTGTTTGGAGGCCTGTAATGGCAGAACTCAGCGACCAGGAGATGATGCGCTATAACCGGCAAATCATTCTGCGCGGCTTCGATTTCGAAGGTCAGGAAGCGCTCAAAGATGCGCGGGTACTGGTCGTTGGTCTGGGGGGACTGGGATGCGCAGCAACCCAGTACCTTGCGGGCGCTGGCGTCGGGCATTTAACCCTGCTCGACTTTGACACGGTCTCCGTATCGAACCTCCAACGCCAGACGCTGCACAGCGATGCAACCGTAGGGCAACCCAAAGTGCTCTCCGCCCGCGACGCACTGGCGCGGATTAACCCTTACATCGCCATTACGCCAGTGAATGCGCTGCTGGAAGAAAACCAGATTCACGCGCTGATCGCCGAGCACGATTTGGTGCTGGACTGTACGGATAACGTCAGCATCCGCAATCAGCTGAATGCCGGATGCTTCGCCGCCAGGGTTCCGTTGGTTTCTGGGGCGGCAATTCGCATGGAAGGACAAATTACCGTCTTTACGTATCAGGAAGGAGAGCCATGCTACCGTTGCCTGAGTCGTCTGTTCGGTGAAAACGCCCTGACCTGCGTCGAGGCAGGAGTGATGGCCCCGCTGATCGGCGTGATTGGCTCGTTACAGGCGATGGAGGCCATTAAGTTGCTGGCAAACTATGGTAAACCGGCGTCTGGAAAAATCGTCATGTACGACGCCATGACCTGCCAGTTTCGCGAAATGAAGCTAATGCGCAACCCGGGGTGTGAGGTTTGCGGGCAGTAAAAAAGTCGGGTGGCGGCTTCGCCTTACCCGACCTACAACGGCTCCAACGTAGGCCGGGTAAACGTTAGCGCCATCCGGCAACAGCATCAGATCGACGTGCGTCCAAATGCACTCTGCCAGTCGTGCTCAAACTTCGCGACGGCAGCATCAACAGCCGGAGAGCTAATCATCTGCTGAGCAACGTCCAGCGGTAGCGTGATGGACTCGCAGCCCGCCAGCAGACAATCCAGCGCCTGACGCGGTGTTTTAAAACTGGCTGCCAGTACTTTGGCGTGCGGGGCATGCATTTTCAGTAACGTCTGCAGGTCGGTCACCGTCTGGATGCCATCCCCTCCTTGCGCATCCACGCGGTTAACATATGGCGCAACGTATTCCGCACCCGCCAGAGCAGCCAATAACCCTTGAGCTGCACCGTATACCGCAGTACCCAACGTCGGGATCCCTTCTTCTTTCAGCAATTTTATAGCCGCCAGACCTTCTGCTGTCACCGGCACTTTGACCACGATATTAGAAATGATTGCCCGCAGCTTACGCGCATCGCTGACCATCCCTTCGGCGGTGGTCGCCATCACCTGAGCAAACAGACGCCCTTGCCCTCCCGTCGCCTCCTGCAGTTGCGGCAGTAGTACTTCCAGCGTCTGGTTCCCTGCCGCCACAATGCTCGGGTTAGTGGTCACCCCTGCCAGCGGGAAAATGCGCGCCAGAGCTTTTACCGCATCAACATCAGACGTATCTAAATAGAGTTCCATAAGCTTTCCTCAAACGAATAATTAGCATGAATAAAAGGTAGCACGGCGAAACCTCACGGTTAGTTGACGCATGTCAATATAACTTTCATTCGAAAGTAATTTAATCTTTATACGAAAGAAAAGAGGTCGCTTATGATTTTCAATATCCAGCGCTACTCCACGCATGATGGCCCCGGGATCCGTACTGTGGTGTTCCTAAAGGGATGCTCCCTGGGCTGTCGGTGGTGCCAGAATCCGGAAAGCCGCGCCCGCACGCAGGACCTGCTTTATGACGCGCGTTTGTGCCTTGACGGTTGCGATCTCTGTGCTCAGGCTGCACCCGCGGTGATTGAACGGGCGCTGGGCGGATTACTTATTCATCGCGAAAAACTGACCGATGACGTCCTCGCAGCGCTGACCGACTGCTGTCCGACTCAGGCGTTAACCGTCTGTGGAGAGGTAAAAAGCGTGGACGACATCATGGCGACCGTATTGCGTGATAAACCGTTTTACGATCGCAGCGGAGGGGGCCTCACCCTGTCCGGCGGCGAACCGTTTATGCAGCCAGAGCTGGCGGCAGCGTTACTCAAGGCCAGCCACGACGCCGGCATTCATACCGCAGTGGAAACCTGTCTGCATGTCCCGTGGAAGTATATTGAACCATCATTACCTGACGTCGATCTATTTCTGGCCGATCTAAAACACGTGGCGGATGCGCCGTTTAAACAATGGACCGATGGGCGTGCCTCTCGCGTACTGGAAAATCTAAAAAAATTGGCTGCCGCCGGTAAAAAAATGATTATCCGCGTACCGCTGATTCAGGGATTCAACGCAGACGAAGCTGCTATTCAGGCCATTACCGATTTTGCCGCCGATGAGCTTCACGTCGGTGAGATCCATTTCTTGCCCTACCACACCCTGGGCATCAACAAATACCACTTACTCAGTCAACCCTACAACGCACCGGATAAACCGCTTGATGCGCCAGCACTGCTCGAATTTGCCCAGCAGTACGCCAGCCTTAAAGGTTTAACCGCGACCCTACGAGGATAATCGCCATGACCACTCTGAAACTGGACACACTCAGCGACCGTATCAAAGCGCATAAAACGGCCCTGATCCACATCGTGAAACCACCGGTTTGTACCGAGCGCGCCCAGCACTATACCGAGATGTATCAGCAACACCTGGATAAGCCTATCCCGGTACGTCGCGCACTGGCACTAGCCCATCATCTGGCGGAACGCACCATCTGGATCAAACATGACGAACTGATCATTGGTAACCAGGCAAGCGAAGTGCGTGCCGCGCCTATTTTCCCGGAATACACCGTCTCCTGGATTGAAAAAGAGATCGACGACCTCGCCGACAGACCGGGTGCAGGATTTGCGGTAAGCGAAGAGAACAAACGTGTATTGCATGAGGTGTGCCCATGGTGGCGTGGTCAAACCGTGCAGGATCGCTGCTACGGGATGTTCACTGATGAGCAGAAAGGGCTGCTGGAAACCGGCATTATCAAAGCCGAAGGTAACATGACCTCCGGCGACGCGCACCTGGCGGTAAACTTCCCGCTGCTGCTGGAAAAAGGTCTCGACGGCCTGCGTCACAAAGTCGATGAACGTCGCTCCCGCATCAATCTGACATGTCTGGAAGACCTCCATGGCGATCAGTTCCTGAAAGCGATAGATATCGTGCTGGAGGCCGTCAGCCTGCACATTGAGCGCTTTGCCGCGCTGGCACGTAAAATGGCATCCACAGAAACTCGCGCCAGTCGTCGAGATGAACTGCTGACCATGGCGGAAAACTGTGATGTTATCGCCCATGAGCCGCCAAAAACATTCTGGCAGGCGCTGCAGCTGTGCTATTTCATCCAGTTGATCCTGCAAATTGAATCTAACGGTCACTCGGTGTCGTTTGGTCGTATGGATCAATACCTCTACCCATTCTATCGTCGCGACGTCGAACTGAACCAGAGCCTTGATCGTGAGCACGCTATTGAACTGTTGCACAGCTGCTGGTTGAAACTGCTGGAAGTGAACAAAATCCGTTCCGGCTCCCATTCGAAAGCCTCGGCGGGCAGTCCGCTGTATCAGAACGTGACCATTGGTGGTCAAAACCTGGTCAACGGTCAGCCGATGGATGCCGTCAACCCGCTCTCCTACGCCATTCTGGAGTCCTGCGGCCGCCTGCGTTCTACGCAGCCAAACCTGAGCGTGCGTTATCACGCGGGGATGAGTAATGACTTCCTCGATGCCTGCGTGCAGGTGATCCGCTGCGGCTTCGGGATGCCCGCCTTTAACAACGATGAAATCGTCATACCGGAATTCATTAAGCTGGGCATTGAACCGCAGGACGCCTATGACTATGCAGCTATTGGATGTATCGAAACCGCTGTTGGCGGGAAATGGGGCTATCGTTGCACCGGCATGAGCTTTATTAACTTTGCCCGCGTGATGCTGGCGGCACTGGAAGGTGGGCGCGATGCCACCAGTGGCAAAGTCTTTCTGCCACAGGAAAAAGCGCTCTCAGCCGGTAACTTCAACAATTTCGACGAAGTGATGGACGCCTGGGATACACAGATCCGCTACTACACGCGTAAATCCATCGAAATTGAGTATGTCGTCGATACCATGCTGGAAGAGAACGTGCACGATATTCTGTGCTCCGCGCTGGTAGACGACTGCATTGAGCGGGCGAAAAGCATTAAGCAAGGCGGCGCGAAGTATGACTGGGTATCGGGTTTGCAGGTGGGTATTGCCAACCTCGGTAACAGCCTGGCTGCAGTGAAGAAACTGGTCTTTGAACAGGGCGCTATCGGTCAACAACAGCTGGCCGCCGCGCTGGCCGATGATTTTGACGGTCTGACCCATGAGCAGTTACGCCAACGACTAATCAACGGCGCGCCGAAATACGGTAACGATGACGATAGCGTTGATACGCTGCTGGCCCGCGCTTATCAGACCTATATCGATGAACTGAAACAGTATCATAATCCGCGTTACGGACGTGGCCCGGTTGGCGGCAATTACTACGCCGGGACCTCGTCTATTTCTGCAAACGTGCCTTTTGGCGCAGCAACGATGGCAACGCCGGATGGCCGTAAAGCACACACTCCACTGGCAGAAGGCGCCAGTCCGGCTTCCGGTACGGACCATCTCGGCCCAACGGCGGTAATTGGTTCGGTGGGTAAACTGCCGACCGGTTCGATTCTTGGCGGCGTGCTGTTAAATCAGAAGCTCAACCCGGCCACGCTGGAAAATGAATCCGATAAGCAAAAGCTGATGATCCTGCTGCGCACCTTCTTCGAAGAGCACAAAGGCTGGCATATTCAGTACAACATTGTCTCCCGTGAAACGCTGCTGGAAGCCAAAAAACACCCGGATCAATATCGTGACCTGGTGGTCCGTGTAGCAGGTTATTCCGCCTTCTTCACTGCGCTTTCTCCGGATGCGCAAGACGACATCATCGCGCGTACTGAACATATGCTGTAAACAATATTGTCGGCCGGATGAGATTCCGCACCACCATCCGGCACGCTACCCTCCCCATTGCCGGATGCGCTGACGCTTATCCGGCCTACAACGATTCTCCCCGTAGCCGGGTAAGGCGAAGCTACCACCCGGCTTTTTACTTTCATTCGAAATTAAATTTGTGCTACAGGTCACATTGTTATTAGAATGTTTCTGGTTGCAGTAATCGCCAGGAGCCTATCTTTATGACCATCAAAGTTATCGTCACCGATATGGACGGAACTTTTCTCGACGACGCCAAGAAATACGATCGTGCACGTTTTATGGCGCAGTATCAGGAACTGAAAAAACGAAATATTGAATTTGTCGTGGCCAGCGGCAACCAGTATTACCAGCTGATCTCCTTTTTCCCGGAGCTCAAAGAGGAAATTTCCTTTGTCGCCGAGAACGGGGCGTTAGTTTTTGAACATGGCAAACAGCTATTTCACGGCGAGCTAACCCGCCACGAGTCCCGTATTGTCATTGGTGAACTGCTAAAAGATAAGCAGCTCAACTTTGTGGCTTGTGGGCTGCAAAGCGCTTACGTTAGCGAAAATGCGCCGGAGTCCTTTGTCGCATTGATGTCAAAACACTACCATCGCCTGAAACCTGTAAAAGATTATCAGGATATCGACGATGTGCTGTTCAAGTTCTCGCTAAATTTACCGGACCAACAAATCCCATTGGTTATCGATCACCTGCATGCTGCGCTGGACGGCATCATGAAGCCCGTCACCAGCGGCTTCGGGTTTATCGATCTGATCATTCCGGGCTTACATAAAGCCAACGGGATCAGCCGCCTGCTTAAACGCTGGAACCTGTCACCGCAAAACGTAGTCGCCATTGGCGATAGCGGCAACGACGCGGAAATGCTGAAAATAGCGCACTACTCTTTCGCCATGGCCAACGCGGCAGAGAGTATTAAAGCGATTGCTCGCTATCAGACCGACGACAACAACCATCAGGGCGCGCTGAACGTAATTCAGGCAGTGCTGGATAACACCGCCCCTTTTAACGTCTAATCCTGCCAACCGGGGTATCCCTCATCCCGGTTTTCACTCTTTTTCCATTTTGCTCACTCCATCAAGTTTTAAACTTGCGTTAACTAAATTTTAACTTATATTATCATCTGTAAGTTACTTTTGTTTCGAATGAAAGCTAATGCGAGGTGGATATGGCTTTTACTTTTACCAGCGACACGCTGCCCGCCGATCACAAAGCGGCAATCCGGCAGATGAAACGGCAACTGCGGGCACAGCTTGGGGATGTTCAGTTGATCTTCAATCAGTTGAGCGACGCTATCGCCGCCCGCGTGGCAGAAATCAACGCCCTCAAAGCACAGGGAGCCCCGGTGTGGCCAGTGATATCTTATGCAGATATCAAAGCTGGCCACGTAAATGCAGAGCAGCGTGAAGAAATTAAGCGTCGCGGATGCGCGGTTATTAAAGGTCATTTCCCTCGCGAACAGGCTCTCGGCTGGGACAGCTCAATGCTGGACTATCTGGACCGCAACCACTTTGACGACGTCTATAAAGGACCAGGCGATAATTTCTTCGGTACCCTGAGCGCATCACGACCTGAAATCTACCCCATCTACTGGTCCCAGGCGCAGATGCAGGCCCGCCAGAGTGAAGAAATGACCAATGCACAGTCGTTTCTCAATCGTTTGTGGACCTTTACAAGCGAAGGTAAACAATGGTTTAACCCGGATGTCAGCGTTATTTACCCTGACCGCATTCGCCGTCGACCGCCGGGAACCACGTCCAAAGGGCTGGGCGCGCATACGGATTCCGGCGCGCTGGAACGCTGGCTTCTTCCGGCATATCAGCAGGTCTTTGCTCATGTATTCAATGGCAAGCTGGAAGATTACGATCCGTGGCAGGCGGCGCATCGCACCGAGGTAGAAGAGTACACGGTGGATAACACCACCAAATGTTCGGTATTCCGTACCTTCCAGGGCTGGACTGCACTGTCCGATATGCTGCCAGGTCAGGGATTGTTGCATGTGGTCCCGATCCCTGAAGCGATGGCGTATGTACTGTTACGCCCATTGCTTGACGATGTGCCAGAAGATGAACTTTGCGGCGTCGCGCCCGGCCGGGTGCTGCCGATTTCCACGCAATGGCATCCGCTGCTGATTGAAGCGCTAACCAGCATTCCACAACTGGACGCCGGGGACTCCGTCTGGTGGCATTGTGATGTGATTCACTCCGTCGCACCGGTGGAAAATCAGCAGGGTTGGGGTAACGTGATGTACATTCCTGCCGCACCGATGTGCGAAAAGAATCTGGCCTACGCCCACAAAGTGAAGGTCGCGCTGGAAAAGGGTGCGTCGCCGGGTGATTTTCCACGGGAGGATTATGAAACTAACTGGGAAGGACGCTTCACGCTGGAGGATTTGAATATCCACGGTAAACGCGCGCTGGGGATTGTTTAATTTTATATACCCTTATCCCTAAGTATCCCGTGTTACAGGTGCAACCATCACACCTGTAACACGAGAACGACGGGATAATTATTCGACGCCTTTGCTACGCAGGTAATCTTCGTAGTTACCGGTGAAGTCAATTACACGTTCTGGCGTAATTTCAATCACGCGGGTTGCCAGCGAGCTGACGAACTCACGGTCGTGAGAAACGAAGATCAGCGTGCCCTGGTACATTTCCAGCGCCATGTTCAGCGACTCGATAGATTCCATATCCAGGTGGTTGGTCGGTTCATCCATAACCAGGATATTCGGTTTCTGCATCATCAGTTTACCGAACAGCATGCGTCCTTTTTCACCACCGGAGAGCACTTTCGCAGGTTTCTTGATATCGTCCTGGCTGAACAGCAGACGGCCAAGGAAGCTACGTACTACCTGCTCATCATCGCCTTCTTGTTTCCACTGGCTCATCCATTCGAAAACAGTCAGATCGTTTTCGAACTCGTATTCATGATCCTGTGCGTAGTAACCGACCTGGGCGTTCTCAGACCACTTAACGGTACCGTTGTCCGGCTGCAAGTCGCCAACCAACGTTTTCAGCATAGTGGATTTACCCACGCCGTTGGCACCAATGATGGCAACCTTCTCCCCTACTTCCAGCAGCAGGTTGAAGTTTTTAAACAGCGGGCCTTCATCAAAACCTTTCGCCAGCGCTTCCACTTCCAGCGCGTTACGGAACAGTTTCTTATCCTGTTCGAAGCGGATAAACGGGTTCTGACGGCTGGACGCTTTCACTTCGTCGAGCTTAATCTTATCAATCTGACGCGCACGAGAAGTCGCCTGTCGAGATTTAGACGCGTTGGCGCTAAAGCGGCTGACGAAGGATTGCAGATCGGCAATCTGTGCTTTCTTCTTGGCGTTATCGGCCAGCAGACGTTCACGCGCCTGGGTTGCCGCCGTCATGTATTCGTCGTAGTTACCCGGATAAACACGCAGTTCGCCGTAGTCCAGATCCGCCATGTGCGTACAGACCATGTTCAGGAAGTGACGGTCGTGCGAAATGATAATCATGGTGCTGTCACGCTCGTTCAGCGTCTGCTCCAGCCAGCGGATAGTGTCGATATCCAGGTTGTTCGTTGGTTCGTCGAGCAGCAGAATGTCCGGGTTAGAGAACAGCGCCTGCGCCAGAAGCACACGCAGCTTCCAGCCGGGCGCGACTTCGCTCATCGGGCCGTAATGCTGTTCTACCGGAATGCCTACGCCCAGCAGCAGTTCACCCGCACGCGCTTCCGCAGAGTAGCCGTCCATTTCGCCATACTGAACTTCGAGGTCAGCCACTTTATAACCGTCTTCTTCGCTCATCTCGGCCAGGCCGTAGATACGATCGCGCTCCTGCTTCACTTCCCACAGTTCAGCATGACCCATAATAACGGTGTCAAGCACGGTGAACTCTTCAAAGGCGAACTGATCCTGACGCAGCTTACCGATGCGCTCGTTCGGATCGAGTGAAACGTTACCCAGCGTCGGTTCGAGGTCGCCGCCGAGAATTTTCATAAAGGTGGATTTACCGCTACCGTTCGCGCCAATCAGGCCGTAACGATTGCCGCCGCCAAACTTGACGGAAATATTTTCAAACAGCGGCTTACTGCCGAACTGCATAGTGACGTTGCTGGAAACTAACACAGGCGTATCCTGAAAGAGAAAGAAATATGTGACAAACCGCTTATTATGCCATAAGTCTGCAATAAGATCGCGCCGTTCATGCTGCGCAGATAAAGTGAAAGCAAAAGGAAAAAAATGTGATTTAGTACACATCCGAATTCCTTGTTGCTCAGAATGCACATATAATGCGTGCCCAACACTACATAAATCTCAACCCACTAGCCTGCTTGGCTTCAGAATCTCGCAAAAATGAATATGAAATTGACAACGCTTTTCGCGGCGGCGCTCGCGGTAGTTGGTTTTTGTAACACTGCTTCAGCCGTCACGTACCCGCTGCCTACCGATGGTAGTCGTTTAATTGGCCAAAACCAGGTTATCACCATTCCTGAAGGCAACACCCAGCCGCTGGAATACTATGCGGCAGAGTACCAGATGGGTCTGTCTAACATGCTGGAAGCCAACCCGGGCGTGGATACCTTCCTGCCGAAAGGCGGCACCGTGCTGAACATTCCTCAGCAGTTGATCCTGCCGGATACTGTGCATGAAGGTATTGTTATCAACAGCGCTGAAATGCGTCTGTACTACTACCCGAAAGGCACCAACACCGTAATTGTTCTGCCGATCGGTATCGGCCAGCTGGGCAAAGACACGCCAATCAACTGGACCACCAAAGTAGAACGTAAAAAAGCGGGCCCAACCTGGACGCCAACGGCGAAAATGCATGCGGAATACCGCGCTGCAGGCGAGCCGCTGCCAGCCGTTGTTCCGGCGGGTCCGGATAACCCGATGGGTCTGTACGCGCTGTATATCGGTCGCCTGTATGCCATCCATGGCACCAATGCTAACTTCGGCGTCGGCTTACGCGTCAGCCACGGTTGCGTGCGTCTGCGTAACGACGACATCAAATTCCTGTTTGAAAATGTGCCAGTCGGCACCCGCGTACAGTTTATCGATGAGCCGGTAAAAGCCACTACCGAACCAGACGGCAGCCGTTACATCGAAGTACATAACCCACTGTCTACGACTGAAGCACAGTTCGAAGGCGGAGAAATCGTACCGATTACCCTGACCAAGAGCATTACCAGCATCACCGGCCAGTCTGACGTCGATCAGGCCGTCGTTGAGCAGGCGGTACAGAACCGTTCAGGTATGCCGGTTCGTCTGAACTAATCTGCTATATATGCCCGATGGCGCTACGCTTATCGGGCCTACCAACGCAGTAGGCCGGATTAGGCGCCAGCCGCCATCCGGCACACCACATCAATTACATCAACAGCAGCAAACCATACCCCACCAGCGCCGCCCATATCAGCATCGGTACCGAATACCAATGAAAACGCCACCAGATCCGTCGGTCGTTTGCCATCCGTAACGCAATGAGATTCGCCAGCGATCCCGGCAACAGCCCAAAGCCGCCCACATTAACCGCCCAGGCCAGCAGCAGCGTCGGCGGGACATAGTTCAGCAGCAAAATCGTACTGGGCACATTACTGATAAACTGCGACAAGCCAATAGCCGTTAACCAAAGTCCCGGTGCTGAGAGCGTGCCAATCTGGTGGGTAATCCCCTGCAAGGCCGGGAGCTGCGTCAGCAAATGCACATCAATGAACATCGCCATAAACACTAACAGCAACGTCCAGTCCACGCTGAGGATCACGCGACGCGCCAGCACCATGAACCCTGCCGCCACAATCGCCAGACCCCACAGCTCTTGCTTTAACTCCAGCGCCGCAAGGAAGACGATATACAGCGCCAGACAGCTCCATACCAGGCGTGGTTGCCAGTCAGGTGCGCGCGTACCGGTATGATAGTGCAACGCTTTAGGCGGGAAACTGAACCAGCACAGCACCACCAGCGTCAGCATCATGGCCCCTGCAAGCGGCGCCATTTGCCAGGTAAACGCGGTAAACGATAAGCCTGAGCGTCCCCACATCAGAATGTTTTGTGGATTGCCTATTGGCGTGAGCAACGAGCCGGCATTTACCGCCAGCGCCTCAAAGATAATCAGGCGATTCACCGGAATGGCACATAATTTTTTCAGCGTGATGGTTAGCGGAACAACAATAAACAATGCAACGTCGTTGGTCAGAAACGTCGACAACAACGCCGCCGCCAGCACCATAAATATCGCCAGCTGGCGCTCTGTTTTGAAGCGGCGGGTCATCTTGCGCCCTAACACATCGAAATAACCGCTTAGCTCTACGCCTTTGGTCAGTAACATCAAGCCGCTAAGCGTGATAATCGTGTGCCAGTCAATCGCCCCTGGCCAGGACCGGGGCGTAAATGGCGTGAACAGACTCAGTACAACCCCAACGATGATTAACAGCTGGAAAAAACGATCGCGCTGTAAGACACGTAATAAAGGAAAACTCATTCAGAGCCAGTTCCTTGCTGTTGCGTAAACCGGCTAAAAGCCTCCAGCGTTTCCTTACTGACGTGATGCTCCATCCCCTCCGCGTCGCGACGGGCAATTTCCGGGCTGATGCCTAACATCAACAGGAAATTTTCCACAATCTGATGACGTTCCCGGCTCTCCTGGGCTAGTCGTTCACCTTCTGCAGTTAAAAACACCCCACGCCACGGAATCATTTCAATCAATCCGACTGAAGCAAGGCGCTTAAGCATTTTAGCAACCGTCGGCTGAGAAACCCCAAGTCGCGCTGCCATATCCACCTGGCGCGCTTCACCCACCTCAATAATGAGATCGGAAATCAGCTCTACGTAGTCATCAATCAGTTCGCGGCGATGCGCCTCCCGGACCTGACGAAATCCTTCAACGTGTTCTTCGACATTCACCAATTGCGTCACTTTTTTTGTTGTTGGCATACCTGCGCGACGACTCATTCTGCTTCCTCGTTACTGTGACGCGTTAACGGCATCTGATTAGAGAGCGCTCATTGTAAACCAGAGTTGCGTGGGCACAAAAAATTAACGTTTTAGCAATAGCTATATAATATAGCCTGTGCTATATCTGTATATAATAAAGACATCCCTCAAGGACTGATGGGATCGTGAAGTCAGGAGGTTTACATGAATGAATTTAAGAGGTGTATACGCGTGTTTAGCCACTCTCCCTTTAAAGTACGGTTGATGCTGATCTCTATGCTGTGTGACATGATTAACAGCAAACCAGAGCAGGATAAACCTTCAGAAAAATAATGCGGCGTCGCGGTACGCCGCTTCATTTTCCTACCGTCATCCGGGTACGGTGGTGGTTTTCGTCTCAATAACCCTTCTTTTTGTCAGTTTTGCCACGTCCCTCGCAAAACAATTTCTTTGTAGTAGTTGACCTTCTCTTGCGCACACTCTATCTTTTCGCAGCCCTGCGTATATTGCGGCTCGCGGATGCGGACCCTATCCCTCTTCTCGCTCTCTCAGGCAGGCAATGACCCTTAGCGCCAGGGTAAGCACATGGCGTTTTTGTAACAGTGGCATATGAATTTAACCCTCAAAGATTCAATCATTGCTCGTAGCCGGGCAATTAGTCCGTGGACTGGCCTCTATTTCTTACAGTCTCTGCTGATCAACCTTGCACTGGGCTATCCACTTAGCCTGCTCTATAGCGTTGCTTTCACCTGTATATTGATGCTGCTGTGGCGTAGCGCGCCGCGCGCGCAGAAAGCACTGATTGGCATTTGCTCACTCGTTGCGGCAATGTATTTTCCGTTCGGCCAGGCTTACGGCTCACCGAACTTCAATACCTTACTGGCGCTGCACTCAACCAATATGGAAGAGTCAACCGAGATCCTGACCATCTTCCCCTGGTACAGTTATCTGGTTGGAGTGTTTATTTTTGCCCTTGGCGTTATCGCCGTACGCCGTAAAAAAGATGTGCAGCAGCGCAGCTGGAATAAGTTCGACAGCATTTGTTTGCTGTTCAGCGTTGTCGCATTCTTTGTTACCCCGGTACAAAACCTGGCCTGGGGCGGCGTGTTCAAGCTGAAAGATACTGGCTATCCGGTTTTCCGTTTCGCCAAGGACGTTATCGTCAATAACAACGAAGTGCTCGACGAACAAGAGCGTATGGCGAAACTGTCGAGCGTAAAAGACAGCTGGACGGTAACCGCCGTTAAACCGAAGTATCACACCTACGTCGTGGTGATCGGTGAAAGCGCCCGCCGCGATGCGTTAGGCGCGTTTGGCGGTCACTGGGATAACACCCCGTTTGCCAGCTCCGTTAACGGCTATATCTTCGCGGATTACATTGCTGCCAGCGGTTCAACGCAAAAATCGCTCGGCTTAACGCTTAATCGGGTAGTGGATAATAAACCCCAGTTCCAGGATAACTTTGTCACCCTGGCTAACCGTGCGGGCTTCCAGACATGGTGGTTTTCCAATCAGGGACAGATTGGTGAATACGATACGGCCATCGCCAGCATTGCGAAGCGCGCTGATGAGGTTCAGTTCCTCAAAAGCGGCGACTTCGAAGCGGATAAAAACACCCGTGACGAAGCGCTGTTGAAGATGACTGCCCAGGTGCTGGCAACCGAGCGCACTCAGCCACAGCTCATCGTGCTGCATTTAATGGGCTCGCATCCGCAGGCCTGTGACCGAACACAGGGTAAATACGAGACTTTCGTCCAGTCAAAAGAGACATCTTGTTATCTGTACACCATGACGCAGACGGATGACCTGCTGCGCCAGCTTTACGAGCAGTTACGTAACAGCGGTAATAGCTTCTCGATGGTCTATTTCTCCGATCATGGCCTCGCGTTTAAAGAGCGGGGAAAAGAGGTGCAGTACCTGGCGCATGACGATCAGTTCCAGCAGAATTTCCAGGTGCCTTTCATGGTGCTTTCGAGCGATGATAAAGCGCATCGGGTGATTAAAGCCCGTCGCTCCGCCAATGATTTCCTCAGTTTTTTCTCGCAGTGGACAGGGATCAGCGCAAAGGAAATCACCAACAGCTACCGCTTTATCTCAGAGAAAAAAGCCGGGCCGGTGTACATCACCAACTTCAAACTGCAGAAGGTGGACTACAACCATCTGGGTACCGATATTTTCTCAACCAAATAATACGCTTGTAGGCCGGATAAGACGCACTGTGTCTTATCCGGCCTACAACGAACTTCCTTCCAGGATTACAGACAAAAAAAATCCGCCCCAAGAGGCGGATTTTTCATATCACCGAAGTGATTAGAAGCGGTAACCCACGCCAGCAATCCAGGTGCCAACGTCAACGCTACGAATACGGCTCTGCTCGTAGGAGAAGTCCAGAGCAACGTTTTCGATCGGGTTGAACTGCAGGCCCGCACCATAAGAGAAACCGTAGTCGCTGGTGCTGTGGTTGTAAGTCGAAGATTCTACGTTCTGGAATTTACCGTAACCAACACCCACAACGCCGTAGATGCTTGCCCAGTCGTTCAGACGGTAAGCCGGACCAGCAGTGATGCCGTAGTATTGGGTTTTGTTGTAGTCGCCAGAAGCATCGGTACGATCTTTTTCAGTGTAAGTGAAGGAACCGATAACACCCAGCGGGTTGTTGTCCTGCTCGTAGCGATACTTCAGGTTGAAACCGTTCATTTTGTTCGCTGCGCCCTGAGCATCGCTCTGAGCGTAACCACCGGTAACGGTAGAAGTAGCAGCTACAGCAGTACCTGCGGAGAAAGCCAGAACAGCGGCCAGTGCTGAAAGACATGCAATTTTTTTCATAACCACCTCAAATGTGCTTCAAGTAAATCTTAAGTTTTAAATATACCAAAAATTGATGGGAAACTCTTTGCGATTCGCGATGTCTAACGGGGTCTTTCATGTAACAGAACATTTCAAAAACCCGCTATCTCTTTCAATTAACATCACTTTTTCAATTGAAAATACCATTATTGCGCGCACAATATGGCACATTCATCCAGAACATTCCTAATCACACAGATTATTAATCCATCGTTTTCATGCCATTGTACGGAACTGAGCAATTTTTTTTTCAACGAATACTCAACCAGTTGAGCGTAATTCCATTACACTCGCTGTTTTACTTTTCTATACATAAAATCATCTGCGTCGTAACAATGCTGAAGCGTGGCACAGATGGAGATGTGTAATCATCATTTGACAGGAGAAAGGATGCCGGGGTTGTCACGTAAAGCGCCAGTCTGGTTGCCTATTTTGGTTTTGCTTATTGCTATGTCCTCCATTCAAAGCGGAGCATCACTGGCAAAATCGTTGTTCCCACTCGTCGGTGCGCCAGGCGTTACCGCGCTGCGCCTTGCGCTGGGTACGCTCATTCTTATCACTTTCTTTAAGCCCTGGCGTTTACGATTCGCCAAAGAACAACGCCTGCCGCTACTGTTTTATGGCCTGTCTCTGGGCGGGATGAACTACCTTTTCTACCTGTCAATCCAAACCGTCCCACTGGGAATCGCCGTGGCGCTGGAATTTACCGGCCCGCTCGCGGTAGCGCTGTTTTCATCCCGACGCCCGGTGGATTTCATTTGGGTTGCGTTGGCAGTGCTCGGGCTTTGGTTCCTGCTGCCTCTGGGTCAGGACGTTTCTCACGTAGATTTAACGGGTGCTGCACTGGCGCTGGGGGCTGGTGCCTGCTGGGCCATCTATATTCTTACCGGGCAGCGAGCCGGCGCGGAACACGGTCCTGCGACCGTCGCGGTAGGGTCATTCATTGCAGCACTGGTATTTGTACCAATCGGCGCACTCCAGGCCGGAGATGCCCTGTGGCACTGGTCCATTTTGCCGTTAGGTCTGGCCATTGCAGTCCTCTCTACTGCGCTTCCCTATTCGCTGGAGATGATTGCGTTAACGCGCCTACCTACGCGTACTTTCGGTACATTGATGAGCATGGAACCCGCGCTGGCCGCGATTTCCGGAATGATCTTCCTCGGTGAAACGCTGACGCTTATCCAGACGTTCGCTCTGGGCGCCATTATTGTCGCATCAATGGGCTCTACGCTCACTATTCGTAAAGAGCCACAAATAAAACAAGTCGACGTGAATTAACCACGTAATATTCTGCATGGTTTGCATAATCATGCAGAATATCCAATTGTAAATCTGCGTGATAATAATTCTAATAAATATAATTTTCTCATCCGCATATTTCATTTAATCTTAAAATTAACATAAAAATAACACCACACAAGTAACAAAACACTCATTACATTGATTTTATTTGATATTTTATATTTACCCTCGTCTTCGCTATTAAAGTGATAGGCAACACCGGAAACAAAAATCCAAATTTAGCGCTATACTTAATTCCGTTGAAGAGTTGGGACATAAATATCAAGAGGATATGAAAATATGAGTACCGCGAAACTGGTAAAAACAAAAGCATCCGCCCTCCTTTATACCCGCAACGATGTGTCTGATAGCGAAAAGAAAGCGACCGTAGAACTGCTGAATCAGCAAGTAATCCAATTCATTGACCTGTCATTGATCACCAAACAGGCTCACTGGAACATGCGCGGTGCAAACTTCATTGCAGTACATGAAATGCTGGATGGCTTCCGTACAGCTTTGACCGATCACCTCGACACCATGGCTGAACGCGCCGTACAGTTGGGCGGTGTGGCACTGGGCACAACTCAGGTTATTAATAGCAAAACGCCTCTGAAAAGTTACCCGCTGGATATCCATAGCGTACAGGACCACTTAAAAGAGCTGGCCGAACGTTATGCCGTAGTTGCAAACAGCGTACGTAAAGCTATCAGCGAAGCAAAAGACGAAGATACCGCGGATATCTTTACCGCAGCTTCTCGCGACCTCGATAAATTCCTGTGGTTTATCGAAGCCAACATTGAGTAACAGCAGACATAAGAATTACCTATATAACCCTCGCTCCGGCGGGGGTTTTGCACATCTATGGTGCATAACATTGATCATTCGTCACTCCAAAGTAAATTATTTGTAATAATCACCTCACACAATCGTTAACGAAAGATTGTTTTATCAACAATTTTTACGCTAAATAGTCATACCGTTTGCACCGTGACTGGTTCGCACCAAATGAGTGCCCCAAAACAGTGCAGATTACTCACTTTGCCCTACTTATTGTGCAACAAAACGAGACACCCTCTTGTTAAAACAATGAGTTGCAAAATTGGCACGATTTTTTCATTAAGCCATATGTTCTCGCAGGGGATCGCCCCGTGGATATAAAAGGAAATCCTATGAAGTCTGTATTAAAAGTTTCACTGGCTGCACTTACCCTGGCTTTTGCGGTGTCCTCCCATGCCGCAGACAAGAAACTGGTTGTCGCAACCGACACCGCGTTTGTACCGTTTGAATTCAAACAGGGTGACAAATACGTTGGTTTTGATGTGGATCTGTGGGCTGCCGTGGCCAAAGAACTGAAACTGGATTATGAACTGAAACCAATGGATTTCAGCGGCATCATCCCGGCTCTGCAAACCAAAAATATCGACCTGGCACTGGCAGGTATCACCATCACCGATGAGCGTAAAAAAGCGATCGACTTCTCCGACGGCTACTACAAAAGCGGTCTGTTAGTGATGGTGAAAGCGAATAACAACGACGTCAAAAGCGTAAAAGATCTGGATGGTAAAGTCGTTGCGGTTAAGAGTGGCACCGGTTCCGTTGATTACGCGAAAGCGAATATCAAAACCAAAGACCTGCGTCAGTTCCCGAATATAGATAACGCATATATGGAACTGGGCACCAACCGCGCAGACGCTGTACTGCACGACACACCAAACATTCTTTACTTTATCAAAACAGCTGGCAATGGTCAGTTCAAAGCTGTAGGCGAATCGCTGGAAGCCCAGCAGTACGGTATCGCCTTCCCGAAAGGCAGCGACGACCTGCGTGAGAAAGTGAACGGCGCACTGAAAACGCTGAAAGAGAACGGTACTTACAACGAAATCTACAAAAAATGGTTCGGTACTGAACCTAAATAATAACCGGCAGCGTTGCCCGGTAGCGTGATGCTTACCGGGCCTACGCCTGGATTTTTGAGACCTGTAGGCCGGATAAGCACAGCACATCCGGCAAAACGGGCATTTGAATATTTACACCACGGTAACAGGAACGACATATGCAGTTTGACTGGAGTGCCATCTGGCCCGCCATCCCGCTTTTGATTGAAGGCGCCAAAATGACCCTGTGGATCTCGGTCCTCGGTCTGGCTGGCGGTCTGATAATCGGACTTGCAGCAGGGTTTGCGCGCACTTTCGGCGGTTGGATCGCCAACCACGTAGCGCTGGTGTTTATCGAAGTCATTCGCGGTACGCCAATCGTTGTGCAGGTAATGTTTATTTACTTCGCTCTGCCAATGGCATTTAACGATTTACGCATTGACCCCTTTAGCGCCGCCGTTGTCACCATCATGATCAACTCCGGGGCCTATATTGCGGAAATCACCCGCGGTGCGGTACTCTCAATCCATAAAGGGTTCAGCGAAGCCGGTTTGGCGCTTGGACTTTCACGCACAGAGACTATCCGCCACGTTATTTTACCTCTCGCACTGCGTCGTATGCTGCCGCCGCTGGGCAACCAGTGGATCATCAGCATTAAAGATACCTCGCTGTTTATTGTCATTGGCGTCGCTGAACTGACCCGTCAGGGCCAGGAAATCATTGCCGGTAACTTCCGCGCACTGGAAATCTGGAGCGCCGTTGCGGTGTTCTATCTGATCATTACGCTGGTGCTGAGCTTCATTCTGCGTCGTCTGGAAAGAAGGATGAGAATCCTGTGATTGAATTTAAAAACGTTTCTAAGCACTTTGGTCCAACCCAGGTGCTGCACAATATTGACCTGAACATTCAGCAGGGTGAAGTCGTGGTGATTATCGGGCCGTCAGGATCCGGTAAATCTACCCTGCTGCGCTGCATTAACAAGCTGGAAGAGATAACCTCCGGCGATCTGATCGTCGACGGTCTGAAAGTAAACGATCCGAAGGTAGACGAGCGCTTAATCCGTCAGGAAGCCGGAATGGTATTTCAGCAGTTTTACCTGTTCCCACATCTGACGGCGCTGGAAAACGTCATGTTTGGACCGCAGCGCGTACGCGGGGCGAATAAAGAACAGGCCGAGAAACTGGCGAAAGAGCTGCTGGCAAAAGTGGGTCTGGCCGAACGTGCACATCACTACCCTTCTGAACTGTCCGGCGGTCAACAACAGCGTGTGGCTATCGCCCGTGCGCTGGCGGTAAAACCGAAAATGATGCTGTTTGATGAGCCAACCTCAGCACTCGACCCGGAACTGCGCCATGAAGTTCTGAAAGTTATGCAGGACCTGGCGGAAGAAGGGATGACCATGGTGATTGTGACCCACGAAATTGGCTTTGCCGAAAAAGTGGCTTCACGCCTGATTTTCATTGATAAGGGACGAATTGCCGAAGACGGTAATCCGCAGGCCCTGATTGAAAATCCACCCAGCCAACGCTTACAGGAATTCTTGCAGCACGTTTCCTGATAGCTCAACCTCCCTTCGCCCGAAGGGAGGTTTTTCACCAGAATCCTCTCATTTCAATTCCCTCCCGCCCTGACATCTATACTTATCCTTTTGAATTTATTTTCTCATGGGAGGAGTCATGCGCTGGATCCTGTTCATCTTTGTTTGTCTGTTGAGTCTTCCGGCACAAGCAGTGACGATACCTGGCGTCACCACGCCAACGTCAACCAACGCACAAACCGCCCCGGCAAAGGAGCCAGATGTTGAACAGAAGAAAGCGGCTTACGGCGCACTGGCTGATGTGCTGGAAAATGACACCTCTCGGAAGGAACTGATCGATCAATTACGCAAAGTGGCAACTGCGCCCCCTGCTGAGCCGGTGCCAACCATTGTCCCACCCACGTTAACGGAAGAAAAAACGGTACTGGAAAACGTCACGGATGTCACCCGGCACTACGGTGAGGCGCTCTCCAGCCGCTTTGCCCAGCTTTATCGCAATATTACCGATGCACCGCACAAGACCTTTAACTCGCAAACGTTCACCAATGCCCTGACTCATTTTTTAATGCTGGCGGCGTCAGTGTTCGGGTTTTACTGGCTGATCCGCCTGTGCGCGCTGCCTCTGTATCGCAAAATGGGGCAATGGGCACGGCGGAAAAACCGCGAACGCAGCAACTGGCTGCAGCTTCCGGCGATGATCGTTGGCGCATTCATTATTGATTTGCTTCTGCTGGCGCTGACATTGTTTGTCGGGCAGATACTGAGCGACAGAATGAATGCCGGCAGTCGCACCATCGCCTTTCAGCAAAGCCTGTTTCTCAATGCCTTTGCCCTGATTGAGTTCTTCAAAGCCATTTTGCGTCTGATATTTTGCCCAACGGTGGCTGAACTACGCCCGTTTAACATTCAGGATGCAGGTGCGCGCTACTGGAATCGGCGTTTGAGTTCATTAAGCAGTTTGATTGGTTACGGGCTTATAGTTGCCGTTCCCATTATCTCCAATCAGGTCAATGTGCAGGTCGGCGCGATGGCCAACGTCATCATCATGCTGTGTATCACGCTATGGGCGCTGTACCTGATTTTCAGAAACAACAAAGAGATAACGCTGCATTTACAGAATCTGGCAGAAAGATCGTTAGCTTTTTTCAGCCTGTTTATCCGTGCCTTTGCGTTGGTATGGCACTGGCTGGCCAGCGCCTACTTCATTGTGCTGTTTTTCTTTTCGCTGTTTGATCCGGGCAACAGCCTGAAATTCATGATGGGCGCTACGCTGCGCAGCCTGGTAATCATTGGAATTGCCGCCTTTGTTTCCGGCATGTTTTCCCGCTGGATAGCCAAAACTATTACCCTTTCGCCACACACCCAGCGCAGCTATCCGGAATTACAAAAACGACTGAATGGCTGGCTGTCGACGGCGTTAAGCGTGGCCAGGATCCTGACGGTGTGCGTTGCGGTGATGCTGCTATTGAATGCCTGGGGATTGTTCGACTTCTGGAACTGGCTGCATTACGGCGCAGGAGAAAAAACGGTGGATATTCTGATCCGTATCGCGCTGATTTTATTCTTCTCCGCCATCGGCTGGACGATCCTTGCCAGCCTGATTGAAAATCGTCTGGCTTCCGATATTCACGGACGCCCGCTACCCAGCGCTCGTACCCGAACCCTGTTGACGCTGTTTCGCAACGCGCTGGCGGTGATCATCAGCACGATCACCATCATGATTGTGCTGTCGGAAATTGGCGTTAATATCGCCCCATTGCTGGCCGGGGCCGGGGCGCTGGGGTTGGCTATCTCTTTCGGCTCGCAAACGCTGGTAAAAGATATTATTACCGGGATTTTTATTCAGTTTGAAAATGGCATGAACACCGGCGACCTGGTGACCATCGGTCCACTCACCGGTACGGTTGAACGAATGTCCATTCGTTCTGTGGGCGTGCGTCAGGACACCGGGGCGTACCATATCATTCCCTGGTCATCGATTACGACCTTCGCCAACTTTGTGCGTGGAATTGGATCGGTCGTCGCCAATTACGACGTAGACCGCCATGAGGATGCGGATAAAGCGAATCAGGCGTTGAAAGACGCAGTTGCTGCGGTGATGGAAAAAGATGATATTCGCGGGCTGATTATCGGCGAGCCGTCGTTTGCCGGGATTGTAGGATTAACCAATACGGCATTCACGCTACGGGTCTCGTTTACCACCTTACCGCTGAAGCAGTGGACGGTACGTTTTGCGCTCGACAGCCAGGTGAAGAAATACTTCGATCTGGCCAACATACGCGCCCCGGTACAGACGTATCAAGTGTTACCTGCACCAGGGAATGGTCCTGCGTCGGCTGCAAGCGAACCGCTACCGCCAACCGAGCCAACGCTTTAGCGTTTACGCGCCATAAAACGACGACGCTGATCGTTATCCATAAAGGTCCAGGCAATAAAGCGGCTCTGCTTTTGCCCCTGGGCCATCTCTTTCTTAACCACTTTCACCGCGCCCGCATCCGTTAGCGCGTGATACAGTGGAGGCAAGTTCTCACCGCGCGAAACCAGCGTGGTAAACCACATCACCTGGCGACCAAAGGCCTGGCTTTCGGCGATCATTTTTTTGATGAACGCCACTTCACCGCCTTCACACCACAACTCCTGCTGCTGTCCGCCAAAGTTCAGCGCATCGTCTTTGTCCTGTCCCAGATTACGGCGTTTGCGCTCGCTTCCGGCGCGGGCTGAGGCCGCAGAATCATGGAATGGCGGGTTACATAATGTGGCTTCATACTGCTCATTTTTGTGAATGATGCCGTTGAAGATTGCCGTTGCATCTTTCTGGCGACGCAGACGAATAGCACGGGTTAATCCCGGATTGGCGTTGACGATCGCCTGAGCGCTGTTAAATGCTTCGCTACTGGTTTCACTACCCGTGAATCGCCAGCCATATTCATGCACGCCGATCAGTGGATAAATACAGTTTGCCCCAACTCCCACGTCCAGCACGCTCGCATTTGCCGGAATGGTTCCGCTGGTTTCACTCAACAGATCGGCCAAATGGTGTATGTAGTCAGCACGACCAGGCACCGGCGGACACAAAAAACCATCTGGAATATCCCAGTTTTTCACCGCATAAAAATGCGCCAGTAGTGCTTTATTGAGCGCCTTTACTGCCTGCGGATTCGCGAAATCAACACTCTGCTCGCCGCCGGGCGTGAGGGTGAGAAATTGCGTCAGCTCGGGCGTAACCTGGCATAAAGTCGCAAGATCATAACGGCCATTGTGGCGGTTGCGTGGGTGTAATCCCGGTTTCAGGGCGGACATAGCATTCTCCTTTTAACAGCGGCGTAAGATACCCGCATAACGCCACGCGGTAAACACACACAACAAGGAAATTTGATTTTTTACACCTGTTTGATGCTTTGCGAATTGTTCAAAAAACAGACAGCTCATCACCAATTTTTTGCGGTAAATGTCATCCGCTGACGACCTAAACTTATCAGGCACACCTGTTGTTTTTCAGAGGATATCACCATGAAGAAATGCCTCACATTACTTGCTGCTACCGTACTTTCCGGCATGACATTTGCCTCCTTTGCTGCACAGCCATACACCAGCCCAGCTACCGGTCAGCTACAAGCTTCCGGCACAGTATCCGCTACCGGCGCCTCTAACCTGAGCGACCTCGAAGACAAGCTGGCAGAGAAAGCGAAAGAGCAAGGGGCAAAAGGCTTTGTCGTTGATTCTGCGGGCGGCAAAAATCAGATGTACGGTACCGCAACCATCTATAAGTAACCCCATCTCAGCCCAACTGCATTCACCCCGAATGCAGTTTTCTGCGTGCAGTTCACTTCATTGCAGCTCAATTTGTAATCAATATGTTGGCATTTTGAATCCAATGTAAATAAATGTATTTATTTTTGAATTAATGAATGCTAAAACGTCGCACTGATTAGTAATGCTTATCAAAATCATTATCAATTACATATTCATTTCCGCGAGGCCTGCAGGGTATAACATCCATAGAGATGTCCCTTCGCGCGAGTGAAACCGTCCACTCAAACAATAATAAGTCACTCATTAACATGGATAAAAATCGCAACTTGCCGTCCAGTAGCTTTCACTCACTGACTTTTTTTGCCGGTCTGTGCATTGGCCTGTCCCCTATAGCTCAGGCTGTCGCTGCGGACGACCAGGATAAAAAACAAGAAGACACTCTGGTCGTTGAAGCGGCCAAACCTTCGCTGTACGCCCCAACACAGTCTGCCGACCCTAAATTCTCCCGTCCGGTGGCGGATACAACCCGCACCATGACGGTGATTTCTGAGCAGGTGATTAAGGATCAAGGCGCAACAAATCTGACCGACGCGCTGAAAAACGTCCCGGGCGTTGGCGCATTTTTCGCGGGTGAGAATGGTAACTCCAGCACCGGAGACGCGGTTTACATGCGTGGTGCGGATACCTCGAACAGTATTTATATCGACAGTATCCGTGATATTGGCAGCATCACGCGCGACACCTTCAATACCGAACAGGTGGAAGTAATCAAAGGTCCTTCCGGTACCGACTATGGACGTAGCGCACCGACTGGGTCTATCAATATGATCAGCAAACAGCCACGCACCGACTCAGGAATCGATGCATCGGCCAGCGTCGGTAGCGCCTGGTTCCGCCGTGGTACGCTGGACATTAACCAGGTCATCGGCGAGACCACCGCCGCACGTTTAAACCTGATGGGCGAAAAAACGCATGATGCTGGTCGCGATAATGTTAAGAATGAACGTTACGGTGTGGCCCCCTCTCTCGCTTTTGGCTTAGGGACTGAGAACCGACTGTACCTGAACTATCTACATGTCACCCAGCACAACACGCCGGATGGCGGCATCCCTACCATTGGCCTGCCGGGATATTCCGCACCTTCTGCGGGGACTTCTGCACTGAATCATTCAGGCAAAGTGGATACGCATAATTTCTACGGTACCAACTCGGATTATGACGATTCGACAACCGATACCGCGACGATGCGTTTTGAACATGACCTGAACGACAGCACCACTATTCGCAACACCACCCGCTGGTCGCGCATTAAACAGGATTATCTGATGACAGCGGTGATGGGCGGCGCGTCTAACATCACCCAACCCACCAGCAGCGTCGACAGCTGGACCTGGTCACGCCTGGCAAATACCAAGGATGTCAGCAATAAGATCTTGACCAACCAGACCAACCTGACCTCAACGTTCTACACGGGATCCATCGGTCACGACATCAGCACCGGTGTGGAGCTGACGCGCGAAACACAAACCAACTATGGCGTGGCGCCGATCACCCCACCACCGGTGAATATCTATCACCCCGACAGCAATGTGAATATCGGCGGATTGTCTCGTAACGGCGCCAACGCTAACGGGCAAACAGACACCTTCGGTGTATACGCTTTTGATACGCTACAAATTACCCGTGAATTCGAGCTGAACGGTGGTATTCGCCTCGACAATTACCGCACAGAATATGACAGCGCCACCGCTTGCGGCGCTTCCGGTCGCGGCGCAGTCGCGTGCCCGACAGGCGTGGCTAAAGGTTCCCCGGTCACCACTGTGGATACTGCCAAATCAGGCAATCTGGTGAACTGGAAAGCTGGCGCGCTGTATCACCTGACCGATAACGGTAACGTGTACATCAACTATGCCGTTTCTCAGCAACCGCCGGGCGGCAGCAACTTTGCTCTTGCTCAGGGCGGCAGCGGTAACAGTGCGAATCGTACCGATTTCAAACCGCAGAAAGCGAAAACCAGCGAGATCGGCACCAAATGGGAGGTGCTGGATAAGCGCCTGCTGTTAACCGCTGCGATTTTCCGCACGGATATTGAGAATGAAGTTGAGCAGAACGACGACGGTACCTATTCCCAGTACGGAGAGAAACGCGTTGAAGGCTACGAGCTCTCGGTAGCAGGCAACATCACCCCCGCATGGCAGATTATTGGGGGTTACACCCAGCAACGCGCGACCATCCACAGCGGTAAAAACGTTGCTCAGGATGGCTCCTCTTCCCTGCCATATACACCTGAACATGCGTTCACGCTGTGGAACCAGTATCAGGCTACCAATGATATCTCCGTTGGCGCAGGCGCTCGCTACGTGGGTAGTATGCATCGCGGTTCCGACGGTGCAGTGGGTACGCCATCCTACACTGAAGGTTACTGGGTCGCTGACGCCAAACTGGGCTATCGCGTGAATCACAATCTCGATTTCCAGCTAAACGTCTATAACCTGTTCGACACCGATTATGTATCCTCCATAAACAAGAGTGGATACCGTTATCATCCGGGCGAGCCAAGAACTTTCCTGCTCACCGCCAATATGCATTTCTAATCCATCGCGTGGGGCGTAAGCCCCACTTTCAGGAGAAATACTGATGATGTACCACATTCCCGGCGTTCTGTCGGCGCAGGATGTAGCCTGGTTTCGTGAACAACTGGACGCTGCCGACTGGGTTGATGGCCGCACAACCACCGGCGCTCAGGGGGCGCAGGTAAAAAACAACCAGCAGGTGAATACGCAAAGTGAACGCTACGGCGTTTTACAACAGGCGGTACAGACTGCGGTAAGTAACAGCGCGCTTTTCTTCGCCGCAGCACTACCGAAAACGCTCTCCACACCGCTGTTTAATCGCTACCAGGACAACGAGACCTACGGTTTTCACGTCGACGGTGCGGTGCGTAGCCATCCGCAAAACGGCTGGATGCGCACGGACCTTTCCGCAACTTTATTCCTGAGTAACCCGAATGATTATGAAGGGGGAGAACTGCTGGTCAATGATACTTACGGCCAGCATGCGGTGAAGCTTCCGGCAGGCGATCTGGTGCTTTACCCTTCCAGCAGCCTACATTGCGTCACGCCAGTGACCCATGGCGTTCGTGTAGCGTCTTTTATGTGGATACAGTCGATGGTCCGTGACGACAAAAATCGCGCCATGCTTTTTGAACTGGATAAAAACATTCAATCCCTGAAAGCTCGCCATGGGGAGAGCAGCGAGATCCTGTCATTACTCAATCTCTACCATAACCTGCTGCGTGAATGGTCTGAAATCTGATACTGCTGGCGCGTGGTCGTTTTTCAATCATCACCTTCGCTATACTTAGTCTGTAGACATCAGCAGGAGGTACACATGGCATCCGGATGGGCAAATGACGACGCGGTTAACGAACAGATCAACAATACTATTGAAGATGCTGTTGCCCGCGCTCGCGGTGAGTTACCGACGGGGGAAAGTCTGTATGAATGCGAAGAATGCGGCAATCCTATCCCTCAGGCCAGACGTGAGGCCGTGCCAGGGGTACGCTTGTGCATCGCCTGCCAACAGGATAAAGATTCACATAGCTCAGCATTTTCAGGATATAATCGCAGAGGTTCGAAAGACAGCCAGCTACGCTGACTTATCTTTACCAAAAGTTTCAGCGCATACGATTTCCTTTACGAGCACGATTTTTTGCACCCTGTGTAGCAAAATGTGCCGTTGTCGCCTTCTCTGTAAAGCGCAATGACAAGAACTGTAAATCCCTTACTCGAATTTATTAATATTCAATAAGTTATTTGTCATTCAATTTATTTGATTGATGTGGTCAATTCTATTCGATTTTCTCTCACCAAAAAAAACGTGATACTTATCACATCGACGGAACAACGTCTTCTTAAAGAACACTGACTAACAGAACAACCCTGCGAGAGATTAATCATGAAAAATATCAAATTTGCTGTTGCTGCCATCGCCCTGTCTACCCTGTCATTTGGCGTTTTCGCTGCCGAGCCGGTTTCCTCTACTCAGGCGCAAAACATGAACAAAATTGGTGTGGTATCTGCTGACGGCGCTACTACGCTGGACGGCCTGGAAGCCAAACTGGCTGAGAAAGCGAATGCAGCTGGCGCAACTGGCTACAGCATCACTTCTGCTATCGGCAAAGACAAAATGAGCGGCACCGCGGTTATCTATAAATAACCGAAAGATTACCTGTACGACCCAATGCTCCAACCCTCATTGACCCTGTTTGTTACCCTTTGTTTGCCCGTCCGCCACTGGACGGGCTTTTTTTTGCCTATTTTTCCAGCCGTTGACAGAATTCCTGCAACACGGTGTCTGGCATCCCAATTTGCAGTGCCGCCTCACAAATCGCTTGCCAGCTTCCGGCATCCAGCGGAATACCGTGTTCCAGCCGTTCCTCGCGAGTATTCACCTCCCACTCCCCAGGCAACAGGATCGGGGCATCTTCAGCATGCGGGGACGCTTTCACCCACTCAGCAAATGCCGCGACCTGGTTGTCGCAGTCCGACGCGCCGAACAGTTGTGGATTCATAATGATGGTGGTCATACAGTTAATGATGGCGTCCGCGCTGGTCTGCAGGCTCTCTTCATGTGTGGTTTTACCGCCAGAAAGCGCACCGCCCATAATTTCGCACATCGCCGCCAGCGCATACCCCTTGTGCTCGGCAAAGGTCAGCAACGACCCCAGCGGAGAAACCTGCATTACCGCAGGATCGGTAGTGGGCACACCCGCCACATCAATCAGGCATCCTGGAGCCACCGGCTCGCCCTTATGCCATGCCACACGGGTTTTGCCAAACGCGATGGCGCTGGTTGCATAGTCCAGCAACAGTGGGAAGGTATTTTTACGCGGGAATACGACGCAGAAGGGATTGGTGCCAAAACGGCTATCGCGGCCATGAAACGGTGCGACCATCGGGATCCCCACCACATTCACAAAATGCACCGAGACAAAACCTGCTGCCGCACATTGCTCCGCCCAGTAGCCAATACGGCCGATATGGTGCGAATTATGTAATGCCACAGCGGCGATTCCGTACTGACGCGCCTTTTCGATTCCAAGCGTGATTGCCTCGTGCGCCGCCACCTGACCAAACGCGCAGTCGCCGTCAAGCGTAATCACCGCCCCCGCATCTTTTACCACTTTGGCATGACGGTTGATCTGCAGATGCCCCTGCGAGAATGAGCGAATATAGCTTGGGATCATACCGATGCCATGGGAGTCGTGACCGGCGAGGTTAGAGGCTATCAGATGGTCGGCCACCAGCCGCGCCTCCTGATCATTGCTTCCCATCTGATGAAAAACGGCCTGGATAAAGGCGTGCAGCGTTGGCACATGGAAGCGATGTCCACTGTTCATTGTTATCTCCTTTGTGTCGCGTGTTTGTTGTGTTTCTTATTTTTCAACAAACTATGCTGCGCCACGGTGCGCTGGAGGTCAATAAACGTGCAGAAATTTCACATTGCCGAAAAGAGAGAACCGACAGGCCAGGCAACAGGCCCGTCGGGATAACAAATGGTTTAGAAACTTTGCTCGACGCGGGCAAGTCCTTCAGCCAGTGAGGCGGACTCACCGGTTGCCACCAGGCAGCAGGCCATCTGGATTTTCAACGATGCCGGAACAGGCTCGCTGCCAGCCAGACAACGCTCAATCCAGCGCGCGGTGGTTTCCGGGTCTTTTGCTACCGGTAGCGGTACCGGCTCGTCAGGCATCTCGCTCTGTCGGTCTTGTAGCACTCGCACACCGGATGAATCGATCAGGCTTATCTGCGGGCAGCGCTGCGGGTTGGCATACACTTCGCCCTCGGTACCATGCATCAACAGGCCGCGCCCACCGATATCGCCGAAGAACTTCGCCACGCGCGAAACGTATTCCGGGTGGGACACGCTGGAAAGACGCAGCGCGGCATCTTCAGCAAACGGCGTGGCTAATTTAGCCAGCGTGTGCGCACTGTTACGCACACCCATGCGCCAGCGCATCGCCAGCTGTTTCTCCAGCGGAGGGCACAGCGCGCTCACCGGAATAAACACCGGCTCATGACCATCCAGCTTTGCCTGCGCCTGCCCGGCATGCAGCGTTGGCGTAATTCCCATCAGTTCGAAAATGGTTTCAGTCAGCACACGGGTCGGATCCTCGCTGACGCCGTGCACCACCACCGGGAAGCCAAGTTTATGCAATAAAATCGCCAGCAGCGGAGTCAAATTCGCCTGCTTGCGCGCACCATTGTAGCTGGGAATGACAATCGGCATGGGTTTGGCTACCGGCGGAGTCAGGCGAATGGTGTGGTTTTGCATCGCTTCGTAAAAGCCCAGCATCTCCGCTTCACCTTCGCCCTTGATACGTAGCGCAATCAGTACCCCGCCCATCTCGAGGTCAGGTACGTCGCCGTTCATCATATGGGTATACAGTCCGCGAGCGGTATCCTTGTCCAGGTCACGCGCGTGATTTTTTCCTCGCCCAATCTCTTTAATGATTTTGCGGTAATCCATCGATAACTCCTTGCCTGTTGCTCGCATCGTTAACGCCGACGGCGGCGCGTGGGTTTCGCTTTTTCTTTTGGTTTTACTATAACGTCTGGCACAGCAGGTTGCTCTATCGGAAATATGGGTAACGCGTTCAGTAAACGCTTGCCATAGCTTTTGGTCAATAAACGCTTGTCATAAATAACCACTTCTCCCCAGCAGCCATGGCTACGGATGAGTCGCCCAACCTGCTGGATCAAATTGAACGACGCCGCAGGCAGGCTCTGCACCTCGAAGGGGTAGCGGTTCAGGCTTTTCAACCACTCGCCCTCGGTGATCACCACCGGACTGTCGATAGGCGGAAAAGCAATTTTGTGAATATGCACCTGAGTCAGCAGATCGCCTTTCAAGTCCAGACCTTCAGCAAAAGATTGCAGCCCAACCAGCACGCTGCGCTCGCCGTTGGTCACCCGTTTGCGGTGCAACTCCACCAGACGGTAGCGCGGCTGATCGCCCTGCACCAACAACAGCAGGCGCAAATCGGTAACGTGCTCAAGAAAACGCTGCATCGCCCGACCGCTGGCAAAGAGTACCAGCATGCCCTGATGCTTTTTACTCTCCAGCTGTTCACGAAAATAGGCGGCCATTTCCGCGATATGCTGCTCTTCGTTATCAATTAACGGTTCATAGCGCATTTGCGGAATGACGATTTTGCCCTGTTCAACGTGATTAAACGGTGAATCCAGCGCGACAAACCGGTCTCCTGCTTTTTCCTTCAGACCGCTCATCTCCTGCAAACGCGAGAAGCTGTTGAGCGAGCGCAGCGTTGCGGAAGTGACAATAATATGCGGGACGCTACGCCACAGCAGTCGTTCTAGCTGATCGCTCACACGAATCCCCACGCAGTGGAACCAGACGTGGATCTGCCCGTCACGCACCTCGCGCGTCGCCCATTTACTTACCGGTGCACCTGACGACTGCGCGAGCGATGCCAGCCGCCACAGTTTGCTTTGCGCCTCAAACATGCCAAGCGCCCGGTTCATCTGCAAAATAACCCGATGCAGACGCACGATATCGTGAGTGCCGGTTTTTTCGCTGAGATCGTTGAGGAACAGTTCCGCCAGACCGCGCAGCATTTCTGTTAGCTTTGCCAGACGCTGACAAATCTCCATCACTTCCGTAGGCAATTCGCCCATCGCGAAGCGGTGTTCTGCCTCCTGGGTAGCGGGCATATACAGATTAAGAATGTTATTGAGCGATGAAATCAGCTCATACAGCTCCTCACAGTGACCGTTCAGACGCTCGGCATTTGCCAGTGGCGGCGTGGTCTTCGGGCGAAACTGCTCCAGGCAGGTAGCCACTAATTTGCAAAATAGATCCAACTGCAGTCGATACCAGGGAGCGCTGATTTCTGCGCTCATCTCCAGCGCATCGCGCGCGACATCCGGCAAATGGTGGCCTTCATCAAGTACCAGCAGTAGATTTTTCGGCTCCGGCAAAACGGCTTCGCTTTCCATGGCCGCCATTACCAGCGCATGATTAGCCACGACCACTTCAGCTTCCTGAATCTCCCGGCGGGCGACAAAAAAAGGGCATTCACGATAGTAGTGACAGTTACGATTCAGACAGCTGGCTTTATCGGTGCTCAGACGCTGCCAGAGTCCGTCGTCGATAGCGATATCGGTGTGATCGCGCAGCCCGTCCCACTTGTAGCTGTCGAGATCGCCTTTTAGCCTGGCACAGCGCTTTTGTTCTTCCTGGTTGTTGGGCGTCAGGTCATCGTCGAGAAAAGCCAGCAGATCCTGCTGATTGGGTTCAGTGCTGGCCAGCGCCGCTAAGTTACGCGGGCAGACATAGCGTCCGCGACCAAACGCAGCGGTAAAACGCAGGTCGGGGATAATTTTGCGCAGCAGCGGTAAATCTTTGCTGTAGATCTGGTCCTGCAAAGCGACGTTGGCGGTACTGACCACCAGCGTTTTTTGTTCTTCACGCGCGATGGCAATACCGGGAATCAGATACGACAGGGTTTTCCCCACCCCGGTCGGTGCTTCAATCGCCAGATGTCGCCCTTCTTCCCCGGAGAGCGTTTTCGCGACGTCAGCAATCATCTGCCGCTGCGGCGCACGGGGGATAAAGTCGGGGATCTGTTCCTGAAGCGCCTTGTACCAGGCGGCGATTTGCGCTTTTAGCGCAGCCGTAAGTGCCATGAGAAAACCTGAAATACTGTATAAACAGCCACTATTGTGGCACATTTCAGGCGTTGGATGTACCTTTTTCCCCCATTCTGGAAAGCGCTTCGCAGCTCTGGCTTAAATTACCGGATGGCGGCTTACACCTTATCCGGCCTACAGTCAGGTACATTGCAGGCCGAATAAACGTGTCGGTTAATAGTATCCCAGCAGCTTCCACCACAGCATGCCCACTGCAAAAATGATAATCACATTTGCCGTTACCACACAGAGGTTAATTTTGTAAAAACGCGGTCGTTCAAAATAGCCCTGGGCAAAATAAATAGGACCAGGTCCGCCACCATACTCGGTATTCCCCCACATCAGATTACTAAAGATATCGAAGCAAATAGCAACCATCATCGGCGGTGCACCCGCAGCTATCGCCGTGGCCGCGAAAGGAGCATACAGCGCAGCTACGTGCCCGGTAGCCGTAGCAAAGAGATAGTGGACGTAAATGTAAAGGATCCCCAGCACAATAAAGGACTCAATCGCACCAAACCCTTGAATACCGCTGCCTAACTTTATTGTCATCCATTTAATAAAACCCAGATCGGCAAGTCCGGTCGCAAGGCTAATAATGACGCTAAACCAGATAACCGTATCCCAGGCTGCATGGTCATTAAGCAAACTTTTCCAGCTAACAGCACCCGAAGCAAACAGATAAGCAGCCAGCCCCAGCCCGACAGATGTGGCAGACAATCCAGTAATCAAACTGGTGCCCCAGCCAACCAGCGCCAGCACAAAACCAAACGCGACCTTTTTCTCGTTGCTGCTCATCGAACCGAGCTCACCGAGCGCCTGCTTACCCATCGCTTTTGCCTCTGGCGTACGCTTAAGCTCAGGATCCAATAATTTATAGACCAGTAGCGGCATCAGACAGAAACAAACCATCGCAGGGACTACTGCGGAAATAAACCATCCGCCCCAGGTTATCTCCATACCCAATGACGATTTCGCCAGGCTCGCTACCAGCGGATTCGCCGCCATCCCGGTGAGAAATATCGCCCCGGTAATCGGCGTAAACTGGAAGCACACCATGGTTAAGAAATCGCCAATACGTTTGCCCGTTACCCCTGGAGCGGAGCCCAACACATCATTGATGGAACGCGTGATGGGAAAAATTATGCCCCCGGACCGCGCAGTTACTGACGGCATTGCCGGGGCCATAATCAGATCGGAAACCCCCAGTGAGTAAGCAATACCCAGGCTGCTGCCGCCAAAGAGCGATAACATTTTATACGCAATACGTTTCCCCAGTCCTGACGTCACAAACCCCAGAGACAAGACGTAGGCGCAGAAAATGAGCCATACCGTACCGGACGCAAACCCTGACAGCGCCTTTGCCTCTGGTAACGTTTTGGTGAAAATAACCACGCAAAGTGCAATCAACATCACCGCCCCCGAAGGGAGCGGCTGAGTGAGAATGGCGGCAATGGTCGCGGCAAATATCGCGAACATATGCCAGGCCTGAGGCGTTAGACCATCAGGAACAGGATAAAACCAAATGATCGCGCCTATCGCCAGCGGTATCAGGAACGACAGAATGGATTTTCCCGTGACAGAATTCGTTGACATAAAAATATCCTTATTCCGTTAGCCCGAGAGCATTCATTTCCGCGACATGTATCTTGCTAATACCTGATCCACCATCGCCGGTGCCATTCCAAGGTAATTTGCCGGGTCGGTCAGTTTTTCAATCAACTGTGGGTCCAGTCGTTCAGAGACAGATGGCATCGCATTCAGCACATCAGCCAATCGTCCACCTTGTTCGTTGACGATACGACAGGCGTCATACACCACGTCATGTGCATCCTGACGACCAATATACGGAGCCAACCCCATCATGACCGCTTCAGCCACAATCAATCCGTTAGTCATGCCGAGGTTACGTTTCATCGCCTCTTCATCGACCACCAGCCCCGCCAGCATAAAGTTGGCCTGATGCAATGCCCCCGCGCTGAGAACGAAACTTTCCGGGATAGCAATCCATTCGGCATGCCACGGCCCGGTTGCGCGCTCCAGATCTTGCACCATCGCATCAAGCATCAACCCTGCCTGTTGGCGAACACCTTTGGCGCAGGCCAGCATCAGCTCGCTGGAAATAGGGTTGCGTTTCTGCGGCATGGTACTGCTGGCGCCACGCCCTTTAACAAACGGCTCATACAGTTCGCCAAACTCGTTTGCAGCCAGCAGCATTACGTCGTAGGCAATCTTGCCCAGCGACCCGGTAATCACCGCTAACAGGTTCACCGCTTCGGCAAAACCATCACGCGCGACGTGCCAGGTGGATGTTGGGACATTTAGCCCAAGCTCTTCCATCATCGCTTTTTGTACCGCGAGGCCTTTATCCCCCAGTGATGCCAGCGTACCGGCTGCCCCCGCAAATTCGCCGACCAATACACGAGGACGCGCCTGGGTAAGACGTTCCGCGTGGCGTTCAAACATATCCAGCCAGATGGCAGTTTTGTAGCCAAAGGTCACGGGCAAAGCCTGTTGTAAATGGGTTCGCCCGGCCATCGGCGTATCACGGTAGCGGCGTGAAAGATCGGCCAGCGTGGCGCGGAGTTTGTCCATATCGGACTCAATGAGCGCAAAAGCATCACGAATTTGCAGAACCACTGCGGTGTCCATAATGTCCTGAGTGGTGGCCCCCCAATGCACATAACCTCCGGACTCGCCTGCCTGTTTAGAAATCTGGTGCACCAGCGGTAGGATCGGATAACCCACAATTTCGGTTTCATGGCGCAATAAATCAAAATCGAGCGTGTCAGCATTACATTTTTCTGCGATTTCCTGCGCCGCAGCCTCGGGTATCACACCGCAGCGTGCCTGGGCTTTGGCTAATGCCACTTCCACTTCCACGTATTTGCGTACCAGCTCGCGATCGTCAAACACCGCGCGCATCGCCGGTGTGCCGAAAGAATCCCTGAACAGAACAGAATCAAGTACATTCGAAGCCATAAATCCCCCTGGAAAATCTGATAATGATAAGATGCGTGTTTACGGCAGTTTGTTGGATATTCAAATGCCGCCACAATGTCCAGACATAAATAAATGTCCGTACATTTAAATGTACGGACATTTATAGTATTCATAAGAAATGTAGGGAATAGTCCGTACAAATTTTCGTGATAAAGATCACTAATATTTTGATGAAACTGCGATGAAAGAATCTCTGTACAAGCGAATAGCACGTGAACTGGCGCAGCAAATTGCGGTGGGAACCTTTGCCCCCGGTTCGCTGTTTCCTACGGAAATGGAACTGTGTGAAACATGGCAGGTCAGCCGCCACACCATGCGTGAGGCGTTAAGGGAATTAACAGAGCAAGGTCTGATATCACGGCGTAAAGGCGCGGGAACTCGCGTTTGCGAACCTAAGGCTAACGGCGTCAATCACCCGCTATCGCATCTTGAGGATCTGTTGCTGCTGGCCAAAAACAATCTGCGTGTCATCAAGAAAATCGATGAGATTGTGGCGGACATAGAGTTGTCCCAGATGATTGGCTGCCCGCCCGGTTCCCGTTGGCTGCACATTGCCAGCACTCGCGAAGATGCGCAAAACCCCGACGCGCCAATCTGCTGGACGGACAGTTATGCCAGCACGGATTACGCCAAACTGCGTACGTACATCCGTGACGACCCACACTCGTTAATCAGCGATTTGATCGAAACCCATTACGGTATTAAAAGCCATGAGGTGCATCAGACCATTACGGCTGTCGGCGTGCCCAAAAAGGTGGCAAAGATTCTCAATGTAGCACCTGATTCGCCAGCGATGAGAATCGTGCGTCGTTATCTGGACAGGGACGGGAAAGTATTTGAGACGACGATTTCGATTCACCCGGCAGGACGATATACCTGCTCAATCGTGCTGAAATCGCAAAGTTCGGGGGAGTGATTGACCTATCCGGTCTACACAGTGTGTAGGCCGGATAGCGTGTTTATACTGCCATACAGCAAGGTGAATTACTGTGCTGCAGACGGTTTGCGCGGACGGCGCGGTGGACGAGGCTTATCGCCTGCCGGTTTGCCTTCTCCGCTACGCGGTTTCGCTTTTGGCGCACCGCCATCCTGACGACGCGGCTGCTGGCCACGCCCTGCTCCGCCCTGCCCACGACCACCGCCGCCGCCACGCTGCTGGCGACCGTTCTGGATCGGCTCAGCTTTAATGGACGGATCTGGCTCGTAGCCTGGCGTTGCAATACGCGGGATCTCTTTTTTCAGCAACTTCTCGATATCACGCAACAGCTTGTGTTCATCGACGCACACCAGAGACAACGCTTCGCCGGTAGCGGCCGCACGACCGGTACGACCAATGCGGTGCACATAGTCTTCCGGGACGTTTGGCAGCTCGTAGTTCACCACGTGCGGTAACTCTTCAATGTCCAGACCACGTGCGGCAATATCGGTCGCTACCAGCACGCGAATATCACCGGATTTAAAATCAGCCAGCGCACGCGTACGCGCACCCTGAGATTTATTACCGTGGATAGCCGCACTGCGGATGCCGTCTTTATTCAGCTGCTCTGCCAGATGGTTCGCGCCATGTTTGGTACGGGTAAACACCAGCACCTGCTGCCAGTTGCCCTGACCAATCATCTGCGACAGCAGTTCACGTTTACGTTTTTTATCAACGAAATGAACGTGCTGAGTAACCTGCTCTGACGCGGTATTACGACGCGCCACTTCAATTTCCAGCGGGTTGTGCAACAGTTTTTCGGCCAGCGATTTAATGTCATCAGAGAACGTTGCCGAGAACAGCAGGTTCTGACGTTTTGCCGGCAGTTTTGCCAGAACGCGACGAATATCGTGAATAAAGCCCATATCCAGCATGCGGTCAGCTTCATCCAGTACCAGGATCTCAACCTGATCCAGTTTCACCGCATTCTGGTGTTCCAGATCGAGCAAACGACCCGGAGTGGCGATCAGCACATCTACGCCGCCACGCAGCTTCATCATCTGCGGGTTAATACTGACGCCACCGAAGACCACCAGCGAGCGAATATTCAGATACTTACTGTAATCACGGACGTTTTCGCCAATCTGGGCCGCCAGTTCGCGGGTTGGCGTGAGGATCAGCGCACGAACCGGACGACGGCTTTTACCATGCGGCTGATTGGTGATCAGGTGCTGCAACAGCGGCAAGGTAAATCCTGCCGTTTTCCCCGTACCGGTCTGGGCGCTGGCCATCAGATCGCGGCCTTCCAGCACGGCAGGAATAGCCTGCTGCTGAATAGGGGTAGGTTCACGGTAACCCTGCTCGGCAACGGCACGTAAAATTTCAGGGTTTAAACCAAGGGAATCAAAAGACATAACAACTCCGAACCGCCCTGACCGTTACCGGTGTCGTTTTCAGGGAGATACATACAATAGAGATGACAAAAACCACAATGTCATGAAGGGGCGGAGTGTAGCAGTTTTTGTGATGTGCCGCATAAATTATCCCTTCACTGGAAAATAACGCTCCGGACTGGACAAGGCTACACATCAGTCATAATCTTAATCAATCGATTGATTAAGATCAGAGTCGTGCCATGAATACACCCACCATGACAACCAAAGGTGAACAGGCGAAGAACCAGCTCATTGCCGCCGCATTGGCGCAATTCGGCGAGTATGGTCTGCACGCCACGACGCGCGATATAGCTGCACAGGCCGGGCAAAACATTGCGGCTATCACCTACTATTTTGGCTCAAAAGAGGATTTATATCTCGCCTGCGCCCAGTGGATTGCGGATTTTATCGGTGCACAGTTTCGCCCGCACGCTGAAGAGGCCGAGCGTTTATTCGCCCAACCAGAGCCGGACCGTGGCGCGATGCGCGAACTGATCCTGCGCGCCTGCAAAAATATGATCATGCTGTTAACTCAGGACGACACCGTTAACCTGAGCAAATTTATCTCGCGTGAACAGCTTTCCCCCACCGCGGCTTATCAACTGGTGCACGACCAGGTTATCAATCCGCTGCATACACATCTGACGCGCCTGATTGCCGCCTATACGGGCGGCGATGCCAATGATACCCAAATGATTCTGCACACCCACGCCATTCTCGGCGAGGTGCTGGCTTTTCGTCTGGGGAAAGAAACCATTCTGTTGCGTACGGGCTGGTCACAATTTGATGAGGATAAAACCGCGCTGATTGACCAAACGATCACCTGTCACATCGATCTTATTCTGCAAGGTTTAACGCAAAGGAGTCTGGAGTCATGAAAAAACCTGTCGTTCTCGGGCTGGTTATCGCGGCCCTCGTTGCCGTGATTGCCGGTGGAACGTGGTGGTATCAAAGTCGGCAAGATAATGGTTTAACACTGTACGGCAATGTCGATATCCGTAGCGTCAACCTGAGTTTTCGCGTCGGCGGCAGGCTGGCCTCGCTGGCGGTTGACGAAGGCGATGCCATTACCGCCGGTCAGGTGCTGGGTGAACTGGACCGTGCACCGTATGAAAACGCATTGATGCAGGCAAAAGCCAACGTTGCCGCCGCACAGGCACAATACGATCTGATGCTGGCAGGGTATCGCGAAGAAGAGATCGCGCAAACCGCGGCAGCAGTCAAACAGGCGCAGGCCGCCTATGATTACGCGCAGAACTTTTACAATCGGCAGGTCGGATTGTGGAAAAGCCGCACCATTTCTGCCAACGATCTGGAAAACGCCCGTTCATCTCGCGATCAGGCGTTAGCTTCGCTTAAATCCGCACAGGATAAACTCACGCAATATCGCAGCGGTAATCGTGTGCAGGACATCGAGCAGGCGAAAGCCACGCTCGAACAAGCTCAGGCCGAGCTGGCACAGGCAGAGCTTAATTTGCATGACACCACGCTGACCTCGCCGTCTGACGGCACGCTTCTCACCCGTGCGGTTGAACCCGGCAGCATGCTGAACGAAGGGGGCACAGTACTGACGCTGTCGCTCACGCGTCCGGTTTGGGTTCGTGCTTACGTTGACGAACGAAATCTGAGCCAGGCGCAGCCAGGACGTGAGATCCTGCTCTATACCGATGGCCGACCGGACAAACCGTATCACGGCAAAATCGGCTTCGTTTCTCCTACCGCCGAATTTACCCCGAAAACGGTCGAGACTCCTGACCTGCGTACCGACCTGGTTTATCGCCTGCGAATTGTCGTCACCGACGCGGACGATTCGCTGCGCCAGGGAATGCCGGTAACGATTAAGTTTGGCGATGAGGCACGGCATGAATGACGCCATCATTACGCTAAAAGGGCTGACGAAAAACTTTGCCGGAATGGAAAAGCCGGCCGTCGCCCCGCTCGACTGTACCGTTCATGCGGGCTACGTGACCGGACTTGTCGGGCCTGACGGCGCGGGCAAAACCACGCTGATGCGAATGCTGGCGGGATTATTAAAACCTGATGCCGGAAGTGCTGCGGTGATTGGTTTTGACCCCATCAAAGACGACAGCGCGCTGCATGCGGTGCTCGGCTATATGCCGCAGAAATTTGGTCTGTACGAAGATTTAACCGTCATGGAGAACCTCAATCTCTATGCCGACTTACGCAGCGTCACCGGTGAAGCGCGAGAAAAAACCTTTGCCCGGCTCCTGGAATTCACCTCGCTGGGACCATTTACCGGACGACTGGCTGGCAAGCTTTCTGGCGGCATGAAGCAGAAGCTCGGGCTTGCCTGTACGCTGGTTGGCGAACCCAAAGTGTTGCTGCTGGATGAGCCAGGCGTGGGTGTCGACCCTATTTCCCGTCGCGAACTGTGGCAAATGGTCCACGAGCTGGCCGGGGACGGCATGCTGATCCTCTGGAGTACGTCGTATCTGGATGAAGCAGAGCAATGCCGTGATGTGCTGCTGATGAACGAAGGTGAGCTGTTATACCAGGGCGATCCTACTCAGCTTACGCAAACCATGGCGGGTCGCAGCTTCCTGATGAGCAGTCCACAGGAAAACAACCGCCGACTGCTGCAACGCGCGTTAAAACTGCCGCTGGTCAGCGACGGAATGATTCAGGGTAAATCCGTCCGTTTAATCCTGAAAAAAGAGGCTACTGCTCAGCAGATCCAAAACGCTGACGGCATGCCGGAGATAACCATCAACGAAACAGCCCCCCGCTTCGAAGATGCTTTTATCGATTTACTCGGCGGAGCCGGAACATCGGAGTCCCCGCTGGGCGCTATCCTGCATACCGTGGAAGGCACGCCTGGTGAAACGGTGATCGAAGCCAAAGCGTTGACCAAGAAATTTGGCGATTTTGCCGCTACCGACCACGTAGACTTTGCCGTGCAGCGCGGCGAGATTTTTGGTCTGTTAGGCCCTAATGGCGCTGGCAAATCCACCACCTTTAAAATGATGTGCGGCCTGCTGGTCCCCACTTCCGGCAAAGCGCTGGTGCTGGATATGGACCTGAAAGTCAGCTCCGGCAAAGCGCGTCAGCATCTGGGCTATATGGCGCAGAAATTCTCCCTGTACGGTAACCTGACGGTTGAACAGAATCTGCGCTTTTTCTCCGGCGTCTACGGCCTGCGCGGTCGGGCGCAGAAAGAGAAAATCGATCGTATGAGCGAGGCATTTGGCCTGAAGAGTATCGCTTCCCACGCCACCGACGAACTGCCGCTGGGATTTAAGCAGCGTCTGGCGCTGGCCTGCTCGCTGATGCATGAACCCGACATTCTGTTCCTTGATGAACCCACTTCCGGGGTCGATCCCCTTACCCGCCGCGAGTTCTGGTTGCATATCAACAGCATGGTGGAAAAAGGCGTCACGGTGATGGTGACCACCCACTTTATGGATGAGGCGGAATACTGCGATCGCATCGGGTTGGTATATCGCGGCAAGCTGATTGCCAGCGGTACGCCAGACGACCTGAAGGCTCAGGCTGCCGACAGCGACACGCCGGACCCGACCATGGAACAGGCGTTCATCACGCTAATCAATGACTGGGATAAGGAGCATACGCATGAGTAACTCCGCTCTCTCCTGGCGTCGCGTACGTGCGCTTTGCGTGAAAGAGACGCGCCAGATCGTCCGCGATCCCAGCAGTTGGCTGATTGCGGTGGTGATCCCGCTGCTGCTGCTGTTTATCTTCGGCTACGGGATCAACCTCGACTCCAGCAAGCTGCGGGTAGGGATTTTGCTCGAACAGCAGAGTGAAGAGGCGCTGGATTTTACCCATACCATGACCGGTTCGCCGTATATTGACGCCACCATCAGCGATAACCGTCAGGAACTGATTGAGAAAATGCAGGCCGGGCGCATTCGCGGGCTGGTGGTGATCCCGGTGGATTTTGCCCAGCAGATGGCACGACCCAATGACGTGGCACCGATCCAGGTGATCACCGACGGCAGCGAACCCAATACCGCCAACTTTGTGCAGGGTTATGTCGAAGGCATCTGGCAAATCTGGCAGCAACAGCGGGCAGAAGATCGTGGGGAATCGTTCAAACCATTGATCGACGTGCAGACCCGTTACTGGTTTAACCCGGCGGCCATCAGCCAGCACTTTATTATTCCCGGGGCGGTCACCATCATCATGACGGTCATTGGCGCCATCCTCACCTCATTAGTGGTGGCGCGCGAATGGGAGCGCGGCACCATGGAAGCGCTGCTGTCTACCGAAGTCACCCGCGTCGAGCTACTGCTGTGCAAACTGATCCCGTATTACTTTCTGGGCATGCTGGCGATGCTGCTGTGTATGCTGGTGTCGGTGTTTATTCTTGGCGTGCCCTACCGCGGCTCGTTGCTGATCCTGTTTTTCATTACCAGCCTGTTTCTGCTCAGTACGCTGGGTATGGGGTTGCTTATTTCCACCATCACCCGCAACCAGTTTAACGCCGCGCAGGTCGCGCTGAACGCCGCTTTCCTGCCCTCTATTATGCTGTCGGGTTTTATCTTCCAGATAGACAGCATGCCCGCGATTATCCGGGCGGTAACCTACATTATTCCGGCGCGTTATTTCGTCAGCACCCTGCAAAGCCTGTTCCTGGCGGGAAATATTCCGGTGGTGCTGATTATCAACGTGCTGTTTTTAATCGCTTCGGCGGTGATGTTTATTGGCCTGACGTGGCTTAAAACCAAACGTCGGCTGGATTAAATATGTGTATGGATAATTGTAGCCGTAGGCCGGATAAGGCGTTCACGTCGCCATCCGGCATTATGCCTGATGCGCTTTGCTTATCAGGCCTACAAACTGGACTGAGAGGACGGGCATGTTTCATCGCTTATGGACATTAATTCGCAAAGAGCTGCAATCGCTATTACGCGAACCGCAGACGCGAGCCATTCTGATTTTACCGGTGCTGATTCAGGTTATCCTGTTCCCGTTCGCGGCAACGCTGGAAGTCACCAACGCCACTATCGCTATCTATAACGAAGACAACGGTAAACATTCGGTTGAGCTTACCCAGCGCTTCGCCCGCGCCAGCGCTTTTACGCATGTTCTGCTGCTGAAAAGCCCGCAGGAGATCCAGCCCACCATCGACACGCAAAAAGCCCTGCTGTTGGTGCGTTTCCCGGCCAATTTTTCGCGTAATCTGGATACCTTCCAGCAGGCACCCATGCAGATTATCCTAGACGGGCGAAACTCCAACAGCGCGCAAATTGCCGCGAATTACCTGCAGCAAATCGTTAAGGAGTATCAGCAGGAGCTGATGGACGGCAAGCCGAAACCGAACAACAGTGAGCTGGTAGTGCGTAACTGGTACAACCCGAATCTGGATTACAAATGGTTTGTGGTTCCGTCGCTGATCGCCATGATCACCACCATCGGCGTAATGATCGTCACCTCGCTCTCGGTTGCCCGCGAGCGCGAGCAAGGCACGCTGGATCAACTGCTGGTTTCCCCGCTGACCACCTGGCAGATTTTTATCGGTAAAGCGGTGCCCGCGCTAATTGTGGCTACTTTTCAGGCCACCATTGTGCTGGCGATCGGTATCTGGGCTTATCACATTCCGTTTGCCGGTTCATTGGGGCTGTTCTATTTCACAATGGTGATTTACGGGCTGTCGCTGGTTGGCTTTGGTCTGCTGATTTCGTCACTGTGCGCCACCCAGCAGCAGGCGTTTATCGGCGTGTTTGTGTTTATGATGCCGGCGATTTTACTCTCGGGCTACGTCTCACCGGTCGAAAACATGCCGGTCTGGTTGCAGAATCTGACGTGGATAAACCCGATCCGCCATTTTACGGACATCACGAAACAAATTTACCTGAAAGATGCGAGTTTGAAGATTGTCTGGGGAAGCTTGTGGCCGCTGTTGGTGATAGCGGCCACGACCGGATCAGCGGCGTATGCGATGTTTAGACGCAAGGTGATGTAGCTTTTTGTCTTTCGCCAGCAGCGAGACCACGGCGGGTCCGGCAAGGATTACCAGCCCCGCCAGTGCCAGCAAGACGTTGTTTTGCAGCACACGCGACAGCAGCCACAGCACGATCATTGCGGCACCGAAATACCACGTCGTGGTCAACTCTTCCAGCACATCAGCCACGTCGCGCCAGCGCTGTTCGTGGTGACGTTGCAATGCCAGCATCAATAAAACCGTAACGCCGTACACGACGCACAATCCCAGGCCGACATGCACCAGTCTGCCGCTCATCCAGCCCATTACCAGCAACGCCACTACCAGTAAATGCAACACTATCTGCCAGCAACTTAGACCCGTTGCGACACGAACACGTTGTTGCCACCTCATGGCTATTCTCCTGAAGGATTTTCGACTAATTGTTCAGAGTACCGGACTTTACGGAAAATTCCGCAACACCGCATCTTTTTGTGACGACGACTACACTATTTTATTTAGGAAGTGACGCCATCGGGAGGCTCATGAGCGGATCGGGAGTTCAATTTTCATTCAATGTGCTCACCATTAATACTCACAAAGGGTTCACCGCCTTCAACCGGCGTTTTATTTTGCCTGAGCTACGGGAGGCCGTCAGAACGGTTGGTGCAGACATTGTATGTCTGCAGGAAGTCATGGGCGCACACGAAGCGCATTCGCTGCACATTGATAACTGGCCGGATACCAGCCATTACGAATTTCTGGCGGACACCATGTGGAGCGACTTCGCCTACGGGCGTAACGCCGTGTACCCGCAGGGACATCATGGTAATGCGGTGCTGTCGCGGTATCCCATTGAGCATTATGAAAATCGTGATGTGTCAGTCGGCGCGAGTGAAAAGCGCGGAGTCCTTTACTGCCGAATCGTACCGCCAATGCTCTCCCACCCCATCCATGTGATGTGTGTACATCTCGGCCTGCGTGAAGCTCACCGCCAGACCCAGCTCTCTATGCTGGCAGACTGGGTTAACGCCCTACCCAACGCGGAGCCCGTAGTGATTGCCGGAGATTTTAATGACTGGCGGCAAACGGCCAATCGTCCGTTGAAAGCCAAAGCTGGCCTTGACGAGATTTTTACCCGCGCCCACGGCCGCCCGGCGCGAACCTTTCCGGTGCAGTTTCCCCTGCTGCGCCTGGACAGGATCTATGTGAAAAACGCGAATGCCAGTACCCCAACGACGCTGGCGCTGCGTCACTGGCGACATTTGTCAGATCATGCCCCCCTGAGTGCGGAGATTCATTTATGAAATATGGCTGGCGTGAAGGCAATCAAATTCAACTGCTGGAAAATGGCGATCAATTCTACCCCGCCGTCTTTGACGCCATTGAGCAGGCAGAGCAAAAAATTATCCTTGAGACCTTTATCTGGTTTGAAGATGCGGTCGGAAAACGGCTGCATGCCGCGTTGCTCGAAGCCGCCCGGCGAGGCATCAAAGCAGAGGTGCTGCTGGATGGCTACGGTTCGCCGGATCTGAGCGACAGTTTTGTTGAAGAGCTGACCGTAGCCGGCATTGTTTTCCGCTACTACGATCCGCGCCCGCGCCTGTTCGGTATGCGCACCAATCTCTTTCGCCGTATGCATCGAAAAATAGTGGTCATTGATGACCGTGTTGCCTTTGTCGGCGGCATCAATTACTCCGCTGAACATATGTCTGATTACGGCCCGGAGGCCAAACAGGATTACGCCGTGCGCGTTGAAGGTCCAGTCGTAGCCGACATCCTAAGATTCGTGCTGGAAAACTTGCCCGGACAGAGCGCCGTACGACGCTGGTGGCGACGTCATCACCGGGCAATCGACAATCATCGCCCTGGCGAAGCGCAGGCGCTGTTTGTCTGGCGCGATAACGAAGAGCATCGCGATGATATTGAACGCCACTATCTGAAAATGCTGACCCAGGCCCGGCGGGAAGTGATCATTGCCAATGCCTATTTCTTTCCCGGTTATCGTCTGCTGCATGCCCTGCGTAAAGCAGCGCGACGCGGCGTTCGGGTAAAACTCATCGTGCAAGGTGAACCGGATATGCCGATTGTGAAAGTGGGTGCCCGCCTGCTGTACAACTATCTGGTTAAGGGTGGCGTCCATGTCTATGAATACCGCCGTAAACCTCTGCATGGCAAAGTGGCGCTGATGGACGATCACTGGGCGACGGTGGGATCCAGCAATCTTGATCCGCTGAGCCTGTCGCTGAATCTGGAAGCGAATCTGATTATTCATGACCGCACGTTTAACCAGACCCTGCGCGACAACCTGAACCCTATTATTGCGCAGGACTGCAAGCGGGTTGATGAATCCATGCTGCCAAAACGCACCTGGTGGAACCTGACTAAAAGCGTGTTGGCCTTCCACTTTTTACGCCACTTCCCGGCGCTGGTCGGCTGGCTTCCGGCGCATACCCCGCATCTGGCCGAGATAGAGCCGCCCGCGCAGCCCGCTCTGGAAACTCAGGACCGTATACAAACCGAGGATGCAGGAGGGAAAACCTGATGGCAAAAAATCACCGACGCTGGCGGTTAGCGAAAAAGATCCTCACATGGTTATTTTTTATTGCGGTGATCGTGCTGCTGGTTGTTTATGCCAGCAAAGTCAACTGGCAGGAAGTGTGGACGGTAATTCGCGATTACAACCGGATCGCCCTGCTCAGCGCTGTAGGGTTGGTGATCGTCAGTTATTTACTTTACGGCTGTTATGATCTGCTCGGCCGCTACTACTGCGGTCACAAACTGGCAAAACGCCAGGTCATGCTGGTGTCGTTTATCTGTTACGCGTTCAACCTGACGTTAAGCACCTGGGTGGGCGGTATTGGGATGCGTTATCGCCTTTACTCGCGCCTCGGATTGCCGGGGGGCACAATAACGCGGATTTTTTCGCTGAGCATAACCACAAACTGGCTGGGCTATATTCTGCTGGGCGGTTTTATATTTACCTTCGGCGTCGTTGAACTGCCCGCACACTGGTATATCGATGAAGGCACATTGCGCATTTTAGGCATAGCGCTGCTGATGATTATTGTTGTTTATCTGTGGTTTTGCGCTTTCGCTAAACATCGTCACATCACCATCAAGGGCCAAAAGCTGGTGCTACCCTCGTGGAAATTTGCCCTCGCGCAAATGGCGATATCCGGGGCTAACTGGATGGTAATGGGGGCGATTATCTGGTTGTTGCTGGGCCAGAACATCAACTATTTCTTCGTGCTGGGCGTGCTGCTGGTAAGCAGTATTGCCGGGGTGATTGTGCATATTCCGGCGGGGATCGGCGTGCTGGAGGCGGTGTTTATGGCGCTGCTGGCAGGAGAGAATACGTCTCAAGGCACGATCATTGCTGCCCTGCTCGCGTATCGCGTGCTGTACTATTTTATTCCGCTACTGCTGGCGCTGATGTGTTATTTGCTGTTGGAGAGTCGGGCGAAAAAGCTACGGGCAAAGAACGAGAAGGCGATGGCGAAATGATGGTGCATATAGTGCCGGATGCGGCCTACCGCCTGGTATCAAAAGTAGGCCGGATAAGGCGTTAAGCCGCATCCGGCAACAGACAATTAACGACGATTGCCGAAAATACGCAGCAGCATCAGGAACAGGTTGATGAAGTCCAGATACAGCGTTAAGGCTCCAAGAATTGCGTATTTACGCAGATTGGAGCTGTCGCGCAGGTCGATCTGTTCACCGATATTTTTCAGCTTCTGTGTGTCATAGGCGGTTAGACCGACAAACACAATCACCCCGATATAGGTCACCGCCCACATCAGCGCTTCGCTCTTCAGCCAGAAGTTAACCAGTGAGGCCAGCACAATACCGATCAGCGCCATAAACAGCATATTGCCGAAGCCGCTCAGATCGCGCTTGGTGGTGTAGCCATACAAGCTCATGATCCCGAACATCCCACCAGTAACCACGAAGGTGCTGGCGATAGACGAGTAGGTATAGACGATAAAAATGCTTGATAGCGTCAACCCGGTTAATGCCGAATAGAGCATAAACAGCGTGGTCGCCATACCCGCGCTCAGCCTTTGCACCATGCCGGACAGGACAAACACCAGCGCAAGTTGAGCGATGATCAGGCCAAAGAAGGTGATTTTGCTGGAGAAGACAAACATCATCACCGCGGGCGTATTTGCCGCATACCAGGCGATAAACGCCGTCAGCAACAGTCCGCAGGTCATCCAGCCGTACACCTGCGCCATATACGTTTGCAGACCGGAACGGGCCTGTACAATAGAATCGGATCGTGGGAATCGGTCCATGACAATCTCCTGAATCAGTATGAGCCTACAACAATTGTACTCTACCAGCGTTTTGCTGCTAGCTTATCGCTGTCGCGGGCATCAACCCAGCGCTCACCTTCCGGCGTAGCCTCGCGTTTCCAGAACGGCGCGCGGGTTTTCAGGTAATCCATAATGAACTGCCCGGCATCAAATGCGCTGCTGCGATGCGCACTGGTCACGCCAACAAACACGATTTCGTCACCCGGCCACAGTTCGCCAATGCGATGAATCACCGTCACCCGACCCAGTGGCCAGCGCGAACGCGCTTCGTCGACAATCTCCGCCAGCGCTTTTTCGGTCATTCCCGGATAGTGTTCCAGCGTTAACGCCTGCACGCTGTCACCGAGATTGTGATTGCGCACTTTACCGGTGAAAGTGACGACCGCGCCGTCTTCATCGCGCTCTGCCAGCCAGGGATACTCATCCCCGACGCTGAACGGCGCATGGCCAACAACAATTCGCGTTTGAGCCATTTTAGCCTCCGGTTACCGGCGGGAAGAAAGCGACTTCATCACCCGCGTTAAGAGGATGGTCAAAACTGACCAGCGTCTGATTCACCGCCGCCAGCAGCTTGCCGTCTTCCAGCGCCAGCGCCCAGCGATCGCTTTGCGCCGCCAGATGCTTGCGCAGCGCTTCTACCGTTGCAAACTCGACGGCAACTTCTAACGCATCGGTGTTCACCAGTTCCCGTACCTGAGCAAAGAAAAGAACCTTAATCATGCGCATCCACCTTAAAATCACCCGATTTGCCGCCGCTTTTTGCCAGCAGACGCACCGGACCAATCACCATATCCTTTTGTACCGCTTTGCACATATCGTAGATGGTCAATGCCGCCACGGAGGCTGCCGTTAACGCTTCCATTTCAACGCCGGTTTTACCGGTCAGGCGACACAGCGTTTCAATACGTACGCGATTGTGCTCCGGCTCGGCGTGCAAATTGACTTCGACCTTGCTCAACATCAGCGGGTGACACAGTGGGATAAGATCCCAGGTGCGTTTGGCAGCCTGAATACCGGCAATACGCGCCGTGGCGAAAACGTCACCTTTATGGTGGCTGCCGTCGATGATCATCGCCAGCGTTTCGCTATGCATGGTTACGAATGCTTCTGCACGCGCCTCGCGTACGGTTTCCGCTTTGGCGGATACATCCACCATATGCGCTTCGCCAGCGGCGTTAATATGAGTCAGTTGCGACATACTTATTTCTTCAAATGTGGGTGGAAATTACACGGACGCGTACGGGCATCAAGCTGCGGCGCAATGATATTTTCCCATGCGGTACGACACGCTTTCGTCGAACCCGGCATGGCAAAAATCAGCGTTTTATTGGCCACCCCGGCAATCGCCCGGGATTGCAGCGTCGCGGTGCCAATCTCTTCAAACGACAGCATACGGAAGACTTCGCCAAACCCTTCAACTTCTCTGTCGAACAGCGGTTGCAGCGCTTCCGGCGCCTGGTCCCCTTCGGTTAAGCCAGTGCCACCGGTAATGAGCACCACCTGTACATCGTCACTGGCAATCCAGGCAGAAACCTGGGCGCGGATGGCGTAGCGGTTCTCTTTGACAATCGCCTTATCGACAATCTGATGACCCGCTTCTTGCGCCGAGTCACGCAGATAATGGCCGGAGGTGTCATCTTCTTCGCCGCGACGGTTGGAAACAGTAAGAATAGCAATGCGTGTCGGGATAAATTCAGCGCTTACCTGACTCATGAAAAACTCCTTTTAGCGATCAGCCGCCAATGTAAGATAAGTTTTGCGTAATACCGGTATTGTTCTGATGCAGGAAATGGGTCTGCTTTTTCTCCAGCAGCGCGGCTGAAATACGTTCTTCCAGCGCCGGTTGCTGAGCATCGTCTTCCAGCAAATCACGCAGGCTTACGCCACCTTCACCAAATAAACACAGATGAAGCTTGCCGACAGAGGAAACGCGCAGACGATTACAGGTGGCGCAGAAGTCTTTCTCATAAGGCATGATCAGACCAATTTCGCCAACATAATCAGGATGACAGAATACCTGAGCCGGGCCGTCGCTACGCTGTCGGATCTGGTGGATCCAGCCGCGACGCAGCAGCTCATCGCGCAGTACCTGTCCGGAAATATGGTGTTTACGGAAGAGAGAGCTGCCCTCGCCCGTTTCCATCAGTTCAATAAAACGCAGTTGGATTGGTCGAGGTTGGATCCACGCCAGGAAGGTGTCCAGTTGATGATGGTTTACGTCGCGCATCAGCACGGTGTTGACTTTCACTTTTTCAAAACCGGCATCAAAGGCGGCATCAATGCCTGCCATCACCTGCTGAAACTTGTCCTGTCCGGTAATGGCGTGAAACTGACGGGCATCGAGGCTGTCGACGCTGACGTTGAGCGCGGTCAGTCCGGCATCGCGCCAGGCGGCGGCATCGCGCGCCAGACGATAACCATTGGTGGTTACCGCAATCTGGCGGATGGCGTCGTTTTCGCGCACGGCGGCGATGATGTCAGTGAAGTCGCGACGCAGTGAAGGTTCGCCCCCCGTCAGACGCACTTTTTCCGTTCCCAGACTGGCGAACGCACGCGTGACGCGGCGAATTTCATCAACGGTCAAAAAGCCGTTATTGGTGACCCCGCCGGGCTTATAGCCATCCGGCAGGCAGTAGGTGCAACGAAAGTTACACACATCGGTAATCGACAAACGTAAGTAGTAAAACTTACGTGCGAAAGCATCGGTAAGTTGAGAGCCCATGTACACCTTTCCAAATACGGGAGACGTAGTCATTTCTTCCTGCGCCCTGGTGACAAACTTTTTCAAGTCTTGTCACGGCCAAAGCACCGTATCATTTGACCCAGGTGCAGAGGCTAGAGTGTTTATACTCATCATACTTCGAGTTGCAGATGCGTTGGCTTTCGGCAACTCAAATTATTAAAAGTACTTTGTGGTTATGCCGATACTAGCGTGTAAATGACGCTTTTGCCATGTACACTTTCGCTGTATAAATACATACATAACGACATGATCGTGCAATTTCGCTACAGAATAAGCAAAAACTACAGTTTTGCATTGATATACATCATCTTGCTATCAGGTGGGTGTCGTCAGAAAGGAGTAGATCGCAGAAAAAAATTACGGCAGATGCCGACTGGATAATTGCCGAAAACACGCTATTTACGTTACTGTAGCGCCGATCAATTGATATCAGGAAAATATATGCGCACTCGCACGCTGGCAGATCTGGACCGCGTTGTCGCTCTCGGCGGAGGGCATGGATTAGGACGCGTTCTCTCCTCTCTTTCCCCATTAGGTTCCCGCCTGACGGGTATCGTCACCACCACGGATAACGGCGGGTCGACAGGTCGTATTCGTCGCTCTGAAGGAGGGATAGCCTGGGGAGACATGCGTAACTGTCTGAACCAGTTAATTACCCAACCCAGCGTTGCATCCGCCATGTTTGAGTATCGTTTTGGCGGTAATGGTGAACTTTCCGGACATAACCTCGGAAATCTGATGTTAAAGGCGCTCGATCACCTCAGCGTGCGGCCTCTGGAAGCTATCAATTTAATTCGTAGCCTGCTGAAAGTTGACGCACATTTAATTCCGATGTCGGAGCTGCCGGTGGATCTGATGGCCATTGATGACCAGGGACATGAAGTTTATGGCGAAGTGAATATCGATCAGCTCACCGTCCCGCCTCAGGAACTGATGCTGTCGCCAAAAGTCCCGACTACGCGTGAGGCCGTTGAGGCTATCGCTGAAGCGGATTTGATTTTGATAGGCCCTGGCAGTTTTTACACCAGCCTGATGCCGATTCTGTTACTCGATGAAATGTCACAGGCATTACGTCGCACACCGGCTCCGATGGTCTACATAGGCAATCTTGGGCGCGAATTAAGCCTGCCAGCAGCCAGCCTGACGCTTAGCGATAAGCTGGCCATTATTGAACAGTACGTCGGGAAGAAAGTGATTGATGCGGTGGTTGTGGGGCCGAAAGTGGATGCTTCCGCTGTTACCGACCGCGTTGTGATCCAGGAAGTGCTGGAAGCCAGCGATATTCCCTACCGCCATGACCGCCAGCTATTGCATAGTGCGCTGGAGAAAGCAGTGCAGGCGCTGGGCTGAACGGATTTGCCTGATGCGCTTTGCTTATCAGGCCTACAAAACGATTTGCTCCGGCATCAAACAATGCCTGATGCGCTGCGCTGATCAGGCCTACAAAACGCTCTGCTCCGCCATCCGGCCTACGTACGCTATCTACCCCGTAGGTCGGATAAGGGTTTACCCCGCATCCGACACCGCCTTACGATGCCGCAATAAACAACTCGCGCAGCTGATGCAACTGGTCGCGGATTGTCGCGGCCTCTTCAAACTCGAGATTCTGTGCGTGCTGCATCATCTGCCCTTCCAGCTCGTGAATCTTCTGCTGCAGCGCTTTTGGCGTCATATCCAGTTCGACAACCTCAGACTTCGCGCCTGCGCGTGACTTCCCTTTGCCTTTCGCTTTGGTCTTCGCAATATTCTGACCCAACGCCAGAATATCGACCACTTTCTTGTTCAGACCCTGCGGCGTAATACCGTGCTCTTCGTTGTAGAGCTGCTGTTTCTCACGACGACGTTCGGTTTCACCAATCGCTTTGGCCATTGAGGCGGTAATTTTATCACCGTAAAGAATCGCCTTACCGTTGATATTACGCGCCGCACGACCGATGGTCTGGATAAGCGAACGTTCAGAACGCAGGAACCCTTCTTTGTCTGCGTCCAGAATCGCCACCAGGGAGACCTCAGGCATGTCCAGGCCTTCACGTAACAGGTTGATACCCACCAGCACGTCAAACTCGCCCAGACGCAGGTCACGAATGATTTCCATACGTTCCACGGTATCGATGTCAGAGTGCAGATAACGCACCCGCTCGCCGTGTTCTTCGAGGTATTCTGTGAGGTCTTCCGCCATCCGTTTGGTGAGCGTGGTGACCAGCACACGTTCGTTAATCGCCGCACGGGTGCGAATTTCAGACAGCAGGTCGTCAACCTGCGTCGCCACCGGACGCACCTCAATAACCGGATCCAGCAGCCCGGTCGGTCGTACCACCTGATCGACCACATCATCACCGGATTTCTCCAGCTCATAGTTGCCCGGCGTCGCCGAAACGTAGATGGTTTGCGGGGCCAGCGCTTCAAACTCTTCAAATTTAAGCGGACGGTTATCCAGCGCCGACGGCAGACGGAATCCGTATTCGACCAGGGTTTCTTTACGCGCCCGGTCACCGCGATACATGCCGCCAATTTGCGGGATAGTCACGTGGGATTCATCCACAACCAGCAGGCCATCGGCAGGCAGGTAATCAAACAACGTCGGCGGCGGCTCGCCCGGACCACGCCCGGACAGATAGCGGGAATAGTTTTCAATCCCCGAGCAGTAACCCAGCTCGTTCATCATTTCCAGATCGAACTGGGTACGCTGACTTAAGCGCTGTTCTTCCAGCAGTTTGTTATTTGCCAACAGGACCTTACGCCGCTCTGCCAGCTCAACTTTAATTTCTTCCATCGCCTGTACAATACGTTCGCGCGGCGTCACGTAGTGCGTTTTAGGGTAGATGGTAAAGCGCGAAATAGTGGATTCGACCTGCCCGGTAAGCGGGTCAAACAGCGACAAACGTTCGACCTCTTCATCAAACAGTTCCACGCGCAACGCAATGTCGTCAGATTCTGCCGGGAATATGTCGATCACTTCACCGCGCACGCGGAAGGTCCCGCGCTGGAATGCCTGATCGTTGCGGGTATATTGCAGCTCCGCCAGACGACGCAGGATCGCGCGCTGGTCGATAATCATCCCCACCGTCAGGTGCAGCATCATTTTCAGGTACAGATCCGGGTCACCCAGACCATAAATCGCGGAAACCGACGCCACGACAACGACATCCCGTCGCTCAAGCAACGCTTTGGTCGCTGACAGTCGCATCTGCTCAATGTGTTCGTTAACCGAGGCATCCTTCTCGATGAAGGTGTCAGAACTTGGCACGTAGGCTTCCGGCTGATAATAGTCGTAGTAGGAGACGAAATATTCCACCGCGTTATCCGGGAAAAACTCTTTCATCTCACCGTACAACTGTGCGGCAAGCGTCTTATTGGGGGCCAGCACCATGGTAGGTCGCTGTAAGTCCGCAATCACGTTCGCGATGGTGAATGTTTTCCCCGACCCCGTCACCCCCAGCAGCGTCTGATGCGCCAGTCCATCCTCCAGACCTTCTTCCAGGCGACGAATCGCCTCAGGCTGATCGCCAGAGGGTTTAAAAGCGGAATTTAGTTTGAACGGTTTACTCATGAGCAGCTACCTGAAGCAATGGGCGGGCAGGTGTGTAATTTTACTCGCAGCCGTATATTTTGCCAGTAAAATATACTGGATGGAAAAACAGTAACGCGCCAGAATATTTCTGTTACCCCAGCAAAATGGCCGTGACTACAGGCTAAAATTTGTCCGCAGGCAAGATAAAACACCAGCAAAAATGTGTTATCCCCAAACCAATGACTTTTTTAACATTTGTCAAGCTACCCGATGAAAGTTTTGTGGCAACACATGACACTTCTGCGACAGCCATTGCATTTATCTAACACACTGTAATTTAATGACTATTATCTCAAGCCGTCTTTCGCATCAATTTAGTCGCAGGCCGCGTCTTCTCTCGCTTACCTTGTGTTTTCTAACTCTAATACACAAGGTTATCCACAGGAATAGTGGATAACTGCCTCCAGCCCGTATGGACTGTAGCCTGGCAAAAACGTCCTGATGGTCTTTTCTGGTGGGATAAAAAAAAATTATCGCTATTTTTTGATATTTATCAGCTAACGAAGCGACCTGGAATGGCCGAGATCTTGCTCGCATTTTCATCATTTTCCTGCCTGCACCATCACAACGCCACCAGGCACTGACAATGTGCACACTGCGGCGCTCATCCACAACAAGCCAGATACCGCAACCCGCTACCCTGCTGTATTTTCCCCTCATTCCGCTTCTGGCAAGAGATTTGCAGTTTTCTCCCGACCATCAGCCCGCGAGGCGGATATCATCATGAGGGAGAAATCTATGTTGAGTCTTCGTGCAGTGAATCACTATTACGGTAATCAACACTCGCTTTGGGATGTCGATCTCGACCTGTTGCCCGGTAAATGTACCGCCGTGCTGGGTCTTCCAGGGATGGGAAAAACCACGCTGGCCAATTGCATCACAGGCAATTTACCGATTGAGAGCGGAACCATGTTCTGGCATCAGGCTGGCGCACCACCTTGCGATCTGCTTCAGATTCCGGCGGCAAAGCGCATTGCGCTGGGTATTAACTGTGTATCACAGGAACGGCGAATTTTTTCGCAGCTGACGGTAGAGGAAAATCTGCACATTGCGCGCCAAGCGGTTGAGAAAAGCGAAACGATGAACAGCAGCGATATTTACCGCCTGTTTCCACAGCTGTTTGTACTGCGTCAGGCCAAAGGGGTGGCATTGTCGGAGGAAAATCAGCACCAGCTTGCACTCGCCAGTGCGTTAGTCACTCGCCCGCGCCTGCTGATTCTCGATGAGCCGACGCGAGGAAGTGGCCAGGCGTATATCCACAAACTGGGGAATCTGATAGTGAGGCTAAGCCAGGAGCTTGGCATCGCCATTATGCTCGCGGAGCAGAGCCTGCCGTTTATTCGTCGGGTCGCTGACTGCTATTGCTTGTTACATCGTGGACGCAACGTGGCTCAAGGGCAAATAACACAATTCAGCGACCCGCTAATCAACGACTGGTGGATGCCAGAGACAAAACGCTAAGATCGATATAACGACCTGTCGCTGCTCGTTCCGGCTCTTCTGCCAGCCAGGGAATTTCCCCCAGTAGCGGAGCCGCAAGCGCACGCTTTAGTGTCGCCATATATTCAGCATGACGCTTACCGGGTGGCTGCACATCATTGGCAACCCATCCGGCGAGCGTCAGCCCGGCCTGCTGCACCGCTTGGGCGGTCAAAATGGCATGATTGATACAGCCGAGCTTAACGCCAACCACCAGAATCACCGGCAGTTGTTCCGCTTTTACCCAGTCAGAAAAACTCAGCGTTGGCGAAAGTGGCGTAAACCATCCGCCTGCGCCTTCCACCAATACCCAGTCAGCCTGTTCTTCAAGCAAGCGTAAACCCGCAGACATCACTGAGGCCTGAATGGGACGCCCTTCGTCAGCACTGATGATATGCGGTGAGGTAGGTTCGGCGAAGGTATACGGATTGATGGCCGCATAATCCACTGCCACAACGCTGTTGCGCTGTAGAGCCAGCGCATCGCTGTTTCGCAGACCTTCAGCCGTCATTTCACTGCCTGACGCCACCGGCTTATAGCCGACCGTTCGCAACCCCAGCTGTCCCGCCGCCTGAAGCAACGCACAGCTGGCGATAGTTTTACCTACTTCGGTGTCCGTCCCGGTGACAAAATACGTGTTAGTCACGTTGAATCACTCCCAAAAAAAGATGATAGGTCAGCGGATATTTCCCCTGCTGACAGGGCCAGGCGAGTTGTAGCTGACGCAGTTGCGAACGGGTCAGCACACGCTGTTCGCGTCCGTCGTGCAAATGCGTCGCGCCAATACCCTTCAGCGAGCGCATGGCGCTCAGCGCATCGTCAAACCACAGCGTGACGGCATGAGACTGGTATTCAACGTCCCAGCCGCACAGCGCGTTTTCCAGTTGCTCCACCGGCAAAAAACGGTTGGCGTGCTCCCGATCATCAACTGCTCGCCACGCCTGACGAAGTTCAGGCATCGACCCTTGCGCCAGGGTACTAAACGCCACCGTCCCGCCAGGACGCACCACCCGATATAGCTCGCGTAACGCGCCGCGCAGGTCGTTGCACCACTGCACGGCCAGATTGCTCCAGGCCAGGTCGAAAGTGGCAGCGGCCTGCGGAATGGCTTCGATATCCGCCAGCAGATAGTGATGGGCAACATCGTGACGCTGCGCTTCGGTCAGCATTTGTGCCGACAGATCCAGCGCACAGACCTCGCTCCCCTGCTCCCGCCAGTAACGACTCATACGCCCAGGCCCACAGCCCGCGTCCAAAACCCGTGAGAACGCCCGGCCATCGAGTTGTGCCAGTAACGCATCGGCGCTCTGACGCTGAAGCTCCGCATGTTGCTCATAGTGCGTGGCCGCGCGACCAAACGCAGCGGCAATCGCCTGCTTATTGACCTGCACCATGCAGCACCTCCAGTAGGCTGTCGATATCCTGGACTTCATGCGCCTGGGTCAGCGTAATCCGCAGCCTGGCCGTCCCAACCGGCACCGTCGGTGGACGAATCGCCGTCACCCAGCATCCCTGTTGCCGTAACGTCTGTGCCAGTTGCAAGGCTTTATGATTGTCGCCAACGATCAGCGGTTGAATAGCGCTGTCTGAATGCGCCAGCGTCAAATCCGTGGTATTCAGCCCTGCGCGAAAACGCTGGATCAGCATCGCCAGCTTTTCTCTGCGCTCATCGCCTTCGCTGCTGCGGATCACCGCCAGCGCGGCGCGCAAGGCCTGAGCCTGGGCTGGGGGCATGCTGGTGCTGTAGATCAGATGACGGGCAAACTGCAGCAGATAATCGGCCACGCTATCAGAACACAGGATCGCCGCACCGCTGACGCCGAACCCTTTGCCAAATGTCACCACCAACAGCTCAGGTTTCACCTGCTGTCGAGAGCACGAACCACGTCCTTCCTCACCGCTTACGCCAATCCCATGCGCATCATCCACCAGCAGCCACGCGCCCTGCCGTTTCGCCACCACGTGGATTTCTGCCAGCGGCGCGCTGTCGCCATCCATGCTGAACACGCCTTCGGTGACCACCAGCTGCTGCCCCGGACAGGGGGCTGTCAGCAGACGATCCAGATGTTGCGAGTCGTTATGGGTAAAGCGACGTAACACGGCAGGGCTAAGACTGGCAGCCTCCAGCAGCGAGGCATGGCTGAGCCTGTCGGCAACAATCTTGTCATCTTTTCCCATCAGTGCGGCAATGACCGCCTGATTGGCGGCAAAACCAGAGATGAACAACAGCGCCCGGGAATAGCCGAGCCACTGCGCCAGCTCTTCTTCCAGCGCCTGATGAGCAACGGAATAACCGCTGACATGGCCCGAGCCGCCGCTGCCGACGCCAAAACGCTCAGCGCCCTGCTGCCACGCGCAGATAATCTGCGGATGGTGGCTTAAGCCGAGGTAGTCGTTGCTGGAGAAATTCAGATACTGGCGACCATCGGCCTGCAGCCAGCGCCCGGCACCCTGCGTCACTGCATAGCGCTGACGCAGGGCATCAGCACGACGACGCGCTGTTAGCGCATCGTCAATTTTTTGCTGCCAGGTCATACGGTTGCCGCGTTGTAGTAATCGTCGGTATCCGGGGTACGCAGCGCCTGCTCCAGACGTTGTTGCTGTTCGTTATCGCCCGCCAGTACCGCAGTTTGCTGCGGGTTAAGACCCAGCTTGCGAAATAACAGCAAATCTTTATCTTCGTTCGGGTTCGGGGTGGTCAGCAGTTTGCAGCCGTAGAAAATCGAGTTGGCCCCGGCCATAAAGCACATCGCCTGGGTTTGTTCGTTCATCTGCTCGCGCCCGGCAGAAAGACGCACGTATGAGGTCGGCATCATGATACGCGCCACGGCGATAGTACGAATAAAATCAAAAGCATCTACGTCGTCGTTATCGGCAAGCGGCGTGCCCTTCACTTTCACCAGCATGTTGATCGGCACGCTTTCCGGCGGCGTCGGCAGATTCGCTAATTGCAGCAGCAGACCCGCGCGGTCGGTCACCGTTTCGCCCAGCCCAACAATCCCGCCGGAGCAAACTTTAATGCCCGCCTCGCGCACTTTATCCAGCGTGTCCAGGCGCTCCTGGTACGAGCGGGTGGTGATGATATTGCCGTAAAATTCCGGCGAGGTGTCGAGGTTGTGGTTGTAGTAGTCCAGACCCGCATTGGCCAGGCGCTGGGCCTGAGATTCGTCCAGCGTGCCCAGCGTCATACAGGCTTCCAGCCCCAGTTCTTTCACGCCCTGCACCATCTGCTCGAGGTAAGGCATATCGCGCTCATGCGGGTTTTTCCACGCCGCGCCCATGCAAAACCGCGTTGAGCCGGCCTGCTTCGCCTTACGTGCCGAGTCCAGTACCTGTTCAACCTCCATCAACCGTTCTGTTTCCAGACCGGTTTTATAGCGGGAGCTCTGCGGGCAGTATTTGCAATCTTCCGGGCAAGCACCGGTCTTAATCGACAGCAGCGTACTAACCTGTACCTGCTGCGGATCGAAATGCTGACGATGAACCTGCTGCGCTTCAAACAGCAGATCCAACAGCGGTTTTTCAAATAATTCGGTGACTTGCGACATTGTCCAGCGAGAAGAATGAGCCATATTGGTATACGTTTCGTTGTTAGTTTGGTGTAGACTCGTAAACCTAAATCTTTTTAATTTGGTTTACAAGTCGATTATGACAACGGACGATCTTGCGTTTGACCAACGCCATATCTGGCACCCATACACCTCCATGACCTCCCCGTTGCCGGTTTATCCGGTGGCGCGTGCCGAAGGTTGCGAACTGATCTTAGCCAGCGGTGAGAAGCTGATTGACGGCATGTCATCCTGGTGGGCGGCAATCCACGGTTACAATCACCCGCAACTGAACGCCGCGATGAAAACGCAGATTGATACCATGTCGCATGTGATGTTTGGCGGCATTACCCATGCCCCGGCCATTGCGTTGTGCCGCCAGTTGGTGGCGATGACCCCAGAGGCGCTGGAGTGCGTTTTTCTCGCGGATTCAGGGTCGGTCGCCGTAGAAGTCGCAATGAAAATGGCGCTGCAATACTGGCAGGCTAAAGGCGAATCCCGCCAGCGTTTCCTGACATTTCGTAACGGTTATCACGGTGATACCTTCGGCGCGATGTCGGTCTGCGATCCTGACAACTCAATGCACAGTCTGTGGAAGGGGTACCTGCCGGAGAACCTGTTTGCCCCAGCCCCACAAAGCCGCATGGACGGCGAGTGGGACGAACTGGATATGGTGCCTTTTGCCCGTCTGATGGCCGCGCATCGCCACGAAATTGCGGCAGTGATCCTAGAGCCAATCGTACAGGGCGCTGGCGGTATGCGCATGTATCATCCCGAATGGTTAAAACGCATCCGTAAGATGTGCGACCGTGAAGGGATCCTGCTGATTGCCGATGAAATCGCCACCGGATTTGGTCGTACAGGCAAGCTGTTTGCCTGCGAACACGCCGACATAACCCCGGACATTTTGTGCCTGGGCAAAGCGTTAACCGGCGGTACGATGACCCTTTCTGCAACCCTGACCACACGTCAGGTCGCAGAAACCATCAGCAATGGTGAAGCCGGATGCTTCATGCACGGCCCAACCTTTATGGGCAATCCGTTGGCCTGCGCCGTCGCCTCCGCCAGCCTGTCGTTAATCGAAACCGGCGAGTGGCGCGCGCAGGTAGCGGCCATTGAAGCGCAACTGCGGGCAGAACTCGCCCCGGCGGCGGACTCCAGTTGGGTCGCGGACGTACGCGTGCTCGGCGCCATTGGCGTAATCGAAACCACGCATCCGGTGAATATGGCAGCGTTACAGAAGTTCTTTGTCGAACAGGGCGTGTGGATAAGACCGTTTGGCAAGCTCATCTACCTGATGCCGCCGTACATTATCCAGCCCGATCAGTTACGTCGCCTGACGCAGGCCGTGAACGAGGCTGTGCGCAATGCAACATTTTTTAGCGATTAATCAGCGGTAAGCTCTACGGTTTCTGGCTACACTTTTTGGCTAACGAGAGGAGTCAGCATGAAACTAATCAGTAACGATCTGCGCGATGGCGATAAGCTTGGGCATCGCCACGTCTTTAACGGCATGGGGTATGACGGGGATAATATTTCCCCGCATCTGGCGTGGGATGACGTACCCGCAGGAACCAAAAGCTTTGTCGTGACCTGCTTTGATCCTGATGCGCCAACCGGCTCCGGCTGGTGGCATTGGGTGGTGGTAAATCTGCCGGCTGATACCCGCGTACTCCCACAAGGATTCGGCTCCGGGCTGGTTGCACAACCGGATGGGGTGATTCAGACCCGTACAGATTTTGGTAAAGCGGGTTATGGCGGCGCTGCGCCGCCGAAGGGGGAAACCCACCGCTATATCTTCACTGTTCACGCACTGAATGTGGAGCGTATTGATGTCGATGAAGGTGCCAGCGGCGCGATGGTTGGATTTAACGTCCATTTCCACTCGCTCGCCAGCGCCTCGATTACCGCGATGTTTAGTTAAGCTGTGTTGTGCCGGATGCCGGCTTAGCCTCATCCGGCCTACAAAGCAGACAGTAGGCCTGATAAGACGCGTCAGCGTCGCCATCAGGCAATTTTCTACAGAAATTCAGGCAACAATTTCAGCAACGTTCCTTGCGCTAACAATTCGGTCGCGCACTCAATATCCGGGGCAAAAAAGCGATCCTGCGTGTAGTGGGCAACCTGCTCGCGCAGCGCCTGTCGCGCCTGCTCCAGCAACGGGCTGGAGGTTAACCCTTCACGCAGGTCAATCCCCTGACACGCCGCCAGCCACTCCACGGCAATCACGCCGCGCGTATTTGCCGCCATCTCCCACAGTCTGCGCCCTGCCGCCGGAGCCATAGACACGTGATCTTCCTGGTTAGCAGATGTCGGCAAGCTGTCCACACTGTGCGGATGCGCCAGCGCTTTGTTCTCGCTCGCCAGCGCGGCGGCAGTTACCTGAGCAATCATAAAGCCGGAGTTAACCCCGCCATTTTTCACCAGGAACGGCGGCAACTGCGACATATGTTTGTCCATCATCAGCGCAATGCGCCGCTCTGATAACGAGCCGATTTCCGCAATCGCCAGCGCCAGATTATCTGCCGCCATCGCCACCGGTTCAGCATGGAAATTCCCACCGGAGATCACATCGCCCTCTTCGGCAAACACCAGCGGGTTGTCGGAAACCGCGTTGGCTTCAACCAGCAGAACATCCATCACCTGGCGCATTTGTGTCAGACATGCCCCCATCACCTGTGGCTGACAGCGCAGAGAATACGGGTCCTGCACCTTTTCACAGTTATGATGCGACTGCGAAAGCGCGCTGGAATCGGTCAACACATGACGGTACAGCATTGCGGCATCAATCTGCCCACGCTGCCCTCGCGCGGCATGAATACGGGCGTCAAACGGACGACGGGAGCCCAGCACGGCTTCTGTGGTCAGCGCCCCGCACACCGTCGCAGACGCAAACAGTTCCTGAGCTTCAATTAACCCGCGCAGTGCAAAGGCGGTGGAAGCCTGAGTGCCGTTGAGCAGCGCCAGTCCCTCTTTCGCCTCCAGCGTGATCGGCTCCAGTCCGGCCTTTTTCAGCGCGTCGGTCGCCGGGAGCCATTCTCCCTGCCAGCGCGCTTTCCCTTCGCCCAGCAGCGTCAGAGACATATGTGCCAGCGGCGCCAGGTCGCCCGATGCGCCCACCGACCCTTTCGCCGGGATCAGTGGATACACCTCGGCATTCACCAGCGCAATCAGCGCTTCAATCATGCTCAAACGAATGCCGGAAAAACCGCGCGCCAGGCTGTTGATTTTCAGCACCATAATCAGGCGAACCATTGCGTCATCCAGCGCTTCGCCAACGCCTGCCGCATGGGAAAGCACCAGCGAACGCTGTAAATTCTGCAAATCTTCCGTGGCGATACGGGTCTGGGCCAGCAGACCAAACCCGGTATTAATGCCATACGCCGTACGGCCTTCAGCGACAATATTATTGACGCAGGCGACGCTGGCATTGATAGCATCAATCGCCCCGGCATCCAGACTCAGTTTGACCGGCTGCTGCCAGATTTCACGTAGCTGGGTAAAACTCAGATGGCCCGGCGTGAGTGTCATGGTGTTCATATCAGCGTTTCTCCTGCGTCGCGGCAACCATCGGCAAATTCAGCCCTTCTTCAACTGCGCACTCCACCGCAATGTCATACCCGGCATCAGCGTGACGCATCACCCCGGTCGCCGGATCGTTATGTAATACCCGGGCGATGCGCGCCGCGGCTTCATCGGTGCCATCGCAAACAATCACCATCCCGGCATGCTGGGAGAAGCCCATGCCAACCCCGCCGCCGTGATGAAGCGACACCCAGGTCGCGCCGCTGGCGGTGTTAAGCAGCGCGTTCAGCAGCGGCCAGTCGGATACGGCGTCTGAACCGTCGCGCATAGCTTCGGTTTCGCGGTTTGGGCTGGCAACAGAACCGGAGTCCAGATGGTCACGGCCAATAACAATCGGCGCGGATACTTCACCACGACGCACCATTTCATTAAACGCCAGCCCCAGCTTTTGTCGCCACTCCAGGCCGACCCAGCAGATACGCGCTGGTAAGCCCTGGAAGTTAATCCGCTCACGCGCCATATCCAGCCAGTGATGAAGGTGCTTATCATCAGCCACGATCTCTTTCACTTTGGCATCAGTCTTATAAATATCCTGCGGATCGCCCGACAGCGCCACCCAACGGAACGGGCCTATACCGCGACAGAACAGGGGGCGAATATAAGCAGGTACGAAGCCGGGGAAATCAAAGGCGTTTTCCACGCCCATCTCTTTGGCCATCTGGCGAATGTTGTTGCCGTAATCAAACGTCGGCACCCCCATTTTGCTAAACGCCAGCATCGCCTCAACGTGCGTTGCCATTGAACGTTTCGCCGCCTGCACCGTGCCCTGGGGATCGGACACCGCTTTTGCCTGATACTCTTCCCAACTCCAGCCGCACGGCAGATAACCATGCAGCGGATCGTGGGCGCTGGTCTGGTCGGTGACCATATCCGGGCGCACACCGCGCTTCACCAGTTCCGGCACAACGTCGGCGGCATTAGCACACAGCGCAATGGAGATCGCTTTACCCTCACGGGTGTATTTGTCGATACGCGCCAGCGCATCGTCAAGCGATGTCGCCTGCTCGTCGACGTAACGGGTACGCAGACGGAAATCAATTCGACTTTGCTGGCATTCAATGTTCAGCGAACACGCACCCGCAAGCGTAGCGGCTAGCGGTTGCGCTCCGCCCATGCCGCCCAGCCCGGCGGTCAGCACCCAGCGTCCGCTGAGGTTACCCTGATAATGCTGACGCCCGGCCTCAACGAAGGTTTCATAAGTCCCCTGCACGATGCCCTGGCTGCCGATGTAGATCCAGCTCCCGGCGGTCATCTGGCCGTACATCGCCAGACCTTTGGCATCCAGTTCGTTGAAGTGTTCCCAGGTAGCCCAATGTGGCACCAGGTTGGAGTTGGCAATCAGCACGCGCGGCGCGTTGTCGTGAGTTTTGAATACGCCTACCGGTTTTCCGGACTGGACCAGCAGAGTTTCATCGGTTTCCAGTTTGGTCAGCGCGTTGACGATGGCGTCATAACATTCCCAGTCCCGCGCGGCGCGGCCAATCCCACCGTATACCACCAGCTCATGCGGATTTTCAGCCACATCGGGATCCAGATTATTCATTAACATGCGCAGCGGCGCTTCGGTCAGCCAGCTTTTGGCCTTTAAGGTGGTGCCGCGCGGGGCACGAATATCCTGCTGACGATATTTGCTATGGGACATGACAGAAAACTCCTCGCGAACGTCGGATAGATAAGAAACATATACTTGTCTATACAAGTCATCGCAAGGGTGATTTTAACAATTAGGATACATTTTTATTATATTGCGTCAGCAATCACGGTTTTCATGTCCTGTATCAGGACATAAACCGCCCTTGCAGCCGATAGCGAGAACCTGGAAACAGCAAGCGGGCATGAGAGACTATGGACGACGCAGACCAGGTCTTACGACGAATCAGCAGGCAGGGATCGTGTTCTTTAATATTCAGCAGCGCGCACTCTTCAGCGCTGGCACGTACCGCTTCAACAATATGCTCACCTTCCGTTAAAGGGGCTATCAGCGACAGGTATGCGTGCGGCGTGGTCTGGCTGTAATCCTGCGCCAGATACTCCGGCACAATTTCGGCATTCACGCAGCGATCTTCAATCTGTACCGGCAGATCGTTCTCGTAGTGCACCATGACAGAGTGAAAAATGGAGGTGCCTTCTTTGACGTTTAACACCAAAGCCTGCTGCGCGTTGGCCTGGGTTTTTTCCAGCGTCAGCACTTCACACCGATGCTGATGCTGACGGGCGTTGATTTCATCCGCGATGCTGCGGATTTCAAACAGCGCGGACTGGCCTTTTGGCTCGGCGACAAACGTCCCCACGCCCTGTAAACGCACCAGTAAACCTTCATCCGTTAACTCACGCAGCGCCCGGTTGATAGTCATGCGGCTGAAACCATATTGCGCCACCAGCTCTGCCTCAGAAGGAATGCGATCGTGAGGCTGCCAGATACCGCTGGCAATTTTTTCGCTGATCTCCTGTTTGACCTTTTCGTAAAAAGGAGCCGGAGCAGAACGGGATGGGAGCATGCGTGAGCCTTCCTTAAGCTGAAAATGTGAGTGGGTAGAGTTTACAGGCATTACCCGAACCTGATAAGCGCAACGCCATCAGGTATGTCAGTGCCACCAGTGGGCGATTTGCCAGCCTAATCGCGCCGCCACGCGTGCTGCTCTGCCATCATCGTCATAACGTGGATTAAATTCAACCATATCCACCGCCAGGAGTTTACCGCTACGACACAGAGGCTCAATCAGTCTCAGCAGCGTCGCCAACGGTACGCCAAGCGCGGCGGGGGCCGACACGCCGGGCATTTCCCACACAGGCAGCACGTCGAGGTCGATTGTCATATAGATGACATCCAGATTGGCAATGAACTGCGCTAACTGCGCCTGCGCCGTATCACAATGCAGATCCTCCACCACCGTAACACCGAGCCGCTGGGCCTCATCCCAAAGCGCCTGGGTGTTTGCCGCCCGACTGACGCCGATACAGGCATAGTGAAATTCACGCTGCTGTTCATCGCAAAGCTGCGCCAGCTGGCGAAACGGCGTACCGGACGTGGCCTGCCCGGCATGGCGTAAATCGAGATGCGCATCGAAGTTGACTATCCCCACTTTCGCCTGCGGGAACGCATCCAGTACGCCCGCGCCGTGCGCAAAGGCGGTTTCGTGTCCCCCGCCTAAAACAAAGGTACGCATGTTCTGGTGCTGACAGCGCTGTACTGCATTGCGTAACGCCTGCTGCGCGCCCTCAAGATCGGGAGCCTGCGCCACAATATTTCCCAGATCCACCAGTCGATTGTGCCCATCATGACTGGCTAAATTCGCCAACGCCTTGCGTAGCACATCGGGTGCTCCGGCAGCGCCCGTGCGCCCCTGATTACGTTTAACGCCTTCGTCACAGGCAAACCCGAGCAACGCTATCTGCTCGCGGTACATTTCTGGGCTAAACGTCGGGCTCAGGGTGATAGTCTGAAACAGGCGCAGCGCATTCGGCGATTCGGCGCGGTCATCACGTCCCTGCCACAGCGCAGGTGAGGCTGGTTGCCAGTTGGTCATGCTATTTGTCCTTTGAATACGCGTTGGTAGAGCGGATTGCGCCCGGGTTCATACAGGATCTCGACCGGGAGGGTTGCATCCCACACCACAAAATCGGCCACAAACCCGGCCTTCAATTGACCGTGGGTGGCATGACGCCCCAGTGCCCGGGCCGCATGACGGGTTACGCCCGCCCATGCTTCTTCCGGCGTTAGGCCAAACTGAACGCAGGCCATATTCATCGCCCAGTGCAGGCTGATAAACGGACTGGTACCGGGGTTAAAATCTGTCGCTACCGCCATCGGTACCTGATATTGACGCAGCAACGCTACCGGTGGGCGCTGCTCCTCTTTGAGGAAATAGAATGCGCCGGGCAGCAGCACGCCGACCGTACCGCTTTGGCTCATCGCCGCCACGCCCGCTTCATCGAGGTATTCAATATGATCGGCGGATAGCCCGTGGTAGCGGCTTACCAACTGTGCGCCGCCAAGCAATGACAGTTGTTCGACATGGCCTTTAATCGGGATGCCCAGCGCCTGCGCAGCCTGAAACACCCGCTCACTCTGTGCCAACGAAAAACCAACGCTTTCACAGAACAGATCGACGGTCTCAAACAGCCCTTGTTCCCACAATTGCGGCAAAATGGTCTCACACACCAGCGTAATATAGCCGTCAGGATCATCCCGGTATTCCGCTGGAGTTGCATGCGCAGCCAACAGCGTCGGGCTGATTTCAACGATATTCTCTGCCGCCAGCGCTGCCACCACGCGCAATATTTTCTCTTCTGTCGGCAAATCCAGGCCGTAGCCGGATTTTATTTCCAGCAGCGTAACACCTTCTTTGATCAGCTGTTCCATCCGTTGATGGGCTACGTGTAAGAGTTGTTCATCCGTGGCGCTGCGGGTCGCCGATACGGTGGCATTGATCCCCCCACCCTGAGCGCTTATCTGCTGGTAGGAGACTCCATTTAGCCGCTGCTCCCACTCACCTGCGCGGTTTCCGCCAAAGACCAGATGCGTATGGCAATCAATCAGGCCAGGCGTAATCAGCCTGCCCTGCATATCAAAAGTATTGTCATGCGTGAGATATAACGATGATTCCGGGACGATATCGCGAATCTTGCCCTGGCGGACGATCAGCGCGTGACCGTCCAACAGCCCATATGGGGTACCACGTTCAGGGTCCATAGTCGCCAGACGAACATTGCGCCAGATAACATCATCAGGGAAGAATTGCTGCATTCGACTCACCACTTGTCATAGGTTGTATAGACATTTATTTTTGATTATAGGGATGTTGTCAACCTGAAGAACCATAATTGTTATCTATTTGTGATATAAAGACTCTCCGCGCCAGACATTGCTGCGATAAAAAACAACTTTTTACCTTTTCGCCTTCCCGTTTCGCTCAACTTAGTATAAAAAAGCAGGCTTTAATGGATAACTTTTAAAGCCCGGAGCAACCTGTGAACATATCATCAGTTTCCCGTCTGGCGCTGGCAATGGCTTTTGGCGTGACGCTGACCGCCTGTAGCTCTACGCCGCCCGATCAAATTCCTTCCGATCAAACCGCGCCAGGAACCTCTTCGCGCCCGATTTTGTCGGCTAATGAAGCGAAAAACTTCGTTACTGCGCACTATTTTTCTGCGCTGACGCCAAACACTGCGCCGTGGAGCCCTTCTTCTATTTCTCTGCCTGCACAACCTGACTTCGTCGTTGGCCCGGCAGGGACTCAGGGCGTCACCCATACCAGCATTCAGGCCGCTGTTGATGCAGCAATCATCAAACGTACTAACAAACGTCAGTACATCGCGATTATGCCAGGCGAGTACCAGGGCACGGTATATATCCCGGCAGCAACAGGTAGCCTGACGCTGTACGGCATGGGCGAAAAACCGCTTGATGTGAAAATTGGCCAGGCCATTGACGGTGAAATGAGCACCGCTGACTGGCGTCGTACGGTGAACCCAGCCGGTAAATATATGCCGGGTAAACCTGCGTGGTATATGTTTGATAATTGTCAGAACAAACGCGGCACGAATATTGGCGTGATGTGTTCTGCTGTCGTCTGGTCGCAAAACAACGGGTTGCAATTGCAGAACCTGACCATCGAAAACAACCTGGGTGACAGCGTTGATGCGGGTAACCACCCGGCCGTTGCACTGCGTACTGATGGCGATAAAGTGCAGATCAACAAGGTCAATATCCTGGGCCGCCAGAATACCTTCTTCGTGACCAATAGCGGTGTACAAAACCGTCTGGAAAACGATCGTCAACCGCGTACGCTGGTTACCAACAGCTACATTGAAGGCGATGTGGATATCGTTTCCGGCCGCGGTGCCGTAGTGTTCGATAACACCGATTTCCGCGTAGTGAACTCCCGTACCCAGCAGGAAGCCTATGTGTTCGCACCGGCTACCCTGTCAAACATCTACTACGGTTTCCTGGCGATTAATAGCCGCTTCACGGCAAGTGGCGATGGCGTGGCGCAGTTAGGCCGCTCGCTGGATGTCGATTCCAACACTAACGGTCAGATCGTGATTCGTGACAGCGTGATTAACGAAGGCTTTAACATGGCAAAACCATGGGCTGACAGCGTTATCGCAAAACGCCCGTTTGCCGGTAATACCGGTGCGGAAGATGACAAAGGTGAAATCCAGCGTAACCTGAACGACACCAACTTCAACCGTATGTGGGAATACAACAACCGCGGTATCGGTAGCAAAGTGGTTGCTGAACCTAAGCAGTAAACGTCATTCTCTGATGTAAGCCCGGCAGATTCATGCTCTGCCGGGCAATGTGCCGGATGGCGACGAAAATTGCCCTCTCCGGCATACAATTAGTGTTACACCAAACGCGACTTATTAAAGTTAATCAAACTCCCTGCCTTAATAATTTCACGCTCTTCTGCGGTCAGGCTTTCCATATACACTCTGATTTCACTCACCTCACCATCATCGTGAAGCACATACGCTTCGATTTCTTTACTGCACTCATCTAAGGCGCGGCGAATACCGGGAATATAGATATAGTCCCCCACTTCAAATGAAGGTTGCTCTGCCATCTGGAGCGGTAGCATACCCCAGTTGATAACGTTGGAACGGTAACGCTTGGTGGCATATTCCTGGGCAATATTTGCCAGGCCACCAATCACTCGCTGACAGCTCGCCGCCTGCTCGCGCGCCGAGCCATCGCCAGGTTTGACGGCGTAAATCATGCTACCAATCTCAGTATCCAACGGTTGCACATTTTCCTGACCGGCAATCTGTTGGATGCGTTCGAAAACTGACGCCAGTTCGCTGACGTCGCCCCCCTCCACGCGCCTTTTTTCCAGCTCCGACGTCGCTTTACTTCTTTCCACATACCCGGGATCTCGTCGAGACAGCGTAAATTCCGCCAGTCCTAGTGGATTAGAGCGATACGACGAGGTTTCACCGGACGGGATAAGCTCATCCGTTGTTGTCACATCATCAAGGATCTTCGAGGCCACTTTTAGCAGAATATTTTCCGTTAATGCGCCCAGTTCCGGCCAGTCTTTAATGTTCGGGCCGTAAATGAGCGGCTGCTGCGTAGCCCCTTTCACGAACCCCTGGTATACGCGACTCTTATAAGGTGCAGGATTAAACGCATAGTCTGGCACCGTATCCCAACAGTCCAGATCCGTCGCAGCAGTGAGGAATCCTCCGTTGGCTGCCGTAGCCGCAATTGATCGCGCATCCATCAGCGCAACGGCTGACATTTGACCATTGCCCGGTTTCGAGCCTTCACGGTTAGGGAAGTTGCGCGTGGTATGGCGGATGCTAAGACCATTGTTGATTGGCGTATCGCCCGCGCCAAAGCATGGACCGCAGAATGCGGTTCTGATGACAGCCCCCGCGCCCAGTAAATCTGTAACGACACCTTTCTGCGCTAAATCCATAAACACCGGTTGTGACGAGGGGTAGACAGCAAGCGAGAAAGCATCATTACCGCAGGATTGACCGCGTAATGCCTGCGCCGCAGCAATCACGTTTTCATAGTTGCCGCCCGAGCATCCAGCAATGATCCCCTGCTGTACTTTTAAGCGACCATTTTCTACTTTATCCAACAACGAGAGGCTGGCTTTACCCTGAGCGATACGTGCAGATTCAACTTCAATCTCCCGGAGAATGTCCGTCAGATTCTCATTGAGAGTATCAATCTCATAGACATTACTTGGATGGAATGGCAGCGCAATCATCGGCTTAATCGCACTCAAATCAACATAAATACAACCGTCGTACCAGGCCATCGGCTGCGGACTGAGCTGGCGATAGTCTTGTTCACGTCCATGTAATGCCAGCCAACTACGAGTTTCATCATCCGTTTGCCAGACGGAGCTCAAACAGGTGGTTTCGGTGGTCATCACATCAACGCTGTTGCGAAAATCCGTTGAGAGATGACGAATACCAGGGCCGACAAACTCCATGACCTTATTTTTGACGTAGCCATTTTTAAATACCGCGCCAATGATCGCTAACGCCACATCCTGTGGACCAACACCTGCTGCGGGTTTCCCGGTAAGATAAACGGCAACGACCTCAGGATAATCAATGTCCCAGGTGTCGTTTAGCAGCTGCTTGACCAGCTCACCGCCCCCTTCTCCTACCGCCATCGTACCCAATGCGCCGTAACGTGTATGGCTGTCTGAGCCAAGGATCATTTTGCCGCCGCCCGCCATCATTTCACGCATGTATTGATGGATAACAGCAATATGTGGCGGCACAAAGATTCCGCCGTAACGCTGTGCCGCAGACAGACCAAACATATGATCGTCACCGTTAATAGTTCCCCCTACCGCACATAATGAGTTATGGCAGTTAGTCAGAACATACGGCAGCGGAAAACGTTCCATGCCAGAGGCTTTTGCAGTCTGAATAATACCGACAAAGGTAATATCGTGTGAGGCTAATGAATCAAACTTAATTTTAAGCTTATTCATATCACCGGACGTATTATGCGCGGAGAGAATCGACCACGCTATAGTTCCTTTTTTCGCATCCTCTTTGCAGATATGCCGAGGCAAAGAATCCTCAGCTACAATTTCATTATTATCGGAGAGATAAATTCCTTTTTCATACAGCTTAATCATTTGATACTCCGTAGTCCTGTGCTTACATAAGCGCACAGCCAATAAAAAGTTTTAAACCTGGTTTATGATTTACAGCATGTTCCAGTCAATCAACATGCTCCACCACCACACGCCGAGAGTGATATGGACAATAAAGGTCAGTAAGGTCAACATGCCCCCCACCAGCCACCACGATTTAATATCGTTATAGCCAACGCCAAAAATAACCGGACCCGCGGCACCGCCATAATGGGTGACCATTCCGCCATAGGAGTTAGAGAAGAGTAATGCCAGCGCGGTTAACATCAGTGGTGCGCCGGAGACATTCGCCAGCATGGCAAATACCGGCATCATTGCCACAATATATGCGCTGCCTGAGGCAAAGAAATATCGAACAATAATGCTCAGGAACAAAATAACGAAGAACGCCACGTTGCCGTGATTACCAAAGTCGAGATTGTTTTTGAACAGTTCGGCTAACCAGTCGAAGAATTTCACTTTCGATAATAACGAACTTAAACCGATAATACCGCCGTACCAGATTAATGTATTCCAGCCGCCCTTATTTTTAACCACATCATCCCAGGTGACTACGCCAAATAAAAGCATCGTACCCATGACGACAATCGCCACCGTTGATTCATCAACACCGAGGCTTTTACTGAAGATCCATCCCAATAATGCGAGAACGAAAATGCCCAGCAGCATTTTTTCGCGCCCTTTCATTGGTCCTAAATCCTGAAGGCCAGCTTTAGCGATGGTTTTGTTATCAACCTTTTTAATTTCAGGTGGATACATAAAATAGATAACGAGCGGCGTCGCCAACAGCATGACCAGTCCTGGCAGACCTGCAGCAAGCGCCCATCCGCCCCAACTCAACTGCAAGTGACAGATATCGTTGATCATCTTCAACGCCAGAATGTTTCCCGCCATCGCGGTAAAAAACATATAGCTGGTTGTTTTAGTGACCATATAGACCGACATCATCAGGTAGTGACCGACACGGCGCGGGCTCTTATCCGGTTCAGAACCCAGCGCCACCGCCACACTATTGATGATGGGTAATACGATTCCTCCCGCTCGCGCGGTATTTGACGGTGTTGCCGGAGCTAATACCAGATCAAGGAATACGGTCACATAGCCAAGGCCAAGCGTGGTGTTACCAATTTTGCCGATCAGAATATAAGCAATGCGCTTACCCAGCCCCGTCGTCACAAAAGCAGCACTTAACGTAAACGCGGAGAAAACCAGCCATGTCGTACCGGAAGCATAACCGCTCAGTACGCTGCTGGTCTTCAGTACGCCATGGCCTAAATTTCCGACAACCACCATAGAGGCGGCAACGGCAATCAATAACACCACCGGTTCAGGAAACGGTTTAATCACCAGTCCGACAATGGCCGCAAGATAAATACCAAACAGCACCCACGCTAGTTCACTTAATCCCGCAGGGGCAGGAATCAAACCAATAATACAGGGGATCGCTAATATTAAAATTAGCTTCCATAATGATTTAACGTTCATTTATTAATCCTGAATAATCTGTACAGGCAATACAGTATTTTTCGTTTTTCTGCGATCGCAGAGAAATGAGGCCAATGCTGTCAGGGAAGGAAAACATCACCAGCGAATATTTTTCTGGCGGTACGAATAACCGAAGCTCTGATAGTTTCAGGTTCATCCCCTTTATTGGTTAAATGAATATCAAGAGTGCCTCCAGGATGTTCGATAGTGATATTCCCGTAATGCGCACCCGCCGTTACCTGACGCGAAACAGTACCGTTAATGACACAGCTGCTGGCGATAGCTATCGCCCCAGTAATCGCCAGCGCTTTATGGCAAGAGTGCGGCATAAAATAACGAACATTAATTTCGCCGTCGTGTTGAGGTGCAGAGATGAGAATCGGTTTTGGGAGAACCTTATTGCTGACATCACCCAGCCCCATAGCTTCACCGGCCTGTAAACGAATAGACTCAATGCGCGACAATAATTCGTTGTCTGCATCCAGTTCTTCCGCTGATTCATAGCCCGTTTTCCCAAGGTATTCGGCAGGAATAATTACGACAGGTGTCGCCATATCCATACAGGTCACCGGAACTGAGTTGATATAATCGATGTGTTGGCCCGTCGGAAAAATATGCCCGGTTTTAGAACCTGCGGCATTAAGAAACGTCAACGCAATAGGGGCCGATGTTCCCGGGACGCCGTCAATTCTTGCCGTTCCTTCATACTCAACAACACCATGCGGCGTCTGTATATCAGCTTCGATAAACGTGTTGGTGTTCACATTGCGAATGCGTACGCGGGTGGTCGGCGTAGAAGCAGCAATCAACCCCTTTTCAATAGCAAACGCACCAACGGCGGAAAGCATATTGCCACAGTTGGGTGTGGTATCGACCCGTTGCTCATGTACCAGTACCTGAGCAAATAAATAATCGATATCAGCGTTGGGGTCGTTTGAAAGACTAATAATCGCGACTTTACTGGTTAACGGATTGCCACCGCCAATGCCATCTATTTCCAACGCATTGCCAGAACCCATAATCCCAATCAATATTTCATCACGCAATTTTTCTTCTTCTGGCAGGTCTTGAGCTAATAAAAACGCGCCTCTGGACGTTCCTCCGCGCATCATAACGCAAGGTATTTTTTTCATGACAATGCTCTCTTCAATATTATTTCCACTATGTACATGGTTGCATGTCATGATTAGGGTGACTAATGACTTCATTTTCGTGATTAGTGATTTATTTTTATTAATTAAAAGTGATGAATTGCAGATACACTGAACACTTTCATCTTAGACAGGGTCTTCCCCGATTGAGTCCGGAGTCAAAATGAAACACGAGTTATCGAGCATGAAGGCGTTTGTCACACTGGCAGAGTCCGATTCTTTTAACAATGCCGCCAAGTTACTTAATATTACGCAACCTGCATTAACTCGCAGGATTAAAAAGATGGAAGAGTATTTACACACTCAACTCTTTGAAAGAACAACTCGCAAAGTGACATTAACAAAAGCGGGGAAAATGCTTTTACCTGAAGCCAGAGAATTAATTAGGGCATTAGATGAAACTATTTTTAATATTAGCGATGTGAATGTTCATCATCATGGCATAGTGACACTGTCCTGTATTCCTACCGCGGTTTTCTATTTCTTGCCGTTGGCAATAGGAAAATTTAATGAGCGGTATCCCAATATCAAAGTGCGAATTATTGAACAAGGGACGAATAATTGTATGGAATCCGTACTTTGCAATGAGGCTGATTTTGGAATAAACATGAACAACATCACAAATTCCTCTATCGAGTTCACTCCACTGGTTAATGAACCGTTTGTTCTGGCTTGTCGACGCGATCATCCGCTCGCTAATAAGCAGTTGGTTGAGTGGCAAGAATTGCTGAATTACAAACTGATAGGCGTTCGTTCCTCAAGCGGTAACCGATTATTGATTGAACAACATTTGGCCGATAAACCATGGAAATTGAACTGGTTTTACGAGGTTCGTCATCTGTCCACTTCGCTGGGTCTGGTTGAAGCTGGACTGGGTGTTTCCGCATTACCAGGGTTAGCAATGCCGCAAACGCCGCATCCAACGCTGATAGGGATCCCACTGGTTGAGCCTGTGATTAGACGCACGCTGGGAGTTATTCGGCGTAAAGACGCTATCCTCTCACCTCCCGCTGAACGCTTTTTCTCTCTTCTGCTTAATTTATGGGCAGATGACAAAGACAGTCTTTGGACATCCGTTGCTGAATGTCATGAAAATCTACCGCTCGTTAAATGAACAAAACAATCCGCAATCTTCACAAGATTGCGGATTGTTTGTAACGCTAGCGTTTTAGTACGCGTTAACCACCACCCACATCGGGCCTTGTCCTACCGCGTAACGACCTTTCTCCGTCAGCAACCCTTGTTCGCCAGCAATCTCGTACACCGCGATATGGTGCGATTTTTGTCCGGCTGCAATCAGGTATTTACCTCTGTTATCGATATTAAAACCGCGCGGCTGAGTTTCGGTAGGCTGGAAACCTTCTTTGGTCAGCACGCTGCCATCTTCAGACACGCTAAAGACCGTAATCAGGCTGGCGGTGCGATCACAGGCATACAGATGACGCCCGTCCGGTGTAATGTGAATATCTGCTGCCCAACGGGTATCCGCGAAATCAGCAGGCATCATATCCAGCGTCTGCACGCACTCAATCTTGCCGTACGGATCTTTCAGCTCCCAGACATCAACAGAGCTGTTCAGCTCGTTCACGCAGTAGGCATATTGCTTATTCGGATGGAACGCCATATGACGCGGGCCCGCGCCTTCAACGGTAGTCACTTCAGCCGGTTCCTGCGCAACCAGATGGCCATCATCGCTAACGTCAAACAGGCAGATACGATCCTGTTTCAACGCCGGAACCCACAGGGTACGGTTATCCGGAGAGATGTTGGCTGAGTGGCAACCATCCAGACCTTCTACCACGTCAACCAGTTCCACCGGCAGGCCATCTTCCAGACGCGTGACGCTCACGCTACCCGCGTTATAAGAGCCAACGAACACGAAACGTCCCTGATGATCGGTAGAAATATGCGTCGGGCTCCCCGGCAGCGCAGACTCTGCTGCAAAGGTCAGCGCACCGTCATCAGGCGCAATACGATAAGCCAACACGCGAAACTCCGGGCGCACGCCAACATAGAGGTAACGCTTATCCGGGCTGACGACCATCGGCTGTACCTGACCCGGTACATCAACCACCTGCGTCAGCGTCAGAGAACCATCGTGATTCAGGCTCCAGACGTGGATTTGCTGACTTTCAGGGCTGGCGGTATAAACGGTTTGCTTCATGAATACTCCTTTGCTTTTTGGCAGGTGGCTGCAATTGCCTGACACACGCCTAAGGTAGACGCTTTTAACGGTGAATGCTTAATTAAGGCTCAGCATTTTGTCCGGCTCCCGTCTCGGTGTACCATTCCAGCAGACAAAATTCTCAACCTTAATCTGGAAAAAACTATGACCGCACGCGTGATTGCCCTGGATTTAGACGGTACCCTGCTGACCCCGAAAAAAACCTTGCTGCCATCCTCTCTCGAAGCGCTCTCGCGCGCCAGAGAAGCAGGCTACCAACTTATCATTGTCACAGGTCGTCATCACGTTGCTATTCATCCTTTTTATCAGGCACTGGCGCTGGATACACCTGCAATTTGCTGTAACGGTACCTACTTGTATGATTATCAGGCAAAAAAGGTACTGGAATCCGATCCCCTTCCAGTAGATCAGGCATTACAGCTGATCGAAATGCTGGATGAACATCAGATCCACGGGCTGATGTATGTGGATGAGGCCATGCTGTATGAGCGCCCAACCGGGCATGTGGTGCGTACCGCTAACTGGGCACAAACTCTGCCGCCGGAACAGCGCCCGACCTTCACTCAGGTACCTTCGCTGGCGCAGGCCGCACATGACGTCAACGCCGTCTGGAAATTTGCCCTGACCGACGAAGATATTCCGAAACTGCAGCAGTTTGGCCAGTACGTTGAGCAACAGCTGGGGCTGGAGTGTGAATGGTCCTGGCACGATCAGGTCGACATTGCCCGTAAAGGCAACAGCAAAGGACGACGCCTTACCCAGTGGATTGAAGCAGAGGGAGGGTCAATGGAAAACGTGATTGCCTTTGGCGATAACTTTAACGATATCAGCATGCTGGAAGCCGCAGGTACCGGCGTGGCGATGGGCAACGCGGATGACGCGGTCAAAGCCCGCGCCAACATCGTGATTGGTGACAACACCACAGACAGCATCGCTAAATTTATCTACTCCCACCTGCTGTAATCAGGCGGTAATCGATACGCTCTTAATTTGCGCGTACAGCCACAGGCCAGGTTTGATACCCAGTTCATCCCTGGCCCATGGGCTGATCCTTGCCCACAGCGTCTTACCGCCCACCTCAAGCTGAACTTCCACCTGACCGTTATCGTCATAGCATTGCGCGACTTTTGCCCGCAGCACATTACGAATACTGGTCTGCTGGGGTGGTTGGAGCACCAGTGAAACATCAGATGCCTGAATACGAATACGCAGCGCGGTTTGCAGCGGTTGCTCCAGCTTATTGACCCACAGATGCTGATCGCCGAGCGCCAACGCGGTCATCGCATAGTGTGGATGATGCTCCAGCACGCTGACTTTCAGAATACTGCTTTGCTGTTCCTTAGGCAGCCAGGGGTGCATCACGCTGCTACCCCAGACATCTTCCAGCGAACCAAACGCTTTGACCTGCCCGTTCTCCAGCACCATCACTTTGTCTGCCAGGTGCAAAATCTCATCAAGCGAGTGGCTGACATACAGCATCGGAATATTGATTTCACGTGCAAGGCGTTGCAGGTAAGGCAGCAGTTCGCGTTTACGCGGTATATCCAGCGAGGCTAACGGCTCATCAAGCAACAATAACTCAGGCGCGGTCAGCAGCGCCCGACCGATGGCGACACGCTGCTTTTCACCGCCAGAAAGACCGCCTGGCAAACGGTCAAGCAGCGGTTCAATACCCAACAGCGCCACCAGCTTATCAAACTGTCCGGCCATGCTTTTCGCCATTCCGTAACGCAGGTTGCCGCGCACTTTATAGTGCGGGAACAGGCGCGCATCCTGGAAAACATAGCCCACCCGGCGTTTTTCCGGCGTTAAACAGATACCGTTCTCGACGTCGTTTAAGACCCGACCGTTGAGCACGATGCGTCCGGACTGCGGCTGCGTCAGGCCGCTGATGGCGTTAATCAGTGAGGTTTTGCCCGCGCCGGAAACGCCAAAAATAGCGGTGATGCCGCTGGCTGGCAGCGTTTCGTTGAGCGTCAGACAATGCGTCCCCAGCGTCTGGGAGAAATTGAGTTCCAGCATAATTATCGCCCCGTCCGCTCACGGCTAATACGCGCCAGCCATTCAGAAATCAGCAGCGAAATCAGCGCCAACACAATAGAAATGATACACAATCTTGCCGCCGCGCTTTCACCGCCGGGAGTCTGGATCAGGGTATACATCGCCGAAGGAATGGTGCGGGTTTCGCCTGGAATGTTGGAAACAAAAGTAATGGTTGCGCCGAATTCCCCGAGGGAACGCGCGAACGCCAGCACCGTACCGACAATAATGCCGGGCAGCATCAGCGGTAGCGTAATGGTCATGAATACGCGCCAGCGTCCAGCTCCCAGCGTGCGGGCCGCCTGCTCCAGCTTGACGTCAACACCTTCCAGCGCCAGACGAATTGCCCGTACCATCAGAGGAAAAGACATCACCGCCGCAGCCAGTACCGCACCGCGCCAGCTAAAAGCAAAGGTAATGCCAAACCAGTCGTACAGCCATTCACCGATGAATCCACGCCGCCCCATGGCGACTAACAGCAGATAGCCTACCACGACCGGCGGCAGAACCAGTGGCAAATGCAGAACGCTGTCGAGCAGCGCTTTGCCCGGGAACTTGCATCGCACAAGCAGCCAGGCAAAGAAGATCCCAAACGGCAAACTAAACAACACAGCCAGGGAAGAAACTTTCAGGCTCAGGATGACGGCCTGCCATTCAGGATCGGTCAGTATCATTACTTGGTCGTAAATCCATAACGTTTAAAGATTTCAGCAGCCTGCGGTCCTTTCAGGTAATCATAGAACGCGCTAACCGTTGCGTTTTTGTGTCCATCAACAATCGCGATAGGGTATTCCACTTTTTTGTGCGAATCTTCCGGGAAAGTCGCAACAACTTTTACGCCCTTACTGGCGACAGCATCGGAACCATAGACGATCCCCAGCGGCGCTTCGTTACGCTCTACCAGTGCCAGCGCACCGCGCACGTCTTCAGCAGGAGCCAGTTTCGGGGCCAGGGTATCCCATGCACCCAGTTTTTGCAGCGCTTCTTTGGCATAAATGCCCGCCGGAACATGTTCTGGATCGCCAACAGCCAGGCGTCCACCGTTCAACAGACTGGTCCAGTTGGTTTTGCTGTCAATGGTGAAGTCTTTCTGCGCGCTGGCTTTCGGCGCAACCACCACCAGACTGTTACCCAGCAGCGTTTCACGCGATGCGGTATCAATCGACTTCTTGTCTACCGCGTAGTCCATCCATTTCTGATCGGCAGAAATAAACAGATCGGCCGGAGCGCCTGCTTCAATCTGACGCGCCAGCGTGGAAGAAGAAGCAAAAGAGGAGACAACATCAACGTTCTTCTCTTTTTTATATTGCGTTGCAATGTCCTGCATCGCGTTGGTCAGCGAAGCAGCTGCAAAAACGGTAATCTTTCCTTCATCCGCCAGCGCATGTCCGGCAACGGTAAGAGAAAGTGTTGCCCCTGCAAACAAGCGTAACCATGTACGTGCCATCTGTAACTCCTTTGCGTTTCGTTATGTAGGCGCAAATATAGCGAGTAAATCAGGATTTTCCCAGTGGTTATTGATACCAATTAGAGGTTACACAAAGAAAATATCGGCAGGGAAAGCAAGATCTTGAGAAAACGAGTTGGCAGGCAAAAAATATAAACGCCCGACTGAGCGGGCGTTTGGGGAATCAATGATTCTGTCTGGACTGGTCTTTCTGACCGATACCGGAGAAAATGTTGAACACTTCACCCAGTCCGTAAATCAGACCCAGAATGATGGCCATTACCACAGGTACCATGATTACGGCGAATACCAGACTTTTCAATAACTCTAACATGGTCAACTCCAGATATAGTCCTTAGTTGTATTCTAACCACATAACGCAGAAAAGCACTCCCCTTTTGTGCGGTTGGCTTTGCGCGCGCGCGGTTTTCCGTCACAATACCCCTTTTGCCAGGAGCTTGTGATGCAGGCCGAAATCCTTCTTACGCTGAAACTTCAGCAAAAACTGTTTGCCGATCCCCGTCGCATTTCTCTGCTTAAACACATTGCGCTTTCCGGCTCCATCAGTCAGGGCGCAAAGGATGCAGGTATCAGTTATAAAAGCGCCTGGGATGCGATTAACGAAATGAACCAGCTCAGTGAGCAAACGCTGGTTGAGCGCGCCACTGGCGGCAAAGGCGGCGGCGGCGCGGTGTTAACGCGCTATGGCCAACGCTTAATCCAGCTGTATGATTTATTAGCGCAAATCCAACAGAAAGCCTTCGATGTTTTGAGCGATGACGATGCCCTGCCACTCAATAGCCTGCTGGCGGCGATCTCTCGCTTTTCGCTGCAAACCAGCGCCCGTAACCAGTGGTTTGGCACCATTACCGCCCGCGACCACGATCAGGTTCAACAGCATGTCGACGTCCTGCTGGCGGATGGCGAAACGCGCCTGAAAGTGGCAATCACTGCGCAAAGCGGCGAGCGTCTCGGGCTTGAAGAAGGCAAAGAAGTCCTGATTCTGTTGAAAGCGCCGTGGGTGGGAATCACTCAGGACGACGCCATTGCCCAGGCCGCCGATAACCAGTTGCAGGGTACAATTAGCCATATCGAACGCGGAGCTGAGCAGTGTGAAGTGTTGATGACCTTGCCAGACGGCCAGACGCTGTGCGCGACGTTGCCGATAGAGCAGACCCACACATTAACGGAAGGCGCTAACGTCACAGCATATTTTAATGCGGACAGAGTGATTATCGCCACACTGTGCTGAGTTAATTGACATCAGCCTGAAGAACACGTATCCCTGTTATTCATCGCTGCAAATAATGGGATACAAAATGTCATCATTGCAAATTTCGCAAGGCACGTTTCGTCTTAGCGACACAAAAACGCTCCAGTTAGATGCGTTGACGTTAAACGCGGGTGATAGCTGGGCGTTTGTTGGCTCTAACGGCAGTGGGAAATCTGCGCTGGCCCGCGCGCTGGCGGGCGAGTTGCCGCTCCTGAAAGGCGAACGCCGCTGCCAGTTCACACGTATTACCCGACTCTCCTTTGAGCAGCTCCAAAAGCTGGTCAGCGACGAGTGGCAGCGAAACAACACCGATCTTCTTAGTCCCGGTGAAGACGACACCGGGCGCACCACCGCAGAAATCATTCAGGATGAGGTTCACGACCCCGCCCGCTGCGCTACGCTGGCGCAGCAGTTTGGCATTTCTGCCCTGCTCAACAGGCGTTTCAAATACCTTTCCACCGGTGAAACCCGCAAAACTCTGCTCTGCCAGGCATTAATGTCCACGCCAGATTTGCTGATCCTTGATGAACCCTTTGACGGGCTGGACGTCGCGTCCCGCCGCCAGTTAGCAGATTTGCTCGCTGAGTTGCACCAGGCCGGTTTAACGCTGGTGCTGGTGCTAAACCGCTTTGATGAAATTCCCGAGTTCGTGCAGTTTGCCGGCGTGCTTGCCGATTGCACGCTGACGGAAACCGGCGCAAAAACAGACCTTCTGCAACAGGCATTAATCGCTCAGCTTGCCCATAGCGAACGGCTGGAAGGCATCCAGTTACCCGAACCGGATGAGCCTTCGGTGCGCCACACGTTGTCAGATAACGAGCCGCGCATTGTGCTTAACGACGGCACCGTCTCGTATAACGATCGCCCTATCCTGCATCATCTGAGTTGGCGGGTAAATCCGGGGGAACACTGGCAAATCATCGGTCCCAACGGTGCGGGGAAATCAACCCTGCTCAGTTTAATCACCGGCGATCATCCCCAGGGATATAGCAACGACCTGACCCTGTTTGGCCGCCGCCGGGGCAGCGGTGAAACTATCTGGGATATCAAAAAACACATTGGCTATGTCAGCAGCAGCCTGCATCTGGATTACCGGGTAAGTACAACAGTTCGCAACGTTATTCTCTCCGGTTATTTCGATTCAATCGGCATTTATCAGGCCGTCTCCGACAGGCAGCACAAGCTGGTACAACAGTGGCTGGATATTCTGGGCATCGATAAACGTACCGCGGATGCGCCATTTCATAGTCTTTCCTGGGGGCAGCAGCGGCTGGCATTGATTGTTCGTGCACTGGTGAAACATCCTACGTTGCTGATCCTTGATGAACCGTTGCAAGGATTAGATCCGCTCAACCGTCAACTGATCCGTCGGTTTGTGGATGTCCTGATCGGTGAAGGTGAAACTCAGCTTTTGTTTGTCTCTCATCACGCCGAAGATGCCCCGGGCTGCATTACCCATCGGCTAGAGTTTGTACCCGAGGGTGATATCTACGCCTATCGACAAACCTCTCTGCGTTAATTTTCATGTCAGGGCGTTTATCACGCCCTTTTTTCTGCTTTTTTTTCAGACAAGTGCTGAAATAACAACCTAACATAATGATTTATAATAAAGTAACTGGCAGCATCGAGTGAAAACACCGGAGTGTAAACGATTCCACTAATTTATTCCGTGTCACACTTTTCGCATCTTTGTTATGCTATGGTTATTGCATACCATAGGCTTAACGGAGCGAATTATGAGAGTATTGGTTACAGGTGGTAGCGGTTACATTGGAAGCCACACTTGCGTGCAGTTGCTGAAAAACGGTCACGAAGTGGTGATCCTGGACAATCTCTGCAACAGCAAGCGCAGCGTACTGCCCGTCATTGAGCGTTTAGGCGGCAAGCATCCGACCTTCGTGGAAGGAGACATCCGTAACGAAGCGCTGATAACCGAAATTCTGCACGATCATGCCATTGATACGGTCATCCATTTTGCCGGTTTAAAAGCCGTTGGAGAATCCGTTGCCAAGCCGCTGGAGTACTATGACAACAACGTCAACGGCACTCTGCGTCTGGTGAATGCAATGCGCGCTGCTAACGTGAAAAACTTCATTTTCAGCTCCTCCGCGACCGTCTATGGCGATCAGCCGCAAATTCCTTACGTTGAAAGCTTCCCCACCGGCACGCCGCAGAGTCCGTACGGCAAAAGCAAGCTGATGGTGGAACAGATCCTGACCGATCTGCAAAAAGCGCAGCCCGACTGGAGTATTGCCCTGCTGCGCTACTTTAACCCGGTTGGTGCTCATCCATCGGGAGATATGGGGGAAGATCCGCAAGGTATTCCAAACAACCTGATGCCTTACATCGCGCAGGTAGCCGTTGGCCGCCGCGAGTCTCTTGCCATATTTGGCAATGACTACCCTACTGAAGATGGCACCGGTGTACGCGACTATATCCACGTGATGGATCTCGCCGACGGCCACGTTGCCGCCATGGAAAAACTGGCGGGCAAACAGGGCGTACATATTTACAACCTCGGTGCAGGCATCGGCAGCAGCGTGCTGGACGTGGTCAACGCCTTCAGCAAAGCCTGTGGTAAACCGGTTAATTACCATTTCGCGCCGCGCCGTGATGGCGATCTTCCTGCCTACTGGGCTGATGCCAGCAAAGCCGATCGCGAGCTCAACTGGCGCGTGACCCGCACACTGGATGAAATGGCACAAGATACCTGGCACTGGCAGTCACGACACCCGCAGGGATATTCGGATTAAGGACCAATCATGACGCAATTCAATCCTGTCGATCATCCACATCGCCGTTTTAACCCGCTCACCGGGCAGTGGATCCTCGTCTCACCGCATCGCGCCAAACGCCCGTGGCAAGGGGCGCAGGAAACTCCGTCTAAGCAGGTACTGCCTGCACATGACCCGGACTGCTTCCTGTGCGCTGGCAATACGCGAGTTACCGGCGACAAAAACCCGGATTACACCGGGACCTATGTCTTTACCAATGACTTTGCGGCGCTGATGTCCGATACCCCGGACGCACCGGACAGTCACGATCCGTTGATGCGCTGCCAGAGCGCACGCGGTACCAGCCGTGTGATTTGCTTCTCACCCGATCACAGCAAAACGTTGCCGGAACTCAGCGTCCCTGCACTGACAGAAATCGTAAAAACGTGGCAGGAACAGACCGAAGACTTAGGGAAAACCTACCCTTGGGTGCAGGTATTTGAGAATAAAGGCGCAGCGATGGGGTGCTCGAACCCGCACCCACACGGACAAATTTGGGCCAACAGCTTTTTGCCTAACGAAGCCGAACGTGAAGATCGCCTGCAGAAAGCGTACTTCGCCGAACAAGGCGCGCCGATGCTCGTTGATTACGTCCAGCGAGAACTGGCGGATGGCAGCCGTACGGTCGTTGAAACCGAGCACTGGCTGGCGGTTGTACCTTACTGGGCCGCGTGGCCGTTCGAAACGCTGCTGCTGCCGAAAGCGCATGTGCTGCGTATTACCGATTTGACCGACGAACAGCGTGCTGACCTGGCGCTGGCGTTGAAAAAACTGACCAGTCGTTATGACAACCTGTTCCAGTGCTCATTCCCCTATTCCATGGGCTGGCACGGCGCACCGTTCAACGGTGAAGTAAACCATCACTGGCAGTTGCATGCACACTTTTATCCACCGCTGCTGCGTTCCGCGACCGTGCGTAAATTTATGGTCGGATACGAAATGCTGGCAGAAACCCAGCGCGACCTGACGGCCGAACAAGCAGCTGAACGACTGCGTGCGGTCAGCGACATCCATTTTCGCGAATCCGGAGTTTAAATAATGAGTCTGAAAGAAAAAACACAATCTCTGTTTGCTGAAACATTTGGCTACCCTGCCACCCATACTATTCAGGCACCGGGTCGTGTGAACCTGATCGGTGAACATACCGATTATAACGACGGCTTCGTTCTACCCTGCGCTATCAACTATCAAACCGTTATCAGCTGTGCGGCACGCGACGATCGAAAAGTCCGTGTGATCGCCGCTGATTACGACAATCAGGTTGATGAGTTCTCGCTTGATGCGCCGATTATCGCTCATGACAGCCAGCAGTGGTCAAACTACGTGCGTGGCGTAGTGAAACATCTGCAAAAGCGCAATAACGCCTTTGGCGGTGCTGATCTGGTGATCAGCGGTAATGTCCCGCAGGGTGCGGGCTTAAGTTCTTCTGCCTCGCTGGAAGTCGCTGTTGGTACGGTATTCCAGCAGCTCTATCATCTGCCGCTCGACGGCGCGCAAATTGCCCTGAATGGTCAGGAAGCTGAAAACCAGTTTGTCGGCTGTAACTGCGGCATTATGGATCAGTTGATCTCGGCACTTGGTAAGAAAGATCATGCGCTACTGATCGACTGCCGAACGCTGGGCACCAAAGCCGTTTCCATGCCTGAGGGCGTCGCGGTGGTGATCATCAACAGTAACTTTAAACGCACATTGGTCGGTAGCGAATACAACACCCGTCGCGAACAGTGTGAAACCGGCGCGCGCTTCTTCCAACAGCCAGCGCTGCGTGATGTCAGCCTTGAAGCGTTTAACGCCGTCGCCCACGAGCTGGATCCGATTGTCGCCAAACGCGTTCGCCACGTGATCACGGAAAATGCGCGTACCGTTGAAGCCGCGCAGGCGCTGGAAAAAGGCGACCTGCTGCGTATGGGCCAATTGATGGAGGAATCTCACGCCTCCATGCGCGATGACTTTGAAATTACCGTGCCGCAAATTGATACGCTGGTAGAGATTGTCAAAGCGACAATTGGCGATAAAGGCGGTGTCCGTATGACCGGTGGCGGCTTCGGCGGCTGCATCGTGGCGCTGATCCCGCAAGATTTGGTTCCTGCCGTACAGCAGGCCGTCGCGGAACAATACGAAGCGAAAACCGGTATCAAAGAAACATTCTACGTCTGCAAACCTTCACAAGGAGCAGGACAATGTTAAACGAAATCCCGGTGCAGGCTCCGGACGGTCAGCCGTTTCGCCTGCTCACCCTGCGCAATGACGCAGGGATGGTCGTCACGCTCATGGACTGGGGCGCGACACTGCTCTCTGCACGTATTCCGCTTAGCGATGGCAGCGTGCGCGAAGCATTGCTCGGGTGCGCCAGTCCGGAACAATACCCGGAGCAGGCTGCATTTCTGGGGGCTTCGATTGGTCGCTACGCTAACCGTATCGCCAACAGCCGCTATACCTTTGCCGGCGAAACCGTTGAATTAATACCAAGTCAGGGTGAAAACCAGTTGCACGGCGGGCCGGACGGTTTCGACAAACGTCGCTGGCAGATAGTCAATCAGAATGACCGTCAGGTGCTGTTCGCCTTAACATCTGACGATGGCGACCAGGGTTTCCCTGGCCATCTATGCGCCACCGCGCAGTATCGCCTGACTGACGATAATCGTATTTCGATAACCTACCGCGCCACGGTCGATAAGCCCTGTCCGGTGAATCTGACGAATCACGTTTATTTTAACCTCGATGGTGACAAAACAGATGTGCGCCAGCATAAGCTGCAAATTATGGCAGACGAGTACTTGCCGGTTGATGAAATGGGCATCCCGCATGACGGGCTGAAATCCGTCGCTGGTAGCAGTTTCGATTTCCGCACGCCTAAAATCATCAGCAGTGAATTTCTTGTCGATGACGATCAGCGCAAGGTAAAAGGTTACGATCACGCCTTCCTGCTTCAGGCACAGGGCAATGCGCGTACGCCGGTCGCTCGACTGTGGTCCCAGGATGAAAAACTGCAGATGGTGGTATACACCTCCGCCCCGGCATTGCAGTTTTACTCCGGCAACTTCCTCGGCGGTACACCATCTCGCGGACCAGACGCCTACGAAGACTGGCAAGGTCTGGCGCTGGAAAGTGAGTTTCTCCCGGACAGCCCAAATCATCCTGAGTGGCAGCAGCCGGACTGCTTCCTGCGTCCGGGCGAAGAATATGCCAGCGTGACGGAATATCAGTTTATTCCAGTCTGATCCTTTCCCCTCACAGGCCCGATGACGTATCGTAGCGGGCCTGTTATTTGTTTATCACAGTAGAACCGCTCAAATCCCCACCACTCAAAGACAAAATCGCAACCTTGAATTCACAAGAACCTTACACTGTGGCGCTATTTTCGCTATGGTTATGCGTAAGCATTGCCGCTGACGCTTTACGGCAATATAATGAGAATTATTATCATTCAATATGATTTATAGGAGTGAGTGTATGGCTGTAACTAAGCTGGTTCTGGTACGTCACGGTGAAAGTCAGTGGAACAACGAAAACCGTTTTACCGGTTGGTATGACGTTGATCTGTCAGAGAAAGGCGTGGGCGAAGCAAAAGCGGCAGGTAAACTGCTGAAAGAAGAAGGCTACAGCTTCGATTTTGCTTATACCTCTGTGCTGAAACGTGCCATCCACACCCTGTGGAACGTACTGGACGAACTGGATCAGGCCTGGCTGCCGGTTGAAAAATCCTGGAAACTGAACGAACGTCATTACGGCGCGCTGCAGGGTCTGAACAAAGCTGAAACCGCTGAAAAATACGGTGACGAGCAGGTTAAGCAATGGCGTCGCGGCTTTGCGGTAACGCCACCGGAACTGACCAAAGATGACGAGCGTTATCCGGGTCACGATCCGCGTTATGCGAAGTTGACCGACAAAGAGTTACCGGTTACCGAAAGCCTGGCGCTGACCATCGATCGCGTTATCCCCTACTGGAACGAAACCATTCTGCCGCGCATGAAAAGCGGTGAGCGCGTAATTATCGCCGCTCACGGTAACTCTCTGCGTGCGCTGGTTAAATATCTGGATAACATGGGCGAAGATGAGATCCTTGAACTGAACATCCCGACCGGCGTACCGCTGGTATATGAGTTCGACGAAAACTTCAAACCAATCAAACACTACTATCTGGGTAATGCTGACGAGATCGCAGCAAAAGCGGCAGCCGTTGCGAACCAGGGTAAAGCGAAGTAATTTTCATCCCGGATCAAACGAAAAAAGCGTGGAATGCTCCACGCTTTTTTATTGCCGGATGACGGCGTTGCCTTATCCGGCCTACCGAGCGTAGCCCGGATGAATTTTTTAACCGCGGCGCGCTTTTACAGCATCCGCCAGCTGGCGCAACACCGCATCGGTATCTTCCCAACCAATGCAGGCGTCAGTGATACTTTTACCGTAGGTCAGCGGCTCACCGCTATCCGGGTTCTGATTACCTTCTACCAGATGGCTTTCGATCATCACGCCAATAATTGCTTTTTCGCCCCCAGCAACTTGTCCGCAAACATCTTTCGCAACATCCATCTGCTTTTTGAACTGCTTGCTGGAGTTGGCATGGCTAAAGTCGATCATCACCTGCGCTGAAAGCCCTGCTTTGATCAGACCTTCTTTCACGTCGGCAACGTGCTGAGCGCTGTAGTTCGGCTCTTTGCCGCCGCGCAGAATAATATGGCAATCGCCATTACCACTGGTATTCACGATCGCCGAATGGCCCCATTTGGTCACAGACAGGAAGCAGTGCGGCGCTCCCGCGGCGTTAATCGCATCAATCGCTACTTTTATCGTGCCATCAGTACCGTTTTTAAAGCCAACCGGGCAGGACAGACCAGACGCCAATTCGCGGTGCACTTGAGATTCTGTGGTACGTGCCCCAATCGCGCCCCAGCTCATCAGGTCGGCGAGGTATTGCGGCGTAATCATATCGAGGAATTCACCCGCAGCAGGCAATCCGCTGTCATTGATATCCAGCAGCAGTTTACGCGCAATGCGCAGCCCATCGTTGATCTGGAAGCTGTTGTCCATGTGCGGATCGTTGATAAGCCCTTTCCAGCCGACAGTAGTTCGCGGTTTTTCAAAATAGACGCGCATAACGATTTCAAGCTCGCCTTTTAACTCTTCACGCAGTGCCAGCAGGCGAGCGGCATACTCTTTGGCGGCTGCCGGATCATGAATAGAGCAAGGCCCAATCACTACCAGCAGGCGATCGTCACTCCCTTTCAGGATTTTATGAATTGCCTTACGGGCATGAGCTACCGTGTTTGCGGCATTTTCAGTAGCGGGGAATTTTTCCAACAATGCGACTGGCGGTAATAACTCGTTGATCTCTTTAATGCGTAAATCGTCGTTCTGATAATTCATGATTATTCCAGCGTTGCCATACTTATATAAATGAATGCAATCCCTCCAATCTATATCTTCAGTCATAAAGTGTAAACGGGGTTTTACACTTTGGACGGATTAATCCTGGAATTAGCCAAAAAAACGCAATAAAGTAGCGAAAAACGAGATCCAACCTACAATTTATAACTGTAACAGCTTTAATTTTCATAAATTTCAAGATTCTATGCTGGGTTTAATTTCTCTGGCAAAACTATTAACCACATATTGATGATGTATCTGGCACATGCACTGTTGGAAGACGTTATCCGACATATCGACCATAACAGGAGCATATTATGCATATGACAAAGCTGGCTTCACTCTTTCTTACCGCTACACTCAGCCTCGCCAGCGGCGCGGCGCTGGCTGCTGAAACCAATACGCAGTCCAATAACGGCCAGGCAAATTCCTCGGCGGATGCCGGTCAGGTCGCCCCAGACGCACGCGAAAACGTGGCACCAAATAATGTCGACAACAGTAATATGAATTCGGGTGGCACAATGCTGCACCCGAACGGTTCATCAATGAACCATGAAGGGATGACCAAAGACGAGATGCACAAAAACACCATGTGTAAGGACGGTCGCTGCCCTGATGTGAATAAGAAGGTTGAGACCGGAAACAGCATTAACAATGATGCTGAGACAAAAACTGATGGCACTACGCAGTAACGCTGAAAATAAAGCTAATAATGGGAGAGCAATAGCTCTCCTTTTTAATTTTATCATCCCAAAAACGGTATGATGGCATACAGTAAAGATGAGAATAACAAAGGGATGGCATAATGGCGCACTCGCATACTCATACTTCTTCTGAGCAACCCAAGGACAATAATGCCCGCCGCTTGATGTTTGCATTCTGCATTACAGCCGGATTTATGTTGGTTGAAGTGGTGGGTGGATTACTTTCAGGTTCACTGGCCTTGTTGGCCGATGCCGGGCATATGCTCACTGATGCCGCAGCGCTCCTTTTTGCGCTGCTGGCCGTCCGGTTTTCCCAGCGCCCGCCCACAATACGACACACCTTCGGCTGGCTGAGGCTCACGACACTGGCCGCGTTTGTTAATGCCATCGCATTGGTCGTGATCACCATTTTAATCGTCTGGGAAGCCATTGAGCGTTTCCATACGCCCCGCCCCGTGGCTGGCGGCATGATGATGGTTATAGCTGTCGCGGGTTTACTGGCCAACGTGCTGGCTTTTTGGGTTCTACACCGCGGCAGTGAGGAGAAAAACCTGAACGTCCGCGCCGCGGCACTGCATGTGATGGGCGATTTACTCGGCTCGGTCGGGGCGATCATCGCTGCGCTGATTATTATCTGGACGGGCTGGACGCCTGCGGACCCGATTCTCTCGATTCTGGTTTCCGTGCTGGTACTGCGTAGCGCCTGGCGACTGTTAAAGGATAGCGTTAATGAATTACTGGAAGGCGCCCCGCTGACGCTGGATATCGCCGCACTGCAGCGCCATCTCAGCCGGGATATCCCTGAAGTCCGCAATGTACACCATGTCCATGTCTGGATGGTGGGTGAAAAACCGGTAATGACGCTGCATGTGCAGGTGGTTCCGCCGCACGATCACGACGCGCTGCTGGAGCGTATTCAGCACTTTCTTATCCATCACTACCAGATTGAACACGCCACGATCCAGATGGAGTATCAGCCGTGTAATGGGCCGGACTGCCACCTGTATCAGGGGGTATCCGGCCATTCACACCATCACCATTAATGGGACAGCGCGTGGGACCCCCGCTCACGCGCGCTGTTAATCCACATCCTGCTACCGTTCAGGGCGATAACAGTCAGGATCACATACTCCAGCGACATCGCATATACGCCTTGCAGGGCGAAAATCACTACGCTGATTACGTTAATGATCACCCACAGCAGCCAGTTTTCAACGTACTTACGCGTCATCAGGATCATCGCCGCAATCGACAACACCATCATGCAGGAGTCCCAGAATGGGAATGCATCGGGTTGCAACTCAGGCACAACAACCTGTAATCCCAATGCCTGCATAATGTTCACCGCAATGCGGGTCAGGAACGCAAAGACCGGATCGATATAGACCGACATCAGGCCGATCGCCACCACGCAAGCCGCCAGCCAGCCGATCGCTTTTGGTAACGGCAGCCAGCGAATTTTCAGTTCCGCTTCATGCTGGTTGGTTTGCCTGGACCAGGCATACCAGCCGTAGATGTTGGCGGCAAAAAAGAAAACTTGCAGCAACAGGCTTGCATAGAGCTGGATCTGAAAGAAGATAATCGCAAACAGCGTGACGTTTATCAGGCCGAAGAAGTAATTGCTGATTTTCTCAAGGCTCGCCAGGCCAATACACAGCAACCCGGCGATCGTCCCCACAGCTTCGATCCAAGACAGATCGTAACCGCCAGCGCCAATCGGAATATGTACCAGAATGTTCTGCGTGCTAAAAAAGTCCATCTTTTCCCCCAGAGCAAAAATATTAATTAAGCTCGAAGTGTAGCCGCAAATTCCAACATGCGGTTTAACGGCAACAACGCCCCTTCTCGCAGCCCAGCATCAACATGTATCTCATGAGCCGCTCCGCCTTGTTCCAGGCCCTCAGCAATCGCCTTGAGGCCGTTCATCGCCATCCACGGACAATGCGCACAGCTGCGACAGGTTGCCCCCTCACCAGCCGTCGGCGCTTCGAGTAACTCTTTATCCGGAACAGCCTGCTGCATTTTGTAAAAAATGCCCCGGTCAGTAGCCACAATCAGCTGTTGATGCGGTAACGATTTAGCTGCGTTGATTAACTGGCTGGTTGAGCCAACCGCATCGGCCATATCAACGATAGACTGGGGGGACTCCGGGTGCACCAACACCGCAGCATCAGGGTAAAGCCCCTTCATGCGTGTTAAAGCCTGAGTTTTAAATTCGTCGTGGACGATACAGGCCCCCTGCCAACAAAGAACGTCTGCACCGGTCTGTTTTTGTACGTAGTTGCCCAGATGTCTGTCCGGAGCCCAGATGATTTTTTCACCTAAACTATCAAGATGCTCAATAAGTTCTACCGCGATACTGGATGTGACGACCCAGTCCGCACGTGCTTTAACGGCGGCTGAGGTATTGGCGTAAACCACCACGGTACGATCCGGATGCGCATCGCAAAACGCGCTGAACGCATCAATCGGACAGCCCAGATCTAATGAGCATTCCGCCTGTAGGGTCGGCATCAGGATGGTCTTTTCCGGGCTGAGGATTTTGGCGGTTTCCCCCATAAACCTCACGCCTGCAACCAACAGCGTAGAGGCAGAATGCTTTGAGCCGAAACGCGCCATCTCCAGAGAATCAGAAATACAACCACCGGTCTCTTCGGCCAACTGCTGAATTTCGGGATCGGTGTAATAGTGCGCGACCATAACGGCATCACGCTCTTTCAGCAGGCGCTTGATTTTTTCACGATAAAATTGCTTTTCATCCACACTCAGCGGGGCTGGCTTCGGCGGAAACGGATAAATTGCTGCTTCTGGATCAAACATCACGCTCATCTTGCTTTCTCGTTTTACTGGCTTAACGAAATAACCGATTAAAAGCGTGACGCACGCCGTATTCGGTTAGATTTGTTTTGTATGCTAAACAAGATAGCGGATTGGCGTAAGAAAGTCACAATAATTGCGTGTGATGAATGCCGGAAGGCGACTGACGTCTTATCCGGCCTACGTGAATAGTGTCGTCTGTAGGACTGATAAGCGAAGCGCATCAGGCAAGCAGGTTCGAATCTTATAAATCGCAGATAGCAAAAAGGCGCCTTTAGGGCGCCTTTTTACACTGGTGGGGCGTGCAGGATGACTCGCTTTGCTCGCCCTCCGGGCCGTCGCCGTAAACGGCTCCGTTGTCTCACTACGTGAGACCCGAACCTGCTGCAGGTTCGAATCGTTAATTCTGCGCATAGCAAAAAGGCGCCTTTAGGGCGCCTTTTTACACTGGTGGGGCGTGCAGGATTCGAACCTGCGACCAATTGATTAAAAGTCAACTGCTCTACCAACTGAGCTAACGCCCCCTTATGGGGTTTACTTCTTTATACTTTCAGGATGGTGGGTCGTGCAGGATTCGAACCTGCGACCAATTGATTAAAAGTCAACTGCTCTACCAACTGAGCTAACGACCCGCTCGGGTATAACCTGAAAATTTTTACTCGGTACCACCAATAAATTGGTGGGGCGTGCAGGATGACTCGACTTCGTCTCGCCCTAACGGGCCGTTGCTAAAGCAACGTTATCCTTCACGTTTAACATCTGAGTACGATGTTAAAGTTGGTGGGGCGTGCAGGATTCGAACCTGCGACCAATTGATTAAAAGTCAACTGCTCTACCAACTGAGCTAACGCCCCGAGTGGTGGGTGATGACGGGATCGAACCGCCGACCCCCTCCTTGTAAGGGAGGTGCTCTCCCAGCTGAGCTAATCACCCGATACTACGCTGGATACTGCATTAAGTGGTGGGTCGTGCAGGATTCGAACCTGCGACCAATTGATTAAAAGTCAACTGCTCTACCAACTGAGCTAACGACCCACTTTTTTTGCCGCTTTCGGGCTGTTTGATATCCCTTGGCAACGGCGGCATATATTACTGATTTCAGATTTTAGCGCAACAAAAATTTCGATGTAAATAACTCAACTGCTTAGGAATCACACGACGCGACCAGAATTAACACGATTTCTGGTCGCATGGTGTTCATTACATCGCGCCAAGGCGTTTTTGCGCTTGTTTCGCGCCATCAGTGCCAGGGTATTTAGTGATAACCTGCTGATAAACGGCTTTAGCTTTCTCTTTATCACCTTTGTCCTGCATGATGACACCGACTTTATACATCGCGTCTGCAGCCTTTGGTGATTTCGGGAAGTTTTTGACTACTGAAGCAAAATAGAACGCTGCATCATCTTTTTTCCCCTTGTTGTAATTCAACTGACCCAGCCAGTAATTAGCATTTGGCAGGTAAGTTGAGTCTGGGTACTTTTTAATGAAGTTCTGAAATGCTTCAATCGCGTCATCCTGGCGGGATTTATCCTGCACCAGAGCAATGGCCGCATTGTAATCGGTATTCGCATCGCCAGTTTGCACCGGAACGCCTGACGCTGCAGCTGCACCCGCATCAGGCGCAGGGGTTGCTGCTGCCCCACTCTGATCGCCGCCCGCTGATTGCGCCGCAGGTGCACTACCGCTGCCAAGATTATTCATCTGCAGCAATATCTGCTTCTGGCGTTCAACAACCTGATTCAGTTGATACTGATTTTCCTGAATTTGACCGCGCAGGGAATCAATATCGGACTGATTATCGGAGAGTTGTTGCTGGAGTTGGGTTAAAAGCTGACTGTGAGCGTTAGAAATACGCTCGAGTTGAGTGACACGGTCTTCGACCGAGCCAGAGCCGACACTACTGATTGGCGCCTGTGCAAAAGCGGCCCAAGGGGCCGCTATGCCAACCAGTAACGACAGACTCAACAGATGATGTCTGAAGTTACTGCTCATGCAATTCTCTTAGTAAACCAGTACGGCGCGACGGTTTTTGGCGTAAGCCGCTTCGTCATGACCCAGTACTGCAGGTTTTTCTTTACCGTAAGAAACGATGGAGATCTGGTCAGCAGAAACGCCTTTACCCTGCAGGTACATCTTAACGGCGTTCGCACGACGCTCACCCAGGGAGATGTTGTACTCAGGAGTACCACGTTCGTCCGCATGACCTTCTACGGTGACTTTGTAAGACGGGTTGCTACGCAGGAAGTTAGCGTGAGCATCCAGCATTGCAGCGAAGTCAGAACGGATATCGTACTTGTCCAGATCGAAGTAAACGATGTTGTTCTGCTGCAGCTGTTGCATCTGAAGACGCGCTTGCTCTTCAGAAGACATGTTGCCGCTGCCGTTTGCATCCATACCAGTGCCGGCACCCAGCATGCCTTCGCTGCCGTCATTGCTGGCGTTCTTGTTAGAAGAACACGCTGCAATAGCCATAACAGGCAGAGCAATCATCAGCCCTTTCAGCACTTTGTTCAGTTGCATTTCAATGATTCCTTTATTAATCAATTATTTATTATCACAGATACGGCGACCAGGCAGGGAATTTAACCTGTCCATCAGTTGCCGGAAGACGCGCTTTGAAACGCCCATCTGTAGAAACCAAATTCAGCACGGATCCCATCCCCTGAGAAGAGCTGTAGATTACCATAGTGCCGTTAGGTGCCAGACTAGGCGTTTCGTCCAGGAACGTTGACGACAGAACTTGTACGCCACCCGCTACCAGATCTTGTTTGGCAATGTGCTGCTGACCGTTGGCCGAGCTTACCATTACCATAAATTTACCGTCGCTGCTCACATCCGCATCCTGGTTTTGCGAACCTTCCCAGGTAATGCGCTGCGGAGCACCGCCGTTGACGTTAACTTTATAAACCTGCGGACGACCGGCCTGGTCAGAAGTAAAGGCCAGGTTTTGGCTGTCCGGGAACCAGGTAGGTTCCGTGTTGTTGCTACGACCATCCGTCACCTGACGGATCTGACCGGAACCAATGTCCATGACATACAGGTTCAGGCTACCGGTTTTAGACAGGGCAAACGCCAGTTTGCTGCCATCCGGAGAAAACGCAGGCGCACCGTTGTGACGTGGGAACGAGGCTACCTGACGAACCGCGCCGTTAGACAGTGTCTGAATAACCAGCGCAGAACGACCGCTTTCGAAGGTAACGTACGCCAGTTTTGAACCGTCCGGTGACCACGCCGGAGACATCAGCGGCTGCGGAGAACGGTGTACCACGAACTGGTTGTAACCATCGTAGTCGGACACACGTAATTCGTACGGGAACTGACCACCGTTGGTCTGAACAACATAAGCGATACGGGTACGGAATGCACCTTTAATGCCGGTCAGTTTTTCAAACACTTCGTCACTTGCAGTATGGCCCGCGTAACGCAGCCACTGCTTGTTCACTTTATAGGTGTTCTGTGCCAGTACGGTACCCGGTGCGCCACCGGTGTCAACCAGCTGATAGGCAACGCTGTAAGAACCATCCGGGTTCGGCGTAACCTGGCCGACGACTACGGCATCAATGCCCAGCGCAGACCAAGCGGCAGGTTGAACTTCCTGCGCGGTACCGGGCTGCTGAGGCAGACGAGAACGGTCTAACGGGTTAAATTTACCGCTGTTACGCAGGTCAGCACCTACGATACCACCGATATCTTCAGGTGCAGCACCCGGTCCTGCCCACTGGAAGGGGACAACACCAATCGGGCGCGCCGAGTCCACCCCCTGGGTGATCTCGATACGTACTTCTGCGTGCAGCACCGCTGCCCACAGCATCAGAAAACCAAATGCTACTCGTAATGCCTGCTTCATCATATCTCCCTTATCTGGACGGAAAGCCCACGATAATTTAGCAGAATGTTAACAAACTCAAATACACAAAACTACCAGAACTCTGTCTCAACCTTAGACCGTTTCCCCTGATTTCTCAGGGGTCGTTATTACAGTTTGAAGTCCAGTTTGGCATCTTTTACTTTTTCATAAACTGCCTGGCTAGGCGGTTTAGGAATTCTGGCGGTTTTCGCAGCCGTCAGCGCAGCCTGACACAATGCCGGATCCCCGCCCTCTTCGGTCACATCCAGTAACAGACCATCGGGTGCTAACTTGATATGTAATACGCAAGATTTACCTGCATACAAATCTGCACCATACAGACGGCTCTGGATCGCATTACGAATTTGAGATGCGTAAGCACTGATATCAGCGCCAGATGCACCGCCATTGGCACCACTTGTACCACTATCTTTCGCCGGTTGACCGTTTCCTTTCGCTCCACCGCCCGATTTCGGTGCATTCTTACCGGAGCTCAGGTCGCCCAACAAGTCGTCAACGCCAGAGGCTGCAGCGGCTTTTTCGGCCGCAGCCTTTTTAGCAGCAGCTGCTTTATCTGCCGCAGCTTTCTTATCGGCAGCGGCTTTCTCAGCTGCAGCTTTTTTGTCTGCTGCTGCTTTTTCTGCAGCGGCTTTCTTATCAGCCGCCGCTTTTTCAGCAGCGGCAGCTTTCGCGGCAGCGGCTTTTTCTGCTTTCTCAGCAGCAGCTTTCTCGGCTGCAGCTTGCTTAGCGGCTTCAGCCTGTGCTTTCTTCGCAGCGTCCGCAGCTGCCTTAGCAGCTTGTGCTTCTGCAGCTTTCTTCGCATCAGCGGCGGCTTTAGCGGCTTCAGCCTCAGCTTTTTTCTGTGCGTCCGCAGCGGCTTTCTTCGCGGCATCTGCCGCTTGCTTAGCCTGAGCATCAGCTTTAGCCTTCGCGTCTGCAGCAGCCTTCGCCGCAGCCTCTTCAGCCTGTTTCTGTTGCTCTTGCGCTTTCGCTGCGGCGGCTTCAGCTTGCTTCTGCTGTTCCGCCTGTTCGCGCACTTTTTCCTGCGCGGCTAAACGTTCTTTTTCCAGCTGCTTCAGTCGCTCTTGCTCAGCTGCCTGCTTCTCGCGAAGTTCTTCAGCTTGCTGCTGCGCCTGCTTTTCACGCTGCTCTTCAGCACGTTTCGCACTTGCCTGCTGTTGCTGCTGCCTGTCGTACTGTTGCACAACGGCGCCAGGATCGACCATAACGGCGTCGATGGACGAACCGCCACCGCCGCCGGCTGAAGCATCAATGTGCTCATCGAACGAACTCCAGATCAGCGCTGCAAATAAAATGACATGCAGCACCGCTGAAATAATTATCGCCCTTTTGAGCTTGTCGTTTTGTTCGGTTGCCTTTGACACTCTCGGTTCCCAAAAAACTGTTCGCCTGTTACGTGCTATCTTTCAAGCCAGCAAAACGCAGTCATCAGATTGGCTGCGTCATCAAGCCAACCGATTTTACGCCTGCACTGTGTAACAAGTTCAGCGCTTTAATTATTTCATCATAAGGCACGTCTTTCGCACCACCGATTAAAAAGACCGTTTTCGGATTGGTCTGCAGGCGGCTTTTCGCTTCCGCGATAACCTGCTCCGGCGGCAGTTGATCCATACGATCTTTCTCAACCACCACGCTGTATTGCCCAATACCGGAAACTTCAATAATGACCGGGGGTTCGTCGTTACTGCTGACGGCTTGCGACTCGGTCGCATCCGGCAGGTCGACTTCCACACTCTGCGTAATGATCGGTGCGGTTGCCATAAAGATCAGCAACAGCACCAACAGTACGTCGAGCAGCGGTACAATATTGATTTCGGACTTGAGTTCGCGACGACCTCGTCCACGCGTTCTGGCCATGGCTTACCCCTTGTTGCTCTCGCTAACGGTAAACGCCTGGCGGTGCAGAATCGCGGTGAACTCTTCCATAAAGTTGTCGTAATTCAGTTCCAGTTTGTTCACGCGCTGGTTCAGACGGTTGTAGGCCATAACCGCCGGGATTGCCGCAAACAGACCGATAGCCGTTGCAATCAACGCTTCTGCGATACCCGGTGCGACCATTTGCAGCGTCGCCTGTTTTACCGCGCCCAGCGCGATAAATGCGTGCATGATCCCCCAAACGGTACCGAACAGACCGATATACGGGCTGATGGAGCCAACGGTGCCGAGGAATGGAATATGCGTTTCCAGCGTTTCCAGTTCACGGTTCATCGAGATACGCATCGCACGGGAAGCCCCCTCTACGACCGCTTCCGGCGCGTGGCTATTTGCCCGATGCAAACGCGCAAATTCTTTGAATCCGCTATAGAAAATTTGTTCCGAGCCCGCCAAATTATCACGACGCCCCTGGCTTTCCTGGTACAGGCGCGACAATTCAATGCCGGACCAGAACTTGTCTTCAAATGCTTCGGCTTCACGCGAAGCAGCATTAAGAATACGGGTCCGTTGGATGATGATGGCCCAGGATGCGATTGAGAAACCAATCAAAATCAACATGATAAGTTTAACCAGAAGGCTTGCCTTCAGGAACAAATCAAGGATATTCATGTCAGTCACTGCTTAAACTCCGCGACAATAGACTTGGGAAGCGCACGAGGCTTCATTTTGAGTGGATCAACGCAAACAATCAGAACTTCGGCTTCATTCAGCACGGTGTTCTCTGCGTTGACAATGCGTTGCGTGAAAACCAATGAGGTGCCACGCATTGACGTAATTTCGGTTTGAACTTCGAGCATATCGTCGAGCCGGGCAGGCGCAAAATACTCGAGGGTCATCTTGCGCACCACAAAGGCTACACGTTCGGCCAACAGGACCTGCTGACTGAAGTGATGATGACGAAGCATTTCTGTGCGTGCTCTTTCATAAAAAGCGACGTAACTGGCGTGGTAAACCACCCCACCGGCATCGGTATCTTCATAATAGACACGAACCGGCCATCGAAACATATACTTATTCATTCCTACTGCCTCTTTGTTGGCTTCGCCCACTCGCACCAGTTACTTACCCTGGTAAGCGCCTGGTGACTCGCGTTCTTGCCGCCGCGATGCATCAAGAATGTCGTTGTATATCGCGCTGTCTTCACTGTACATCCCGGTAATGCAACAAAAGGTTAGTGCTTTCAAACTTCGCTACTATACGCGCGGGAATGGTGCTTTGGAATGGGGGAAAGTAAACGGAGAGTAAAAAATTATGGGCTTATGCAAGCCCATAAATATTTAAGGATGTTTCTTATTCAAAAGAAGAAGAAAATCAGACCAACAACGAGGACAATATCCGCGATCAGCGGGCAGAAGATGCCCTGCCAATGTACGGCGCGAGGACGGAAGCCAACGCCGTGAATCATGCCTGCGCAGACCGCCCACATCAGCAGGAAACCATGCCAGATTTCAAGCTCACTGGTTTTGGCCGCGAAACGAGACGGATCCCAGAATATGCAGCCAGCCAACACGATTGCCAGCACAAATGAAAGCGCCCGCAAGGGGCGCTTGTCCATCGCGTTGTATACCATCGCGATAATGTTGGTCATTAGCTATCTTCTTGCCCGGCTTTGCCTGATTCAACGTGCTCAAGCGCCAGCGCTGTGATTATCCCAAATGCACAGGCAAGAAGCGTTCCCAAAATCCATGCGAAATACCACATTTTAAGCTCCTTACTTAGTACAGAGAGTGGGTGTTGCTTTCAATATCTTCTTTAGTGATGCGACCGAACATCTTCCAGTAACACCAGCTGGTGTACAGAAGAATGATCGGTACAAACACCGCCGCGACCCAGGTCATCAGATTCAATGTACGCTGGCTGGAGGTGGCATCCCACATGGTCAAACTTGCGTTCATCATGGTGCTGGATGGCATCACAAACGGGAACATTGCGATACCGGCAGTCAGGATGATGCAGGCTAACGTCAGTGAGGAGAAGACGAACGCCCATGCCCCTTTCTCCATACGAGAAGTCAGGATGGTCAACAGCGGCAGAACCACGCCCAGTGCAGGAACCAACCACAGGATAGGTGCATTGTTAAAGTTCACCATCCATGCGCCAGCCACACGAGCAACTTCTTTGGTCAGCGGGTTAGAGGCGGCATGATGATCCAGTGCAGAGGTCACAACATAACCGTCAATACCGTAAATCACCCACACACCGGCCAGCGCGAAGCAGACCAGAGTCACCAGCGCCGCAACCTGTGAAGTTGCACGAGCACGCAGATGCAGTTCACCTACCGTACGCATCTGCAGATAGGTCGCACCCTGGGTGATGATCATCCCAACGCTCACGACACCTGCCAGCAGACCAAACGGATTCAGCAACTGGAAGAAGTTACCGGTGTAGTACAAACGCATGTAGTCATCTACGTGGAACGGAACCCCTTGCAGCAGGTTACCGAACGCCACGCCAATCACCAGCGGTGGCACGAAGCTACCTATGAAGATGCCCCAGTCCCACATGTTGCGCCAGCGCATATCTTCAATCTTAGAGCGGTAGTCAAAACCGACCGGACGGAAGAACAAGGACGCCAGAACCAGAATCATCGCCACATAGAAACCGGAGAACGCAGCGGCATAGACCATCGGCCAGGCAGCGAACAGTGCGCCACCCGCGGTGATGAGCCAAACCTGGTTACCGTCCCAGTGCGGGGCGATGGAGTTAATCATAATTCGACGCTCGGTATCATTACGACCGAGGAAACGGGTGAGCATGCCCACCCCCATGTCGAAGCCATCAGTGACCGCAAAACCAATCAGCAGAATGCCAACCAGCAGCCACCAGATAAAACGCAATACTTCATAATCGATCATTTGACGACTCCTGTCTTAGCGTGCCGGCTGAGAAGTCACAGTGGACTGCTCGTAGTGATAACGACCGGTTTTCAGGCTACTCGGCCCAAGGCGTGCGAACTTGAACATCAGATACAGTTCAGCCACCAGGAACAGGGTATACAGGCCGCAAATCAATAGCATCGAGAAGATGAGGTCGCCAGCAGTCAGCGAAGAGTTCGCTACGGCTGTTGGTAACACTTCACCAATCGCCCACGGTTGACGACCGTACTCTGCAACAAACCAACCGGATTCAATAGCAATCCACGGCAGAGGAATCGCATACAGCGCGGTGCGCAGCAGCCATTTTTTCTCACCGATACGGTTACGAAGCACGGTCCAGAAGGACACCGCAATGATTGCCAGCATCAGAATGCCGCATGCCACCATGATACGGAAAGCGAAGTACAGCGGCGCAACGCGAGGAATAGAATCTTTCGTTGCCTGCTGAATTTGCGCTTCGGTCGCGTCGGTGACGTTATCCGTATAGCGTTTCAACAGCAGACCATAACCCAGGTCTTTCTTCATGCTGTTGAACTGGTCGCGAACGGCCTGGTCGGTAGTACCAGCACGCAGTTCTTCCAGCAACTGATACGCTTTCATCCCGTTACGGATACGCTCTTCGTGCTGCACCATCAGGTCTTTCAGACCAATGACCGGTGTATCAACAGAGCGGGTGGCAATGATGCCCAGCGCATAAGGAATCTGAATCGCAAAATGGTTTTCCTGCGCATCCTGGTCCGGAATACCGAACAGCGTAAAGGAAGCTGGAGCAGGCTGAGTTTCCCATTCTGCTTCAATCGCAGCGAGTTTGGTTTTCTGCACGTCACCCATTTCGTAACCAGATTCATCACCCAGAACGATAACAGACAGAATAGCAGCCATACCAAAGCTGGCAGCGATAGCAAAAGAACGTTTAGCAAACGCGAAGTCACGACCGCGCAGCATATAGTAGGAGCTGATACCCAGAACGAACATCGCGCCACATACATAACCAGATGCCACAGTGTGAACAAATTTCACCTGTGCTACCGGGTTGAGCACCAGTTCAGAGAAGCTCAGCATCTCCATACGCATGGTTTCGAAGTTGAAATCCGCTGCGATTGGGTTCTGCATCCAGCCGTTCGCAACCAGAATCCACAACGCAGACAGGTTAGAACCCAGAGCCACCAGCCAGGTGACACACATATGCTGGACTTTACCCAAACGGTCCCAGCCGAAGAAGAACAGACCTACAAAGGTGGATTCGAGGAAGAAGGCCATCAAACCTTCGATCGCCAGCGGCGCACCGAAAATATCCCCTACATAGTGGGAGTAGTAAGACCAGTTAGTCCCGAACTGGAACTCCATGGTCAGACCGGTAGCCACACCCAGAGCGAAGTTGATACCAAACAACTTGCCCCAGAACTTGGTCATATCTTTATAAATCTGTTTGCCGGAAAGGACGTAGACCGTTTCCATAATGGCCAACAAGAACGCCATACCGAGCGTCAGTGGCACAAACAGGAAGTGGTACATCGCGGTCAAGGCAAACTGTAAGCGCGACAGTTCGACTATATCTAACATCATGACTCCTTGCTCATCGCATGAAGACTCCGAGAGTGAACCCCGTTAGAAAGGGTCACACGCATGCCCCAATACAAATTTATCTGCTTCCTTCCGCCGCTACCCTTCCCTCTCATTTGAAGAAAGGATAATGATGAAAAGTTACAAACATGTTAATAAAACACTCAAATTGATCCCGCAATTATATTACGCCGTAAAATCCTTACAATAAACAGGTTTTTATCGAGACAAATTTGCATTTTTCGATAGTGATCAATTTATAGCTAATTTACCACTTTCAGACCAATTTGATCTGAAGCAATTTAACCTCTTTTGATGCTGTTTTCCAAGTTTTAAACATTGATTTAAATCAATTTTCAAATTTAATGTTAATAGTGTTTAGCACTCACGCTACTAGTAAACGTTATGTTAACAACATGTTTTTCAATGAGTAATTGCCGTTACTACAAATGATAGGATATTTATTTAAATGTACACGATCTTTTAACCAGCCCGGCTGACTAAATTGATAGCAGATAAAGAATCACTAATGCTGGGTAGCTCACAGTTTTTTGTTTAGCAAGTCATGGATTTGTTATTTCACACAAATTATTCATTTAAATTTTACTTATAATTAACACCGAGATGTAACTATCTCAACTGGAAGCGAAAACGTTCCACAATGACCGATGCATTGCGTTTGTCGTTCTGCGAGAGAATGCTGACGTTTCGCTTAAATCATCACTGAAAGTTATCATTAACACCCCCTCTTCTCTTATGTGGCAAAGATTAAATATGCCACAAACATTTCCTTATCATTTTTATCCTAAATTTAACAAAAATGAATTATGACATATAAGATTAAAAAATAAAAAACCGTTATGTCGTTCACAAGTTAATTAGTAATTGGGATTTTTGAAATTATTTAAAACACGTCATAAATGGCGCGCATAACAAAATAAGATTTCGATCACAAACATGGCAAGTAATTTATTACCCAATTCTCTAATAAATTAAAACCAGTTAAAAAAACACATCGCATCACATTGATCACAAAGGGATTTTACACCAACTAAATATAACAATCATTTTGCGCAGGATATTTTGAAAATAGATCAATTGCTTCCTTTTCCGCTTCCACAGAAACTCCAACCCTATTAAGAGGTTGCCACAATCCATGTTCTAAATATTAGAAAACAATTTTCACTTATTGACCATCAGCCCTACAGAGGATTACCCATGAAGAAATCTACACTTGTTATTGGCGTCATCGGTGCTGACTGCCATGCAGTAGGTAATAAAGTTCTGGATCGCGTTTTTACAGCTCATGATTTTCACGTAATCAACCTCGGGGTGATGGTGAGCCAGGATGAATATATTGATGCCGCGATTGAAACAGGCGCCGATGCCATCGTGGTGTCCTCTATCTACGGTCACGGCGACATTGACTGCCTCGGGTTACGTGAGCGCTGCATAGAACGTGGCCTCGGCGACATTCTGCTGTACGTCGGCGGCAACCTGGTCGTCGGTAAACATGACTTCGCTGATGTGGAAGTGAAGTTTAAAAAGATGGGATTTAACCGCGTCTTCGCACCAAGCCATGACCTGGAAGATGTCTGCGCGCTTATCACTAATGATATTCACCAACACAATGGCCTTGAGCAGCGTTGCCTGGAAGAGGCTATCTGATGCAAACAGTTTCTGTCGATATCGGCTCGACATGGACCAAGGCTGCCCTCTTCGCCCATGAAGGCGAAGAATTAACCCTGGTAAACCATGTCCTGACCCCAACCACCACACATCATCTGGCAGACGGTTTTTTTGCCAGCCTGAATCAGGTGCTGAACGTTGCCGATGCTCGCCCGTTACTGAAAAGTGGTGAAGTGCAGTTGAAATACTCTTCTTCGGCCAAAGGTGGACTCGCCGTTGCAGCAATGGGGCTGGTGCCTTCCATTACGCTGGAATCGGCCAAAGTTACCGCCCATTCGGCAGGAGCGAAAATCGCGCAATATTATTCGTACAAGCTCAACCGTCATGACATTCAGGAGCTGGAATCTTCCCCCCCAGACATTCTGCTGTTTACCGGCGGTACAGACGGTGGCGAAGAAAGCTATGGCCTGGCGAATGCGCACGCGCTGGCAGGCTCAAAGCTTGATTGCGCCATTATCTACGCCGGAAACCGGGACATTCAGGACGAAATACAAACGATTCTCGGACATAAGGATCTGACCACGGTAGACAACATTCTGCCAGACCTCGATCACCCGAATCCGTTTGCCGCGCGCCAGGCGATTTGCGATGTGTTCTTGTCACGCATTGTCAAAGGCAAAGGTCTGGACGTCATTGTCGGCGAAACAGGCGAAGAGCCAATGCCGACGCCATGGACGGTATATGAGTTAGTTAAAGCCATTAGCGATTACGACAGCGCATGGAAGGAATTCATGCTGATTGATATGGGCGGAGCCACCACGGATGTCTATTCGGCCAGCGCGAATACCCTCTCCCCCGATACCGTCCTGCATGGTGTTCCTGAACCGTTCGTTAAACGTACCGTTGAAGGCGACCTGGGAATGCGCGTTTCCGCCGTCGTGGTGGGAGAAAGCACGCAGGAAATGGTGAAAGTCATCTTCGCCCAACAACCGCAGCGCGAGGAAGCGTTTTACCGCTACCTGCGTCACCTGGTTGGGCAACCGGATTACCTGCCACTCAGCGAGGAGGAGAAATATTTCGACACCCTGCTGGCAGGTTTGTGCGTGGGCTATGCCGCTGAGCGCCACGCGGGCACTAAAAAGCAGGTTTGCACCTGCGTGGGTAACGTGGATTTACAGATGGGTCGCGATCTCACCACCGTACGCAAAGTCGTCGGTTCAGGGGGATGGCTCTCTCGCGCCAGCCAGTTCGATATCCATAACTGGCTCAAATACCGGGAGCTGGACGACCAGGGTAAAAGAATTCTGTTACCGAATCAGTTTGAGTATTACCGCGATTCAAATGGCCTGCTCCCGCTACTGGCAAACGTTGCCAGACTGTACCCGCAAGCCGCTGCTCGCACCAGCATTCAGTGTTTAACCCTATAAAACTTAAGGCAGCTACGAATGGAACTTCGAAATAAAAAATTGACCCATGACGAATTCATGACCGAAAGGCATCAGGTGTTACAAACCTGGGAAACCGGCAAAGACGTTGAGAACTTCGAAGATGGCGTGAAGTACCAGCAATCAATTCCAGATAAAAAGCGCTTCTCCCTTGCCTTGCTGAAGGCCGATCAGGAAGGAAAAACCCTGAGCCAGCCGCGCGCAGGCGTAGCATTAATGGATGAGCATATTGCGCTGCTCAAAACATTGCAGGAAGAGTGCGACCTCCTGCCGAGCACAATCGATGCCTATACCCGTCTGAACCGCTATGAAGAAGCCGCTGTCGGGATCCAGAAATCTATCGAAGCAGGTACTTCCAAGCTGAATGGTTTACCGGTCGTCAATCACGGGGTTGCTGCCTGCCGCCGGATGACTGAATCGCTGGAAAAACCGATCCAGGTTCGCCACGGTACGCCGGATGCGCGCCTGCTGGCAGAAATCGCAATGGCCAGTGGCTTTACCAGCTACGAAGGCGGCGGTATCTCCTACAACATCCCTTACGCTAAACGCGTCACCCTGGAAAAATCCATCCGCGACTGGCAGTACTGCGACCGCCTGATGGGCCTGTATGAAGAGAACGGCATTCGCATCAACCGTGAACCGTTTGGCCCGCTGACCGGCACTCTGATCCCGCCGTTTATGTCCCATTCGGTGGCCATTATCGAAGGTCTGCTGGCGCTGGAACAAGGCGTGAAGTCAATTACCGTCGGCTACGGCCAGGTCGGCAGCCTGACGCAGGATATCGCCGCTATTCAGGCGCTGCGCGAACTGTCTCACGAATACTTCCATAACCACGGCTTCGACGATTACGAACTGAGCACCGTTTTCCACCAGTGGATGGGCGGATTCCCGGAAGATGAAGCGAAAGCCTTCTCCGTTATCGCCTGGGGCGCAGCGGTTGCAGGTATGTCGGGCGCTACAAAAGTGATCACCAAAAGCCCGCACGAAGCGTTCGGTATCCCAACGGCAGCAGCTAACGCTCAGGGCCTGAAAGCGTCACGCCAGATGCTCAACATGGTCAGCGACCAGAAATTCCCGCAGTGCGCTGCCGTGGAACAGGAAGTAGATCTGATTAAGAGCGAAGTCCGCGCGGTACTGAAAAAAGTCTTCGAGCTGGGCAATGGCGACATTGCGCGCGGCACGGTGCTGGCCTTTGAAGCTGGCGTGCTGGATGTACCTTTCGCTCCTGCCGCCTGTAACGCCGGTAAGATCCTGCCTGTTCGCGATAACACAGGCGCAATCCGTATTCTTGAAGCCGGTGCCGTTCCGCTGCCGAAAGATATTCTCGCCCTGCACCACGACTATGTCGCAGAGCGCGCACATTTTGAAGGCCGCAAGCCTTCTTTCCAGATGGTCATTGATGACATCAACGCCGTATCCCACAGTAAATTAATAGGAAGACCATAATGAAAATCAAAAAGGCCCTTTTCACCGCTGGCTACTCCTCATTTTATTTTGACGATCAGCAGGCCATCAAAAATGGCGCCGGTCATGACGGGTTTATCTATACCGGCGATCCGGTAACGCCTGGATTTACCTCTGTTCGTCAGGCGGGTGAATGCGTTTCCGTGCAGCTAATTCTGGAAAATGGCGCGGTAGCGGTGGGCGATTGCGCAGCGGTGCAATATTCAGGCGCAGGCGGTCGTGACCCGCTGTTCCTGGCTGAAAACTTTATTCCGTTCCTCAACGATCACATCAAACCGCTGCTGGAAGGCCGTGACGTTGATGCGTTCCTGCCAAACGCCCGTTTCTTTGACCAACTGCGTATTGACGGTCATCTGCTGCATACCGCCGTCCGCTATGGTTTGTCTCAGGCGCTGCTCGACGCTGCGGCGCTGGCTACCGGTCGTCTGAAAACTGAAGTGGTTTGCGATGAATGGCAACTGCCGTGCGTGCCGGAAGCCATTCCATTATTTGGTCAGAGCGGCGACGACCGTTATATCGCCGTTGATAAGATGATCCTTAAAGGTGTGGACGTCCTGCCGCATGCGCTGATCAACAACGTGGAAGAGAAGCTGGGCTTTAAAGGCGAAAAACTGCGTGAGTATGTACGTTGGTTATCCGACCGCATCTTAAGCCTGCGCACCAGCGAACGTTATCACCCGACGCTGCACATTGATGTGTACGGCACGATCGGTCTGATCTTCGATATGGATCCGGTGCGCTGCGCTGAATACATCGCCAACCTGGAAGTCGAAGCCCAGGGTCTGCCGCTGTATATCGAAGGTCCGGTTGATGCCGGTAACAAGCCGGATCAGATCCGCATGTTGACCGCCATCACCAAAGAGCTGACTCGTCTGGGTTCCGGCGTGAAAATTGTCGCCGACGAATGGTGTAACACCTATCAGGATATCGTGGACTTTACCGATGCGGGCAGCTGCCACATGGTACAGATCAAGACTCCAGATCTTGGCGGCATTCATAACATTGTTGATGCAGTGCTGTACTGCAACAAACACGCAATGGAAGCCTATCAGGGCGGTACCTGTAACGAAACGGAAATCAGTGCTCGCACCTGCGTACACGTCGCGCTGGCCGCGCGTCCTATGCGCATGCTGGTCAAACCAGGTATGGGTTTCGATGAAGGTCTCAACATCGTGTTTAACGAAATGAACCGCACCATCGCGTTGTTGCAAACTAAGGATTAAGAGATGGCACGCACATTTAAGATCTTATCGCCTACGGCTATCCTGGGTTATGGCTTCCCGGAAGAAAGTTTTCGTAAAGCCATGGAAGAGTCACCGGATCTTATTGCTGTTGACGCAGGTTCCTCCGATCCAGGCCCCCACTACCTGGGGGCAGGTAAACCCTTTACCGACCGGGCCGGCGTGAAACGCGATCTGCGCTATATGATTGTGGCGGGCGTTAAGAACAACATCCCTGTAGTGATCGGCACCGCCGGTGGTTCTGGCGCAGCTCCGCATCTGGAGTGGTGTCGCCAGATAATCCATGAGATCGCACAGGAAGAAAAACTGACCTTCTCAATGGCGCTGATCCCGTCTGATGTCGACAAAGAAATCGTCCATCAGGCACTGGATAACGGCAAGATTACTGCGCTCGATTTTGTGCCTGAATTAACTCACGAGGCAATTGAAGAGAGCACCTACATTGTCGCGCAGATGGGCGTCGAGCCTTTTCAGCGTGCGCTAGAAGCTGGCGCGCAGGTGGTCCTGGGCGGACGCGCCTACGATCCCGCCTGCTTCGCCGCGCTGCCGATAATGCAGGGCTTTGATGAAGGTCTGGCGCTTCATTGCGGTAAGATCCTTGAGTGTGCTGCCATTGCTGCCACCCCAGGCTCTGGCTCAGATTGTGCGATGGGGATCATTGACGACAACGGCTTTACGCTGAAGGCGTTCAATCCCAAGCGTAAGTTCACAGAAACGTCCGCGGCGGCGCACACGCTGTATGAGAAGTCCGATCCGTACTTCCTGCCAGGACCAGGCGGCGTACTAAACCTGAAAGCGTGCACCTTTACCCAGGTTAACGAGGGTGAGGTGTATGTCAGCGGTTCACGTCATGAAGAAACACCGTATGCATTGAAACTGGAAGGCGCGCGTCAGGTTGGCTTCCGCTGCCTGACCATCGCCGGAACGCGCGACCCGATTATGATTGCCGGGATTGACACCATTCTCGAAGAGGTACAGGCAAGCGTTGCGCGTAACCTCTCACTGAATGACGACAGTATCCGCATGACGTTCCACCTGTATGGTAAGAACGGCGTGATGGGCAACCATGAACCAATGAAAACCGCCGGTCATGAACTGGGGATTTTACTGGATGTCGTTGCGCCGACGCAGGATATCGCCAACAGCGTTTGCTCGCTGGTGCGCTCTACCCTGCTGCATTACGGCTATGAAAATCGTATTGCGACTGCGGGCAACCTCGCCTTCCCGTTCTCGCCATCTGATATTCAAAGTGGACCGGTGTATGAGTTCTCGATCTATCACCTGATTGAAGCGAGCGATGCGCTGCGTTTTGATTTCCACATTGAACAGGTGACGCCAGAAGGAGTTCAGGCATGAAACACTCAATTTGTTCACTGGCGCAGGTTATTCGCTCCAAAAACGCCGGACCGTACGAACTGGTTTTAGATATTTTATTTAAAACCAGGGAAGACTATCAGCGGGTAAAAGCCTGCGAGCAATTAACGCCGCAGCTGATTGCCGGTTTATATAACGTTGAACCAGACTTTATTCATAATATCGTGTGGTTCGATCCGGCGAATGCCGTAAAAATAGTCATGCCGCGCGATATTATTTCCGGCAACGTTGGTGACAATGATGTTTATGGTGCGCAGCAACACGCCCCATTATTAAGTATTGAGTTCGACTTGTAACAAAAAACACAATAACAACCATTGGAGCACAGAATTCAGCGGTATCACAGTGCTTCGAATTATTCATGCGGTTGGTCACAACAGGCGTGCGTCTGAGCTGCTGTCCAGGCTCAGGCGCGCACCACCCTACACAATTCCAATTACCAGCCTTTATCCGATGGAGTACACATGAAGAAAATAAGTTTAACGAAGATGATCATATTAGGCCTGATACTCGGCATGATTGCCGGGGTGGCCATAAATAATATGGCCGCGGCTGAAACAGCAAAATCCTATGCAGCAGATATTTCCATTTTCACCACTATATTTTTACGCATGGTGAAAATGATTATCGCGCCATTGGTTATTTCAACTCTGGTTGTTGGTATTGCCAAAATGGGCGATGCCAAAACGCTGGGACGTATATTTTCGAAAACCTTCTTCCTGTTTATTTGCGCCTCTCTGGTGTCAATTGCACTGGGTCTGGTTATCGTTAATATTTTCCAGCCAGGCGCTGGCATCAACTTTGTTCCGCATGACGTCGGAGCTGTTGCCGCCGTTAAATCAGAGCCGTTTACGCTGAAAGTGTTCATCTCGCACGCAGTGCCGACCAGTATTGTCGACGCAATGGCGCGTAACGAAATTCTGCAGATCGTGGTGTTCTCAATTTTCCTCGGTTGCAGCCTGGCCGCAATTGGTGAAAAAGCCGAACCGATTGTGAAGGTTCTGGATTCACTGGTGCACGTCATGCTGAAACTGACTGGCTACGTCATGCTGTTTGCGCCACTGACCGTTTTTGCCGCTATTTCAGGTCTGATTGCCGAACGTGGTCTGGGCGTGATGGTCAGCGCCGGGATCTTTATGGGTGAGTTCTACCTGACGCTGGGTATGCTGTGGGCGATCCTGATTGGCCTGTCAACTATGATAGTCGGGCCTTGCATCGCACGTTTAACGAAATCAATCCTCGAGCCGGCGCTGCTGGCCTTTACGACCTCCAGTTCTGAAGCCGCCTTCCCGGGCACGCTGGACAAGCTGGAAAAATTCGGTGTTTCTTCAAAAATCGCCAGCTTCGTTCTGCCTATCGGTTACTCCTTTAACCTGGTCGGATCCATGGCGTACTGCTCCTTTGCTACCGTCTTTATTGCCCAGGCGTGCAACATCGAACTGAGCATGGGCGAGCAAATCACCATGCTGTTGATCCTGATGCTGACCTCAAAAGGAATGGCAGGCGTACCGCGCGCATCAATGGTGGTTATCGCTGCAACCCTGAACCAGTTCAACATTCCAGAAGCTGGCCTGATTCTGCTGATGGGCGTCGATCCGTTCCTCGATATGGGTCGTTCCGCCACCAACGTTATGAGTAACGCAATGGGTGCTGCCATCGTGGGCCGTTGGGAAGGCGAACACTACGGCCAGGGTTGCCGTGGAACTGCGCCGGTGAAGACCCCGGAACAAGAACGTCCGGTTACCGAAACGGAAGTCGCTTTGTCCTGACAGTAGAAGAACGACTAATCGTAGGCCGGATAAAACGCGTCAGCGTTGCCATCCGGCAATTATACCGTGTTAACGCCGGATGGCGGCGTGAACGCCTTATTCGGCCTACAGGATAGTTTTCCCAACAACACCAACAGGAATGCATAATGAATAAAACAATTCTCGGCGTGAGTCTCTTTTCTTTCAGCGTCTTGTTTAGCGCAACCACATTCGCGCAAACCACGCCCGACTACGCCAAGCTGATAGAACAGGCTCATCAGAAGTACAAAAGTAACAACGATGGAAAAGTCGCCGACTACATCCCTGCTCTGGCGACCTATAGCCCGAAAAATTTTGCCATCACCATTGCCACGGTGGACGGCAAGATCTATCAGGTTGGCGATGTTAACAAACCCTTCCCAATGGAATCCCTGAGTAAAGTCTTCACCATGGCGCTCGCCATGGAACAGCACGGTCCTCAGGTCGTGCTGGATAAACTCGGGGCCAATGCCACCGGCATGCCTTTCAACTCCGGTTTAGCGATTGAGCTAACCAAAGGCGCGCCAGAGAACCCGCTGGTTAACGCCGGGGCGATGAGCGCCGTAAGCCTGATTGAAGCCAAAGACAAAACCGATCGCTGGAACAAAATCCTCGACAACCTGAACGTCTGGGCCGATGCCAAACTCACGGTTAACGAGCCGGTTTTCCAATCCGAGATGGAAACCAACCAGCACAATCAGGCGCTGGCGAAGCTGATGGAATCCTATAACAGCTTCTATGGCAACACTGACGAAGCCGTCGAAATTTATACCCGCCAGTGCTCGGTAGATATCACCGTTGAGCAACTGGCCAAAATGGGTGCCGTACTCGCGAACAAAGGCAAATCTCCGTTCAACGGTAAACAGTTGCTGAACGAGAAATATGTTCCGCAGGTGCTGGCAGAAATGGCAATCGCCGGGCTTTACGACGGTAGCGGTAAATGGCTGTACACCGTTGGCATCCCGGCGAAAAGCGGCGTCGGCGGCGGCATGGTTGCCGTTGTCCCTGGCGAATATGCGATTGCGGTCTATTCTCCGCCGCTGGATGCAGCCGGTAATAGCGTTCGAGCCCAGCAAACTATCGAATATGTCGCCGAAGCGACAAAAGCCAATGTCTTTTTAGCCAAATAACTTTACGCCGGATGGCGCTTCGCTTATCCGGCCTACGATTAGCGCATTTATTTACGCCGTCATCCGGCAAAATGAAAAGGTGAGAAGTACTATGTCTAAACCATTTGTCTGGCAGGAACTCTTTGTTCAGAGTAAAGATAGTACCGAGTATGAATTACTGAGTAACCAGCACGTTACGGTAACGGAGTTAGACGGAGAGGAAGTGATCAAGGTTGCACCGGAAGCGTTAACCTTGTTAGCACAGCAGGCGTTTTATGAGGCTTCATTTTTCCTGCGCGCCGGACATTTAAAACAGATTGCCAGCATTTTGCACGACCCACAGGCCAGCAGTAACGATAAGTACGTCGCATTGCAGCTGCTGCGCAATGCAGAGGTTTCAGCTAAAGGCGTACTGCCCAACTGCCAGGATACCGGGACGGCAACCATTGTGGCCAGCAAAGGACAACATGTCTGGACCGGCGGCGATGACGCAGAAGCATTAAGCAAAGGCGTGTATTCCACCTTTACCGAAAACAACCTGCGTTACTCGCAAAATGCCCCGCTGGATATGTATACCGAGGTCAATACCCAGACCAACCTGCCCGCACAAATCGATATTAGCGCCACCCCAGGTAACGAATACCGTTTCCTGTTCGTCAATAAAGGTGGCGGCTCAGCTAACAAAGCGGCACTGTACCAGGAAACCAAATCCATTCTACAGCCGGAAAAACTCACTGCGTTCCTGATCGAAAAAATGAAATCACTGGGTACAGCCGCTTGCCCGCCATATCACATCGCTTTTGTGGTTGGGGGCTTATCCGCCGACCAGGCGCTGAAAGTCGCCAAACTGGCTTCAACCAAATATTACGATAATCTGCCCACCAGCGGGAACGAGCTGGGCCAGGCGTTCCGTGATACGGCGCTGGAAGCCGAGTTGCTCAATGCCAGCCGCGAGTTTGGCATCGGGGCGCAGTTTGGCGGCAAATACTTTGCCCACGATATCCGCGTAATTCGCTTACCGCGCCACGGCGGCTCCTGCCCAATCGCGATGGCCCTCTCCTGCTCTGCCGACCGCAACATTAAGGCCAAAATTAATAAACACGGTATCTGGCTGGAAAAACTCGAGCATAATCCGGGCAAATTTATCCCCGATTCTCACCGGGTAGAAAACGGCGCTCAGACCGTACAACTGGATCTGAACCGTCCGCTGCGTGACATCCTGCATGACCTTTCAGCTCTGCCCATTGGTACACGCCTGTCGTTAAGCGGCCCGATTGTTGTCGCTCGCGATATCGCCCACGCGAACATCAAAGCGCGACTGGATAACGGCGAACCTATGCCGGAATACATGAAAAAGCATATCGTTTACTACGCTGGTCCCGCCAAAACCCCGGAAAATCAGGCCTGTGGCTCGATGGGGCCCACCACCGGCGGGCGCATGGATGGGTATGTCGATGCTTTCCAGGCACAAGGCGGCAGCCTCATTATGCTCACCAAGGGTAACCGCAGCCAGCAGGTCACTGATGCCTGTCACAAACACGGTGGATTTAGCCTCGGCAGCATTGGCGGTGCCGCCGCCCTACTGGCGCAGCAGTACGTGAAGAGTCTGCAGTGCCTTGAGTATCCCGAACTGGGAATGGAAGCGGTGTGGATGATGGAAGTTAAAAATATGCCTGCCTTCGTATTGGTGGATGACAAAGGTAATAACTTCTTCAGCCAGTTCGAACAGCAGCATCGCTGTGCAACCTGTCCGGCAGGGCATTAAGGAGTTTCCATGGAAGCGCGCGCCAATAACGACAGACACCGCCAGCGTCAGCAGAAACTGAAAGAACAGGTTGATACCCGCGTAGCGGCTGCAACGGAGAAGAAAGGGATCCTGATTGTCTTCACCGGCAACGGAAAAGGAAAATCAACCGCAGCCTTTGGCACGGCAACGCGCGCAGTGGGTCACGGAAAAACCGTTGGCATCGCGCAGTTTATTAAAGGTCAGTGGGATAATGGCGAGTACAACACACTGCACCCCCTCGGCGTCGAGTTCCATATTATGGGCACCGGATTTACCTGGGAAACCCAAAATCGGCAAGCAGATATCGAGGCGGCAACGGTCGTATGGCAGGAAAGTAAGCGCATGCTGGCTGATGCGCATTACGATTTAGTGATACTTGATGAGCTTACTTACATGTTGGCTTACCACTACCTTGATACGCAGGAGGTTATCAACGCCATCGAAAATCGCCCTGCGGAGCAAAGCGTCATCGTTACCGGACGCGGATGCCATACGCTGCTACTGGAACTGGCCGATACGGTCAGTGAAATTCGTCCGGTCAAGCACGCGTTTGACAGCGGGATTCAGGCGCAGGTTGGGATCGACTGGTAATCACTCGGCCTACAGTTCGCAGAGCTGTAGGCCGGTTCCAATGTTATGCCATCGCCATCAAACAGGCGACACCACCGATTTATTCAACAGCCAGTTACGAAAGATCTGTAAATGTTCGGACTCTGATTTCTCTTCACGCCACGTCATAATAAATCGATTCCCGGTACGCATTGGAACATCGCAAGGAATGACCATATCACCACTGTCCAGATCGTGCTGAATGGCAAAACGCGGGAGCAGCGCAACGCCCAGATTAGAACGGACCGCCGCGATCAGCATCGATAACAAATCAAATCTCGGACCTTTATTCACCAGCGGACTGCTGACATCTGACAGCGCAAACCACTCCTGCCACCCTTTGATGCGCGTACTTTGGTGCAAGAGCGGAAATTCGTTTAGTAATTCGTTCACCGCCAGTTTTCGTTCCGGTTCGGCCAGCAAACAGCGGCTGCATACCGGCAGAATTTCCTCTTCAAACAGGTACTCAACCCCTGACCATGGCGAATAAAAGTCTTCACGCATAATTGCCGCGTCATACTCTCGATTGAGAAAATCACCAATATTCGCCAGGGAATGAATGTTCACGATAATATCAGGATTAAGTTTGTTAAATTCACGCAGGTTTGGGATCAGCCAGTGCGTGCTGAACGTCGGATTCACCGCCAGCTCAATAACCTGTACCGTCGGTTGCCAGGTCATTATCGTCGTCGTATCTCGTTCAAGTTTATTTAACGTTTCTTTAACGATACTTAAATAGTGTTTGCCAGCCGCATTTAAAAAAATGCGTTTTTTGGCATGATTAAATAGCGCGGTATTGAGAAAATCCTCCAGCGCATTTACCTGGCGGAAAACAGCACTTTGTGTTAAAGCCAGCTCTTCAGCTGCCCGGGTATAACTTTCGTGACGCGCAACAACTTCAAAAGTTACCAGCAACTCCGTCTTAGGTATTTTTCCTCTCATAACCTCTTCCATATGCAGCGTGCAAAAATAGTTTAATTTATAAAAAATAATTCAAGATACCCAGATAAGCACCGAGAGTTATATTTTATTTCATCCATTAATGTCATTGATCCAATCCATGATTTGCTCACACTGATGGCGGATAAATATTAACCGATAATACTCAAGGGCAACAATAAACACAATTTAAATAAGGTTAAACCCAAGCAAATAGTGCCAATAAGTTCTTAATAATTTTTCAAGTTATCTTGTTTATTGCAGAAAAAACTTTGCGAGATTAATCAATATTATCAGTGCGATAATTTTGGATAATTTCACGTTATAACTTACGGGCAAACGACTGCTTTTTATCATTCCTTGATGTAGTTTCTGCCTTTTTTTGAATGATGTGATAAAGGACACAATGTGAAAACTTTCGGAAAGGTCTGGCTCGTTGGGGCAGGTCCCGGTGATATTTCATTACTTACCCTCAAAGCAATGATGTGCATTAAACAGGCTGATGTCATTATTTACGATCGGCTGGTCAATCCTAAAATTTTGGAATGGGCATTACCTGATTGTCTGCTTATCAATGTCGGCAAAAACCCAGGCTTCCATTGTGTACCGCAGGATGAAATCAATGCACTGCTTGTCCAGTATGCCCAAACGCACAATAATATTGTGCGTCTGAAAGGCGGCGATCCGTATGTTTTTGGACGTGGGGCTGAAGAAGTTGAGGATCTTGTCGAGACGGGAATCCCGTTTGAAGTGGTGCCGGGTATCAGCTCAACTATTGGTGGCCTGACCTATGCCGGGATTCCGGTAACACACCGCGATTTCGCCTCGGGATTTCACGTGGTAACCGGTCATACGCGGGAGGGCAACCAACAGCAGGACTGGCGTCAGCTGGCCAAACTGAATGGTACGCTGGTTATCGTCATGGGTATCGCCAATCTGGCGTTTATCTGTGAGGAATTATTGATGGGTGGAAAATCGGCAGATACACCTGCAGCGCTAATTATGTCCGCCACCCGGGATAACCAACGCCGACTGACCTGTACGCTCGGTTCACTACTGAGCAAGGCGCAGGAAGCTAACATTCTCCCCCCTGCGCTGATAGTGATTGGTGATGTGGTAACCCTGAGCGATCGGCTCTCTTTTATCCCTGAAGCCATCACGCTGCCAGAAAACCTTTACTGCGACAGTCTGGCATGACGAAAAGACTGGGGCGACGTTTGATGCGCCGCCCGGAAAACGCGGCAAAAGTAACTGGTTTGTGCGTATTGGAGTTTCCGGGCAATGCTGTCTATTGAATGAATGGGATCGTGCAATAACTCCCCCGCTTTTTGCATTTTTTTCTGATTCACCCAGGTTTTAAAGTTAACGCCCTGCCGTTTCTTAAAAAAACGGCTGAAATAGTTTGCGCTTAAGCAGACATGAGCCGCTACGGATTCCAGAGATAATTCACTATATAAATTCTCATCAATATAACGCAACGCTGCCAGAAGCTTTTTTTCGTGTCGGGAAGGTTCTGTAAAATAATGACGCGTGTAACTGGTCGGCGGAATAACAAACTCATCCAATTGCTGCTGTTCTGTCTCGAAATTATCAACAATAAAACTTAATAAATTAGCTGATGCCACCAGCGCATTATTATCTACTACCGCTACCTGACTCCATTCAGCTTTTATTTTTGGTTCATCCATCCATGAGCATTCATTATCAATAACGATAGTTTTATATTCCTGATATTTTGCCCGCACCTGCCCACAGAGCATAAAACCATACAGATGCCCCTCGCGAATTAATGGCATAGAAAACAGACTTAGCCCTGCGTGACAGGTGTGTATTCTGGGTTTAAGGTGTTTTAATCCTTCAAAAGCACAATACTTGTCGCACTTTTGGCAACTCACACAATAGCGTTCATCCGCCCGCATTAATGTGCAGAACGAATTAAAGTTATGGCAATCCGAGAGAGTTTTTCCGCTAACATCAACCACAACAGTGGCTAATCCAGTCGCACTGGAGAATACTTTTGCTATCGAGAAAAAACGTTGTAGGTAATCATCCTGGATTTTCAACGACACGGTATCCTCCGGCATTAATGAAATTAAAGCCGGTAATATGCAGAATTTCATCAGGAGAAAGAATGATGCTCACCGCAAAAAATAATCTCATTTATGCAGATGATTATGATCAAATTGCAAGATAAATATTGAATGCCATGATGGTTATTACCTACAGAAGAAAAATCGTATAGCTTTAAGCAGGTTATAAAAATAACGCACAGACAAAAGATGAATTGCAGACATAAAAAAGGCCATCATCAGATGGCCAACCATGTCGAAACGGGACCAGCCCTTGACTATGCAGAGAGTCAGGGCTGTTTTTTTATTTCTTACTTAATAACGGTTTTCAGCGCTTCGCCGATATCGGCCAGGCTACGAACAGTTTTCACGCCTGCAGCTTCCAGCGCAGCGAATTTCTCATCCGCTGTACCTTTACCACCCGCGATGATCGCACCCGCGTGACCCATACGCTTACCTTTCGGCGCAGTCACACCCGCGATGTAACCTACAACCGGCTTGGTTACATGATCTTTGATGTAAGCAGCCGCTTCTTCTTCCGCGCTACCGCCGATCTCACCGATCATGACGATCGCTTCAGTCTGCGGATCTTCCTGGAACAGCTTCAGGATGTCGATGAAGTTAGAGCCTGGGATCGGGTCACCACCGATGCCTACACAGGTAGACTGGCCGAAACCATAGTCGGTAGTCTGCTTAACCGCTTCATAGGTCAGGGTACCTGAACGGGAAACGATACCCACTTTACCCGGCTTGTGAATGTGGCCCGGCATGATACCGATTTTACATTCACCCGGAGTGATAACGCCTGGGCAGTTCGGGCCGATCATGCGTACGCCAGCTTCATCCAGCTTCACTTTCACGGTCAGCATATCCAGCGTTGGGATACCTTCGGTGATGGTGATAATCAGTTTGATGCCTGCATCGATTGCTTCCAGAATGGAGTCTTTGCAGAACGGGGCCGGAACGTAGATAACGGTGGCGGTTGCGCCGGTCGCTTCTACCGCTTCACGTACGGTGTTGAACACTGGCAGACCCAGATGCGTGGTGCCGCCTTTGCCCGGCGTAACGCCACCGACCATTTGCGTACCGTAAGCGATCGCTTGTTCAGAGTGGAATGTCCCCTGGCTACCGGTGAAGCCCTGGCAGATAACCTTGGTATCTTTATTAATTAAAACTGACATTATTTCCCCTCCACTGCGGCAACAACCTGCTGAGCTGCATCCGTCAGACTTTTCGCTGCAATAATATTCAGGCCGCTATCAGCCAGTTTTTTCGCGCCGAGTTCAGCGTTGTTACCTTCCAGACGTACCACGACCGGAACGTTTACACCTACTTCTGCTACCGCGCCGATGATACCGTCAGCGATCAGGTCACAACGTACGATACCGCCGAAGATGTTAACCAGTACGGCTTTAACATTGTCATCAGAGAGGATAATTTTGAACGCTTCGGTTACACGCTCTTTGGTCGCACCGCCGCCAACGTCGAGGAAGTTAGCCGGTTCGCCGCCGTGCAGCTTAACGATGTCCATGGTGCCCATTGCCAGGCCCGCACCGTTAACCATACAACCGATGTTGCCGTCCAGCGCAACGTAGTTCAGTTCCCACTGTGCAGCCTGCGCTTCACGCGGATCTTCCTGAGACTGGTCGCGCATTTCGCGCAGGTCAGCCTGGCGGAACAGTGCGTTGCCGTCAGCGCCCAGTTTGCCGTCGAGGCAGATCAGGTCACCCTGCTTGGTCACAACCAGCGGGTTGATTTCGATCAGCGCCAGATCGCGCTCCAGGAAGATAGTCGCCAGACCCATGAAGATCTTGGTGAACTGCTGAACCTGTTTACCTTCCAGACCCAGTTTGAACGCCAGCTCACGCCCCTGGTAAGGCATCGGGCCTGCCAGCGGATCGAGCGCCACTTTGTGGATCAGATGCGGGGTTTCTTCCGCCACTTTTTCGATTTCCACGCCGCCTTCGGTAGAGGCCATGAAGACCACGCGACGGGAGCTACGGTCAACAACTGCGCCGAGGTAAAGTTCTTTACCAATGTCGGTCGCGGCTTCAACCAGAATCTGATTTACCGGTTGGCCATGAGCGTCTGTCTGGTAAGTGACCAGACGTTTACCCAGCCAGTGTTCAGCAAAAGCGCGAATGTCTTCTTTGCTGTTTACCACCTTCACACCGCCCGCTTTACCACGGCCACCAGCGTGAACCTGACATTTCACTACCCACGGGCCAGCACCGATTTTAGATGCAGCTTCTTCGGCTTCACGCGGAGTAGTACAGGCATAACCCACCGGTGCCGGTAAGCCATAGCGGGCAAAAAGTTGTTTTGCCTGATATTCATGTAAGTTCATGTGTTCTGTCCATCCTTCAGGTAATCGTTATCTTTTACCCGTAGGTCTGATAAGCGTCCAGACCTACGGGGCAGGTGATACTCTTATTAACTACACGTCCAGCAGCAGACGCGTTGGATCTTCCAGCAACTCTTTAATGGTTACCAGGAAGCCTACTGACTCACGACCATCGATCAGACGGTGGTCATAAGACAGCGCCAGATACATCATCGGCAGGATTTCAACCTTGCCGTCTACCGCCATCGGACGATCTTTGATGGCATGCATACCCAGGATGGCGCTCTGCGGTGGGTTGATGATCGGCGTAGACATCAGGGAACCGAACACACCACCGTTAGTGATGGTGAAGTTACCACCCGTCAGATCTTCGACCGTCAACTTGCCGTCGCGACCTTTAACTGCCAGTTCTTTAATATTCTTCTCAATGTCAGCCATACCCAGCAGATCCACATCACGCAGGACCGGCGTGACCAGGCCACGCGGCGTGGAGACCGCCATGCTGACATCAAAGTAGTTGTGGTAAACCACGTCATCGCCGTCGATGGACGCGTTCACTTCCGGATAGCGTTTCAGCGCTTCAACAACCGCTTTCACGTAGAAAGACATAAAGCCCAGACGGATACCGTGGCGTTTCTCGAACGCATCACCGTATTGCTTACGCAGGTCCATGATTGGCTTCATGTTGACTTCGTTGAACGTGGTCAGCATGGCGGTAGAATTTTTCGCTTCCAGCAGACGCTCTGCTACGCGTTTGCGCAGACGAGTCATCGGAACACGTTTTTCGCCACGCGCGCCCAGTTGAGCCTGCGGTGCAGGTGCTGCAGCCGGGGCTTTTGCTTCGGCTTTCGCAGCCGGAGCTTTCGCCAGATGTTTTTCAACATCTTCACGGGTGATACGACCGCCGACACCGGTGCCGTTGATAGCGCTGGCTTCGAGGTTATGCTCACCCAGCAGGCGACGGATCGCCGGGCTCAGGGCATCGTTGTTCTGCTCAGCAAGAGACGCCTGCTGGCGCTGTGCCGGAGTAGAATCTTTCTCTTCAGACTTAGCACTGGTTTCTTTACCGGTGCTATTGCCTTCACGCAGGCGACCGAGGATCTGGCGAGAAGTGACGGTTGTCCCTTCATCTTCCAGAACCGCATCAAGAATACCGTCCGCTGATGCCGGTACTTCCAGTACCACTTTGTCAGTTTCGATTTCTACCAGTACTTCATCACGACGTACTGCATCGCCCGGTTTTTTGTGCCAGGTTGCAACCGTTGCATCCGCTACGGATTCAGGCAGGTCGGGAACAAGAATATCTACGCTACTCATTATTTATCCTTTATTTAATCGACGTTCAGCGCGTCATTTACCAGATCTTGTTGCTGCTTCTGGTGAACGGACATATACCCTACTGCCGGAGAGGCAGAGGCCGGGCGACCTGCATAACGCAGAGCTGACCCAAATGGAATTACTTCACGGAAATGATGCTGGCTGCAGTACCATGCGCCCTGGTTGAGCGGCTCTTCCTGGCACCAGACAAAATCATGTACATGAGCAAACGGTTTCAGCGCTTCCTGCACCGCTTTATGCGGGAACGGATAGAGCTGTTCGATGCGCACAATGGCGACATCTTTTTGGTCGTTCTTGCGGCGTTGCTCCAGCAGGTCGTAATAAACCTTACCAGAACACATCACGACACGCTTCACGCCTTTAGGATCAAGTTCATCTACTTCGCCAATGGCTGGCAGGAAAGTACCATTTGCCAGTTCGTCCAGCGTAGACACCGCCAGCGGATGACGCAGCAGCGACTTCGGTGACATCACCACCAGCGGACGACGCATACCTCGCAGCGCCTGACGACGCAGCATGTGGTAAACCTGCGCCGGGGTAGACGGGACGCAAACCTGCATGTTTTGCTCAGCGCAAAGTTGCAGATAACGTTCCAGACGCGCGGAGGAGTGCTCCGGACCCTGACCTTCATAGCCGTGCGGCAGCAGCATAACCAGACCGCACATACGGCCCCATTTCTGCTCACCGGAAGAGATGAACTGGTCGATAACGACCTGCGCACCGTTGGCGAAGTCGCCGAACTGTGCTTCCCAGATGGTTAGCGTGCGCGGTTCTGCTGTGGCATAACCATACTCGAACGCCAGCACGGCTTCTTCAGACAGTACGGAGTCCCATACGCGGAAGGTGCCTTGTCCGTTATGCACATGCTGCAGCGGAGTGTAGGTTGAACCGTTGGCCTGGTTATGAATTACCGCGTGACGGTGGAAGAAGGTTCCGCGACCGGAGTCTTCACCAGACAGACGGACCGGAATGCCTTCGTCAACCAGCGTGGCGTAAGCCAGATTCTCTGCACCACCCCAGTCAAACAGCTTCTCGCCTGCGGCCATGGCCTGACGGTCGCCGTAAATCTTGGCAACACGCGACTGCATTTCAACCGCTTCAGGTACAGTGCTGATGCGTTTTGCCAGCTCCTGCAGACGCTTCATCTCAACTTTGTTCGGGTAGTTTTCATCCCACTCGTGGTTGAGGTACGGCGACCAGGTGAAGGAGTGCATGTTCATTGGACGCCACTCTTTCACTACGCATTCGCCAGCATCCAGCGCGTCACGGTACAGATTGACCATTTCAGTCGCATCTTCCAGCGTGGCGACCTTGTCCGCTTCCAGCTTATCAGCGTAGATTTTGCGCGGGGTCGGATGCTTTTTGATTTTCTGATACATCAGCGGCTGGGTTGCGCTCGGCTCGTCGGCTTCGTTGTGGCCGTGACGGCGGTAGCACACCAGATCGATGAAGACATCGCGTTTAAAGGTATTACGGAAATCCAGCGCCAGGCGGGTCACGAAAGCGACCGCTTCCGGGTCATCCGCGTTCACGTGGAAAATCGGCGCCTGAACCATCTTACCGATGTCGGTACAGTACGGTGTAGAACGCGCATCCAGCGGGTTAGACGTAGTGAAGCCCACCTGGTTGTTGATAACGATGCGAACGGTACCGCCCACTTCGTAACCACGCGCTTTCGACATGTTCAGGGTTTCCTGAACCACGCCCTGCCCGGTAACTGCCGCATCACCGTGAATGGTGATTGGCAGGACTTTATTGCTGCTCGGCTCGTCCAGACGATCCAGACGTGCACGTACGGAACCGATAACTACCGGGCTAACGATTTCCAGGTGCGACGGGTTAAACGCCAGCGCCAGGTGTACCAGGCCGCCTTCGGTTTCGATATCAGACGAGAAGCCCATATGGTACTTCACGTCACCGGTGCCGAGGTGTTCTTTATGTTTGCCCGCAAATTCGTCGAACAGTTCCTGCGGGCGTTTGCCCAGTACGTTAACCAGAACGTTCAGACGACCACGGTGCGCCATGCCCAGTACCACTTCACGGGTACCGCTGTTACCGGCGTGGCGGATCATCTCTTTGAGCATTGGGATTAACGCATCACCGCCTTCCAGCGAGAAGCGTTTTGCGCCCGGGAACTTAGCGCCCAGGTAGCGTTCCAGACCTTCTGCTGCAGTCAGTTCGCTAAGGAAGCGTTTCTTCTCTTCGCTACTGAATGCGGCACGGCCAGACTCGATACGCTGCTGAAGCCAGCGTTTTTCTTCGGTGCTGGTGATGTGCATATACTCGGCGCCAATTGGGCCGCAGTAGGTTTGTTTCAGCGCGACAACCAGGTCGCTCAGCTTCATGGTGTCTTTGCCGCCGGCAAAAGAACCTACGTTAAAGCTTTCCTGGAAATCCGCATCGGTCAGATCGTGGAAAGACGGGTCCAGATCGGCCACATTTTCTTGTTGCCACAGTCCCAGCGGATCGAGATTCGCATGCTGATGACCGCGGAAACGATAGGCGTTAATGAGCTGCAGGACTTTAACCTGCTTCACATTGGCATCAGGGTCGGAAATAGAAGAAGAGTAACGTGGGGTAATCAACGCCTGTCGACGGAAATAATCACGTGTTTTTGAGTGGAGTTGATCCGGTTTGACTCCGGTACCAGGTAACTGCTGGAACGTCGAACGCCAGTTAGCATCTACCGAGTCAGGGTCGGTTAAGAAGTCTTCATAGAGCTGTTCTATCCAGCTCTGGTTAGAACCAGAGAGGTAAGAAGAGTCCAACCAGGCTTTCAAAGCGCTGTTCTGCATCGTGATCCCTTAAGCATTTGTATGCTTACTTCGCCGTGGATACTACCACGCACACCGATGTGCGTGCCGGGGTTCACTTGTTGCGGACTGTCGTGTTTTCTGCGTCCGCTAAGGAACCTTTAAAAACTGTCTAATAATGTGGCAGTTTTTAGAGGTTTCCTGCACTTATATTGCCTGATGGCGCTTCACTTATCAGGCCTACAAGGTACATAACCCGTAGGCCGGATAAGACGCTACGTCGCCATCCGGCAACCACTACAACAACTTACGCACTACGTTTGAGCAGCATCGACTTAATATGGCCGATGGCACGCGTCGGGTTCAGTCCTTTCGGACATACGCTGACGCAGTTCATGATGCTATGGCAGCGGAATACGCTGAAAGCGTCACTTAAACCTTCCAGGCGGCTGTCGGTCTCGGTATCGCGGCTATCAATTAAGAAGCGATACGCTGCCAGCAGGCCTGCCGGGCCAATAAACTTGTCCGGGTTCCACCAGAATGATGGGCAGGACGTTGAGCAGCATGCACACAAAATACATTCATACAGCCCATCGAGCTTCTCACGCTGCTCTGGCATTTGTAAATGCTCACGAGCTGGCGGATTTTTCCCATTATTCAACAAGTAAGGCTTAATCTTCTCATACTGTGCGTAGAATTGCCCCATGTCTACCACCAAATCGCGCACAACCGGTAAACCCGGCAGCGGGCGAATGACAATTTTTTTGCCCGGCTGATTCAGCGCAGAAATAGGAGTGATACAGGCCAGTCCATTTTTGCCGTTCATATTCAGACCGTCGGAGCCACAAACCCCTTCACGGCAGGAGCGACGAAACGACAGCGACGGATCTTTTTCTTTCAGCTGCATCAAGGCATCCAGCAGCATCATGTCACGCCCTTCTTCCGCCTCCAGGGTGTAATCCTGCATGCGCGGAGCGTCGTCAACATCCGGGTTATAGCGATAAACTGAAAACTCGAGTTTCATTGTCCTGTCTCCGCATTAATAAGTACGAATCTTCGGCGGGAATGCCGGGCGCAGCTTCGGTTCCATATTGACTTGACGTCGCGTCATGGATTCCGATTCTGGCAGGTACAGGGAATGGCACAGCCAGTTTTCATCATCACGTTCCGGGAAGTCGAAGCGGCTATGCGCGCCACGGCTTTCGGTACGGAAGTTTGCAGATACTGCAGTGGCGTACGCGGTCTCCATCAGGTTATCCAACTCCAGACACTCAACGCGCTGGGTGTTGAACTCGCTGGAGGTATCGTCCAGACGGGCATTTTTCAGGCGTTCGCGGATCGCTTTCAGCTCTTCCAGACCTTTCGCCATCGCATCGCCTTCGCGGAATACCGAGAAGTTATGCTGCATACATTCTTGCAGCGCTTTGCGAATCGCTACCGGGTCTTCACCGTTACGGTTACCGTTCCAGCGGTTCAGACGCGCCAGAGAAGCGTCGATTTCATCTTCGGTCGCATCCAGCAGGTCACCCTGCTCAGCGATGGATTCCTGCAGATGCAGACCAACCGCACGACCAAATACTACCAGGTCCAGCAGCGAGTTGCCGCCCAGACGGTTGGCGCCGTGAACCGATACGCAGGCGATTTCGCCGACGGCAAACAGCCCAGGGATCACCACATCTTCGCCCTGCTCATTCACGGTCAACGCCTGGCCAGTTACTTTGGTCGGAATACCGCCCATCATATAGTGGCAGGTTGGGATAACCGGAATCGGCTCTTTGACCGGGTCAACGTGAGCAAAGGTACGGGACAGTTCGAGAATACCCGGCAGACGGGATTCCAGCACTTCTTTACCCAGGTGGTCGAGTTTCAGTTTGGCGTGCGGACCCCACGGGCCGTCGCAGCCGCGACCTTCGCGAATTTCGATCATGATGGAACGCGCCACCACGTCACGACCCGCCAGGTCTTTCGCATTCGGGGCATAACGCTCCATGAAGCGCTCGCCGTGTTTGTTCAGCAGGTAGCCACCTTCACCACGGCAGCCTTCTGTTACCAGAACGCCTGCACCGGCGATACCTGTTGGGTGGAACTGCCACATCTCCATATCCTGCACCGGCACGCCAGCGCGGATAGCCATACCAACACCGTCACCGGTATTGATGTGGGCATTAGTAGTGGACTGATAAATACGGCCAGCACCGCCGGTGGCCAGCACGGTCGCACGGGCTTTGAAGTAAACCACTTCACCGGTTTCGATACACAGCGCGGTACAACCGACAACTGCGCCATCGGCGTTTTTCACCAGGTCCAGCGCATACCACTCGGAGAAGATGGTGGTATGGTTTTTCAGGTTCTGCTGATACAGCGTGTGCAATAGTGCATGACCGGTACGGTCGGCCGCTGCCGCTGTACGAGCCGCCTGCTCGCCGCCGAAGTTCTTCGACTGGCCGCCAAACGGACGTTGATAAATTGTGCCATTGTCGAGGCGAGAGAACGGCAGCCCCATGTGGTCCAGCTCCAGAATCGCTTCCGGACCGGTTTTACACATATATTCAATAGCGTCCTGGTCACCAATGTAGTCCGACCCTTTAACGGTGTCGTACATGTGCCATTCCCAGTTATCTTCATGGGTATTACCGAGCGCAACGGTGATGCCACCCTGCGCGGATACGGTATGGGAACGGGTTGGGAACACTTTGGAGAGCAGCGCACAGGTCTGACCGCTCTGGGAAATTTGCAGCGCCGCGCGCATACCTGCGCCGCCGGCACCAATCACAACAGCATCAAATTCTCTGACTGGCAGTTTCATTACACACCCCACACCACAACAAATCCATAAATGACGTAAACCACCAGCGCAACGACGATAGCCAGTTGCAGAATCAGGCGCACAGCCAGAGGTTTAACGTAGTCGGTCAACACCTGCCACATGCCGATCCAGGCATGAATCAAGATGGAGAAAAGTGCCAGCAGGGTGAAGACTTTGGTGAATGCCGATGAGAAGAAACCGGTCCAGACTTCATACGTCAGCTCGCCGCTGGTGGCGAAGAAACCGACCATATAGATGATGTATAACGTCAGAACGATAGCGGTAGCACGGACCAGAATGAAGTCATGTACGCCGTTGCGTCCTAATGCGGAGGCGTTGCTTACCATACGAGGACTCCTGCGAGAAGTGAAAGCACGACAATGATAACGAAACAAATTTTGGCAGAGCGTGTCCCTGCTTCGAGGGTTTCTTCGATATAGCCAAAATCCATCAACAGATGGCGAATGCCCATTACGGCGTGATATGCCAGCGCAATCAGGATCCCCCACAGAATTAACTCTACAAAGAAGTTATTCATAATGGATGACGCGGTGAGGAAACCTTCAGGGGAGGAAAGGCTGGTACCCAATAACCACAACAGAATCCCGACCGCCACGAAGGTGATCACTCCGGATACGCGATGGAGAATGGACGCTACCGCCGTGATTGGGAACCGGATCGTTTGCAGATCCAGATTGACAGGTCTTTGTTTTTTCACATTTCTTATCATGAATAACGCCCACATGCTGTTCTTATTATTCCCTTTAGACTTCGGGTACAGAAGATGAAGACACCTGTAGCCTGAAAGACGACGGGATTTCCTTCCTCCGGTCTGCGTGCGGGTCAGACAGCGTCCTTACTATAACTACGCGTCATATAAAACACTGCTTCCAGATGCTAAAACGACACGTTACAACGCTGGTTGGCTCGGGATTGCAGGGTATTCCGGAGACCTGGCGGCAGTATAGGACGTTCACAAAATCATTACAATTAACCTACATATAGTTTGTCGGGTTTTATCCCGAACAGTGACATAGGTCACGATAACAACATTATTTTAATTTTTAATCATCTGATTTGACAATCATTAAACAAAGTTGTTACAAACGACACCAGAAAAAGCATATAATGCGTAAAAGTTATGGGGTCACTCTTTCACCGGAGATTTAGTTATGTAACAGTGTGGAAGTATTGACCAATACCTTCAGGACAGTTATTAGTGATAGACAGGTTAAATAATTCGGATTGCTAAGTTCTTGATTTGCAGTTTATTCGCCATGAAAAGACCGTTTTACCTGCAAGCGCCCATAGCTCTGTACCCAGGTCATCCCCTCTTTCGCAGAGCGGCGAGCCAAATAACAAACTGGTAACGGTTTATTGATGCACGAAGGCAAATTTAAGTTCCGGCAGTCTTAAGCAATAAGGCGCTAAGGAGACCGTAAATGGCTGATACTAAAGCAAAACTCACTCTAAATGGTGACGCTGCTATTGAACTGGATGTGCTGAAAGGTACGCTCGGTCAAGATGTTATTGATATTCGTAGCCTTGGCTCAAAAGGGATGTTTACTTTTGACCCAGGTTTCACCTCTACCGCATCCTGCGAATCCAAAATTACTTTCATCGACGGTGACGAAGGTGTTTTGCTCCATCGCGGCTTCCCGATTGACCAGTTGGCGACCGAGTCCAACTATCTGGAAGTGTGTTATATCCTGCTGTACGGCGAAAAACCGACGCAGGAAGAGTACGACGAGTTCAAAACCACAGTCACTCGCCATACCATGATCCACGAGCAGATCACCCGTCTGTTCCACGGTTTCCGCCGCGACTCTCACCCGATGGCCGTTATGTGCGGTGTAACCGGAGCGCTGGCAGCGTTCTATCATGACTCGCTGGATGTAAACAACGCGCGTCACCGTGAAATCGCCGCCTTCCGCCTGCTGTCCAAAATGCCAACCATGGCAGCGATGTGCTACAAATATTCCATCGGGCAGCCGTTCGTGTACCCACGTAACGATCTCTCCTACGCCGGTAACTTCCTGAACATGATGTTCTCTACGCCGTGCGAAAAATACGAAGTGAATCCTATCCTGGAACGCGCAATGGACCGTATCTTAATCCTGCACGCTGACCACGAACAGAACGCCTCAACCTCTACCGTACGTACCGCGGGCTCTTCTGGCGCTAACCCGTTTGCCTGCATCGCAGCCGGTATTGCTTCCCTGTGGGGACCGGCTCACGGTGGCGCAAACGAAGCTGCGCTGAAAATGCTGGAAGAAATCAGCTCTGTTAAACACATTCCGGAATTTGTTCGCCGCGCGAAAGACAAGAATGATTCCTTCCGCCTGATGGGCTTTGGTCACCGTGTTTATAAAAACTATGACCCGCGCGCTACCGTCATGCGTGAAACCTGCCACGAAGTGCTGAAAGAACTGGGTACCAAAGATGATCTGCTGGAAGTGGCGATGGAACTTGAGCACATTGCGCTCAATGATCCGTACTTCATCGAGAAGAAACTCTACCCGAACGTAGACTTCTACTCCGGCATCATCCTGAAAGCGATGGGTATTCCGTCCTCCATGTTCACCGTGATCTTCGCCATGGCACGTACCGTTGGCTGGATTGCACACTGGAACGAAATGCACACCGACGGCATGAAAATCGCGCGTCCGCGTCAGCTGTACACCGGCTACGACAAGCGCGATTTTAAGTCTGATATTAAGCGTTAATTGTCTGCCGGATGGCGCTAGCGCTTGTCCGGCTTAAAGTTATAAACGCTCCCAGGCCGGATAAAGCAGTGATGCCTATGTCCGGCCTGTTTTTATTTGATCCACATTATTTTATTCTTATCGTGCTTTCTCTATGATTTACTGAGATTTCTCACATTTTACTCAGGAGCATGGGATGCCTGTTTTGCAGTGGAGCCTGTTGTTTGTGCTATCGCTCCTTCTTTCCCTGCTCTTTCTGTTTATCCATCTTCCAGGCCCCTTGCTGCTCGGTTCGATGATCGTCGGCATCATTTTCAGTATGCGCGGCATCTCGCTGCATCCTCCTCGCTGCACATTTCTTGGCGCACAGGCGATTCTCGGCTGCATGATTGCCCAAAATCTGACCGGTTCAATCTTTACAACCCTTGCAGCCCACTGGCCGATGGTGATTGTTATCCTGCTGGCAACCCTTATCAGCAGCGCGATAATCGGCTGGCTGCTGGTTCGCTACAGTAATCTACCGGGGAATACCGGTGCGTGGGGCTCGTCGCCAGGCGGTGCAGCGGCAATGGTCGCAATGGCCCAGGATTATGGAGCCGACATCCGGCTGGTGGCGTTTATGCAGTATCTGCGCGTACTGTTGGTGGTCGGCGCGGCAGCGCTGGTCACCCGGTTGGTGATGGGCGACCAGGTGCAAACGGTCAGTGAACAAATCATCTGGTTTCCACCGCTAAGCGGCAATCTTTTCAGCACTCTGATGCTGGCCGCCGTTGCCGGTACGGCTGGACGCCTACTGCGTATTCCCTCTGGCGTCATGCTATTGCCAATGCTGGTGGGTGCCTTGCTGAATGCAAGCGGAGTGATGGTGATTGAACTGCCGGAGTGGCTGCTGGCGATAGCCTACATGTCAATTGGCTGGCAAATAGGTCTTGGCTTTGATAAGCAGATCTTTTTAATGGCATTACGACCACTGCCGCAGATCCTGTTGTCCATTTTTTCACTGATGGCGATCTGCGCCGCCATGGCCTGGGGACTGGCGCATTACATGCAGATCGACTTTCTCACTGCCTATCTGGCAACCAGTCCTGGAGGAGTGGATTCTGTTGCGGTAATCGCCGCAGGAAGCCACGCAGATATGGCGCTCATCATGGCGATGCAAACCCTGCGACTGTTCAGCATTTTGTTAACTGGCCCCGCAGTCGCAAGGTTTATTTCGGTGCACGCGCCAAAACAGCCCGCTTAGTGCTGACATCCCGGACACCAGTAAAAGGGGCGCGAAGAGAGCATCGTTTTTTCGATGATTCCACCACAGCGCTCACAGGTTTCGCCGTCCCGATGAAAGACCTTAAAGCGAAACAACGCACCGTGATGTTTATTCTCATCGACCAGGCCACGGGTATTATAAGACAGGCGCGGAATATCAAGCAGCGCATGTGCCAGTTGATCCAGTTGCTCATCACTAAGCTGCGACGCTTTATGCTGCCCGGTCAACCCAACCTGCCAAAGGATCTCTACCCGCAGGTAGTTACCTAATCCCGCCAGAAACGCCTGGTCCAGTAGCAGACCAGAAAACTGGCGATTACGAAAACGCGGAGATAACAGACGCGCTTTAACCTCATCGGGCGTTAAACGTAAATCCAGTACATCCGGCCCTACCCGTTGCAGGAACGGGTGGGTGGCGAGCTGTTCTGGCGTCAGCATTTCGATGTCAGACGCGCTATAGAGCAGAATTGTCTTGTCATGTGTTTGCAGACTGACGCGCAGTACCCGCGAAGTTTGCGGGATTGTGCCGGTATCCACCACTCGCCACACACCATAGAGCTGATTGTGACTGTACAGCGTCAGGCCATTAGAAAAATGGGTCAGTAATGCTTTCCCCCGCGTTTCAAGCTGGGTAACACGTTGCCCAATTAGTTGAGATTGATACGGTTTTAACTGCTCAAAGGCAAACCAGACATCCGTCAGGGGTTTGCCTTTGACTGCCGCCTCCAGGTTATCCGCCGCACGGCGAATCTCCGGGCCTTCAGGCATAATGCTGTCCTTTGTTAATGTGTTGCGCCGCCCGTCACTGCGATATCGCTTTCCACCTGCAAGGCGGTGGCAATCGCAATCTCCAGCGCACGGCGCACCGTTTCTGTCGCCATACTTGGCGCCCCGGGATGCTGTGCAGCCTGTTGCGGCAAATAAGGGATATGAATAAAGCCGCCCTTCACCGCAGGTACGTCGCGTAGTTTATGCAGCAGGCCATACATCACGTGGTTACACACGAAAGTACCCGCAGTCTGGGAAACCGAGGCCGGAATTCCCGCGTTGCGCATGGCGACAACCATCGCTTTAATCGGCAACGTACTAAACCATGCCGCCGGGCCATCGACCACAATCGGCACATCTACCGGCTGTTGTCCCTGGTTATCCGCAATACGCGCATCGTCAACGTTAATCGCCACGCGTTCCACGGTGATATCCGTGCGACCACCCGCCTGCCCCACCGCCAGCACCAGTGATGGCGACAACGCGTCAATCGCGGCATTGAGTACGGCGAGAGACTCGCCAAATACACACGGTAGTTGGCGGGCAATAACGCGGCATCCGCCGATAATAGCATTGTCGAGGCTCGAGACCACTTCCCAGGAAGGGTTAACTGACTCGCCGCCAAAGGGTTCAAATCCCGTGATGAGTACTGTTTTCATCCTTCCTCCTTACAGGAACATCAGGAAATACATCAGGAACACGTTGACCAGTAGCAGCAGTACGCCGGTTGGCACCTGCGCTTTAATCACCGCGTTTTTGTCCGGTAGCTCCAGCAGCGCTGCTGGAACAATATTAAAGTTCGCCGCCATCGGCGTCATCAGCGTCCCGCAATAGCCGGAGAACATACCAATCGCCGCCATTACCGCTGGATTGCCGCCGTGTTGCAGTACAAGGATCGGAATACCAATCCCAGCGGTCACGATCGGGAAAGCAGCAAACGCATTACCCATGACCATAGTCAGCAATGCCATGCCGATGGTGTACACCGCCACCGCAATAAAGCGACTATCCACCGCCAGATATTCCTGCGTTAGGTATGAAATGCCGCTACCCACACCCGCCGCTGTAAACAGCAGCCCGAGCGTAGCCAGAATCTGCGGCAGAATGAACGCCCAGCCAATGGAGTCCAGCAGACGGCGCGCCTCCTGAATCGGTTGATGCACCCGCTCATGGGTCATTTTTATCGCCATCGCCAGACCAATCAACGATCCCGCTGTCATTGAAAAGAGCGTCACCAGCGTGGCGTGATTACCTGGCCCGAACAGCGCATCCTGTAAGCCAGGAATATGGTTGAACATCAATACGCCAATAACCGTTACCACCGGGATCGCCAACGCAGGGAAAAACAGGCGGTTGCCCAGGCGGCTGGCGCTTTCTTCGCGCTGTTGCTGCGTCCGTTGATGGTAGCTTCCAAGCTTCACACCCCCAAAACCTGCGATCAGGGCCAGCACGACCACCGCAACGCCGACGGCAATATGCACCGCGCGTTTATCGCCAAACAGCGAGTATGTCCAGTCACCAAGCAGAAACAGTACGCCGTATATGCCCCAAAACAGGCCTGTGGTGAAACGACGCGGGTTCGCTTTGTCCTGCCAGGACATCAGCGCCACAATCAGTAATACCGCACCCGCCAGCCAGTAGAGATAGCTTTGTTGAAAATTCATTTCGCTTCCCCTTTCGCTGCGGCATTCGCTTTCGCCACCTCTCGTTGCAAATAGCTATCCAGACGCCACAAACGCGTGCCGTGGATCAGGAAAGCACAAATTGCCGTTGGGATCCCCCACAAGGCGATATGCAACGGTTCAGTCTGGATCCCACCAGACTCCAGCATAAAGTTGTGCATGAATATGATCGCGCCGAAGGCAACAAAGATATCTTCACCGAAAAACAGCCCAACGTTATCGGTCGCCGCTGACATTGCGCGCAGTCGATAGCGAACCGCACCGGGTATCTCGCCGTGATTTTTCTCGGCGGCCCCTTCCGCCATTGGCGCCAGCAGCGGGCGCACCATCTGCGGATGCCCGCCCAGACTGGTCAGCCCTAACGCAGCGGTCGCTTCGCGAATGAACAGATAGACAATAAGCAGACGGCCACTGGTGGCGCTGCGGATTTTAGCAATCCACGCCTGAGCGCGCTCTTTGAGTCCGTGACGTTCCAGCAGGCCAATAACCGCCAGCGGGATCAGCAGGATAAACGGCAGGTTGCGGGTGTTAAGAAAACCTTCACCCAGCTTCTCGAGGATGGTGGCGATCGGCATATGCGCCGCCAGTCCCGTGACGATCCCGGCAATAATAACCACCAATACCGGATTAAAACGTAAAAGAAATCCGACCACAATGACGGCGATGCCCGTCAATGGCCAGAGAGAAATAGCCTCTCCCATAATTAAAACCCTTATGTTGTTGTGTAATATCTTATTGTTTTATATTAAAAAATTATGCGCTAATTTGAATATTGCATGCATTAAAGGCGCTACGCAAGCGACGGGCAAAAGCGAGTGCGTGCTCGCCATCCCCATGAATGCATACCGTCTGGGCGATCACGCTTGCCCATGTTCCACTTTGGCTTTTTACTCTGCCGGATTGCACCATTTCTAACGTTTGCGCCAGCGCCTGCTCTTCATCCTCAATCAGTGCGCCCGGCTGGCTGCGGGGTACCAGGCTGCCATCGGCCTGATAACCGCGATCGGCAAAAACCTCCTGACGCGTTATCAAGCCATAGTGTTCTCCGGCGCGAATCAGTTCGCTTCCCGCCAGCCCGACCAGAACCAGCGACGGATCGCAGGCATGAACCGCTTTAGCAATCGCATCGGCCAATTGAGGATCTTTCGCCGCCTGGTTATAGAGCATGCCATGCGGTTTGACATGACGCATCACGCCGCCTTCTGCCCGCGTGATGGCAGCCAGCGCGCCAATTTGATACAGCGTCTGTGCATACACCGTTTGTGCAGGCAGTGTCATGGCGCTACGGCCAAAATTTTCCCGATCCGGAAAGCTCGGATGCGCGCCTATCGCCACGCCATTTTTTAACGCTTCGCGCACGCTTGAGAGCATGGTTTGCGCATCACCGGCATGAAACCCACAGGCAATATTGGCTGAAGACACGAGTTGCAGCAGCGCTGCATCGTTCGCACATCCCTCACCGAGGTCCGCGTTGAGATCAATTTTCATTGTTAAGTCGCCATGTTAACTGTTCCAGGTAACGCTGCTGGTCGTACCGCGCCTTCAGCGCTTCCTCCAGCGAACACTGCACAAAGTGAATCGGTTGACCGAGCGGGATCTGCGCCAGATGATGCATATCTGCCTCGATGATACAGGCGATGCGCGGATAGCCACCCGTCGTCTGAGCATCGTTCATCAGCACGATTGGCTGGCCATTATGCGGAACCTGCACCACGCCGGGGAGCAAACCATGCGACAGCAACTCGCGATCGGTCGTGCGCGTCAGCGGCTGCCCCTGAAGACGATACCCCATACGGTTACTTTGTGGGCTAAGCTGCCACGGCGAGCGCCAGAAAGAGGCCTGCGATACCTCATCAAACTCCTGATACTCAGGGCCGGGCAGTGCGCGGATGAGATTACCCCACATCAGTTGTTTTACACCTTGTGGCCCGTTGAATTGCCGGGTAGATACGCCAATCTCCAGTCGATCGCCATCACGCAGCAGACGCCCTTCAAACCCACCAATGCCCACTTTCAGATCGGTACTGCGCGAGCCCATCACTTCGGGAACATCAATACCGCCCGCTACCGCCAGATAACTGCGCATGCCATGAAGCGGACGTTTTAGCGTCAGGCGCTGCCCGGCTTTTACCGGTAACCGCCATCCGCTCCATACGGGAGTTCGATCCAGATGCGCTTCGCATCCGGCACCGGTCAGGGCAAACCAGCCATCGGCTTCAAACTCCACCACCAGTTGCCCCAGCGTGATTTCCAGCGCTGCGGCATTCGCATCATTACCCACCAGCAGGTTAGCCACGTTCAGCGCCGGTTTATCCAGCGCGCCGCAGTGACTAATTCCGGATTGACGAAAACTATGGCGTCCCCCGTCCTGTACTGAGGTGTACATGCCAGCGCGGATGATGTTTAACATATCCCCTCCTTCTGCGGGACAAAACGCACGGTATCGCCAGCCCGTAACAGAATCGGCTCCTCCCGTTTTGGATCAAATAACGAAACGGAGGTACGCCCAATCAATTGCCACCCACCGGGTGTTGCAAGCGGGTAGATCCCCGTTTGAGATCCACCGATACCGACAGAACCTGCCGGAACAAGCAAACGCGGTTCCGCACGTCTGGGGGTATGCAGCTGTTCAGGTAAGCTCCCGAGATAGGGAAATCCCGGCTGAAAACCGATAAACCACACCACATAGTCAACTGACGCATGAAGTTCGACGACCTGCTTGTCGCTTAATCCACTGTGTCGGGCGACCTCTGCCAGATCAGGGCCAAACTCACCACCATAGGTCACAGGTATTTCAATAAAGCGTGAATCCGGCTCCAGTGCTTCACTCTCTTCCCACCAGCGCTGCAGGCGTTCAATCGCATCCAGCGCCAGTGTTTGCGGGTCGCGCAGGGTAACCGTGATATTGTTCATTCCCGGAATAGCTTCAAGCACATTCGGGGCGTCAACTAAACGCTGAGCCAGACGCCAGATGCGTTTCTGAGTCGCCAGCGTGATGGGGGGCTCCAGTTCAAGAACCACCGCCGTTTCACCTAACAGATAACAACGCGCTCGCTGCACTTTCATCCCTCTTTTATTACGCTGGATTAGGAATATCGATAAAGGTTACGTCCAGATCGGTATTTTCATTCAGCCATTCGCTTAATGCGCGAATGCCGCCGCGTTCGGTCGCATGGTGACCGGCAGCATAAAAATGCAGCCCCTGCTCGCGGGCTGAGTGAATGGTTTGCTCAGAGACTTCACCGGTAATAAAGGCGTCGACACCAAATCGGGCTGCGCTATCAATAAAACTTTGCCCCCCCCCGGTACACCAGGCAACGCGCTGAACTTTCTCCGGCCCGGTATCACCGCACCATAACGGTTTACGACCTAAACGCGCTTCAATCCACGATGCCAGCTCCAGCCCCGGAACCGGCATGGAGAGTTCGCCCCATGGCACCAGCGGTTCAATTTCACCCATCACGGTGATTCCTAGCAGCGCGGCCAACTGCGCGTTATTCCCCAATTCCGGGTGTGCATCCAGCGGCAAGTGCCAGCCATACAGGTTGATATCATTTTCTAACAGCGTTTTCAGACGATTGCGCTTCATGCCGCGAATAACCGGAGATTCGCCTTTCCAGAAATAACCGTGGTGAACGATAACCGCATCCGCTTGCTGGCGTACCGCCTCGTCCAGCAATGCCTGGCTTGCAGTCACACCGGTCACGATTTTATGCACCGTCTCTTTGCCCTCAACCTGCAAACCATTCGGCGCATAATCGCTAATGGCGGCGCTGTTTAGTTTGTCGTTGATCAGTTGTTCCAGTTCGGTGTTTTTCATCATCGTCCTCGTAGTCATCATTTCTGCCTGCCCAATCAGCAACACAGCTTAGGTTAAAATAGCGTCCCCGCCTGCGTTCGTCGATAGCCATTTCACTGACACATAAAGAAACAATCACACCCGCTTTGAACGTGATTTGCTTACCACTACGCGATCTAATTCATGTATATTTATGCAATCAGACAGCATATTGCAAAAATAATCAGATCTGTATCAAAGTTACAACTTTAAGGAAACACACTCGCGCAGCACGTTCAGCCAGTCGCGAGGCATTTACTTCGAGAAAATAATGAATAAACAAGCATCTCAACCACGGGCGATATACTACGTTGTCGCGCTACAAATCTGGGAATACTTCAGTTTTTACGGCATGCGTGCGCTGCTGATCCTGTATCTCACTAACCAGCTTAAGTACGACGATAATCACGCATATGAACTGTTCAGCGCCTACTGCTCGCTGGTCTATGTCACCCCTATTCTCGGGGGATACCTGGCCGATAAAGTGCTCGGCAATCGAATGGCGGTGATGATCGGCGCATTTTTAATGGCGGTGGGGCATCTGGTTTTGGGTGCCAGTGAAATGGCCCCGGCGTTCCTCTATTTGTCGCTGGCGATAATTGTCTGCGGTTACGGTCTGTTTAAATCAAATATCAGTTGCCTGCTTGGCGAGTTATATCAACCTGAAGACCCACGTCGCGATGGTGGATTCTCTCTGCTCTACGCCGCCGGTAACATCGGTTCGATCATCGCACCAATTGCCTGCGGATACGTGCAGGAAGAGTACAGTTGGGCGATGGGCTTTGCGCTGGCTGCCATCGGCATGCTGGCAGGGCTGGTGATATTCTTATGTGGTAATCGCCATTTCGCCCACACCACCGGCGTCAACAAGGCCGTTCTGTGTGCTAAAACCTTTATTCTGCCAAACTGGGCCTGGCTGTTAGTTTTGTTGGTTGCCGCACCGCTGCTGATTACCGTGCTGTTCTGGAAAGAGTGGTCCGTTTACGCACTGATTGTTGCCACCATTATTGGTCTGGCAGTTCTGGCGAAGATTTATCGCCAGGCACAGACGCAGAAACAACGCAAAGAGCTGGGGCTTATCGTCACGCTGACCTTCTTCAGCCTGTTGTTTTGGGCCTTTGCTCAACAGGGCGGCAGCTCGATCAGCCTGTATATCGACCGCTTCGTTAACCGCGATATTCTGGGGTATTCCGTCCCTACCGCGATGTTCCAGTCGGTTAACGCTTTTGCCGTTATGCTGTGCGGTATCGTACTGGCGTGGGTAGTCAAAGAAAGCGTGAGTGGCAATCGTACCGTACGTATCTGGGGTAAATTTGCCCTTGGCCTCGGCTTAATGAGCGCTGGGTTCTGTATTCTAACCTTGAGCGCTCGCTGGTCCGCTGCTTACGGCCACTCTTCGATGCCGCTGATGGTACTTGGGTTGGCGGTCATGGGCTTTGCCGAACTGTTTATCGATCCGGTGGCAATGTCACAAATTACGCGTATTGAGATCCCTGGTGTTACCGGCGTATTAACCGGCATTTATATGCTGCTTTCCGGTGCCATCGCCAACTACCTGGCAGGCGTTATCGCCGATCAGACCTCACAAGGCTCGTTTGATGCTGCGGGCGCTATCAACTACTCCATCAATGCCTATATTGATGTCTTTAGTGAAATTACCTGGGGCGCGCTGGCCTGTGTGGTGCTGGTGCTGATGATTTGGCTGTACCAGTCGCTTAAGTTCAGAAACCGTTCACTGGCGGTAGAATCCTGAGTGTAGGGGCCCGATGATGTAATCTGATTCGGGCTTTTTTTCAGGAATTACGCATGGCTGGCAGTCAACTCCTCTTCAGAAAGACCTGTAACCAGAAGCACCATGTTGCGATCTATTCCCTGCTCCAACATAGTTTGCGCTATACGTAATGCGGCTTCTCGTTTGCCTCGCTGCAACCCTTCCTGTAATCCATCTAAGCGTAACCGCTCGGCAATCGTCATCAGCTTCTCCTTATGTTGGGGGATCCGTTGCGCCATCTCTTGTATAAATTCATTAAAGCGAGATTCATCGCCGGATTGCAGGATGTAATTAAACATCGCCTGTAGTTGCGTGTCATTAGCGCACCCTGTAAGTAACAGCGTGGCCAGTTGATCTACCAGCCCCAGCAAATCCCGCTGACGGATATGTTTTTGCAGATCTGCTGGAAGGTATTACGCAGAAATCCGCTGCGCGCTTATCCCTTACGCGCCGCCTCATATGCCGCCAGCGTCGCCAGCCTCGCCTGTTTATGATCCACAATCGGGCGAGGATAACTTAGTGTCACCTGCGCTTTTTCAGCCCACGACCACGGTTCATGAATGGCTTTACCCGGCACGTCGCGCAGTTCCGGCACCCACTGGCGGATAAACTCACCGTCACGGTCGAATTTTTCGCCCTGCGTCGTGGGGTTAAAGATACGGAAATACGGTGCGGCGTCGGTTCCGGTTGAGGCTGCCCATTGCCAGCCGCCGTTATTGGCCGCCAGGTCGCCATCGATCAGTTGCGACATAAAATACTGTTCGCCTTTACGCCAGTCGATCAGCAGGTCTTTCACTAAAAAACTGGCGGTAATCATGCGTAAACGATTATGCATCCAGCCCGTTGCGTTAAGCTGACGCATGGCCGCATCCACAATGGGGTAGCCCGTATTCCCTGTTTTCCAGGCCTGCAAATGCGTCGGATTATTCTGCCATTGCACGCGATCGGTCCAGCGAATAAAAGGTTGATACCGACACAGCGACGGATGGTAAGTCATTAGATGACGATAAAATTCACGCCAGATAAGCTCATTCAACCAAACGCTACCTGCCCCATCCTCAAGCGCCTGCGGCTGCTCCACGAGCAGTCGATTCAGGCACTGGCGCGGTGATAGTCCTCCTGTCGCCAGGCTTGCGGATAATCGACTGGTTCCGTCAATCGCCGGAAAGTCACGCAGTTGTTCATATTCTCCGGCAGCCTGCTGGCAAAAATGGCGTAACTGCACGATGGCCAATTTTTCTTCTGCCGGAAATTGCTGCGTATCAAAATCCTGCTGCGGGTAGCTCAGCGAGATGGATGTTAATGGAGAGTCAAGAGCACCGCTTTCTCTCACCTTCGGCGCACTGACACATTCTGGGATCCCGTCTTTTATCCGCTTCAGCCAGGCATTTTTAAACGGCGTAAAGACTTTATACATCTCGTGATTACCGGTCATGACCGCCCCCGGAGGCAGAATCACGCTATCGTCAAACCCTTCGCACACCACCTGAGGTAATAACTTTTCGACGGCAACATCACGCTGGCGTTCGTTTATTTCATATTGATAGTTATAAAATATTCGACTGACGCCATGCTGTACGCAGACGTTTTTGACGGTTTCCACACTGGTCGCAAAATCAGCAACTTCATGAAACAGAAGCGGGATGCCCTTTTCTGCCAGCGCCGTTTGCAACGCATTCAGCTGCGCGTTAACCAATGCCGCCTGACGTGGGGCCATATCATGCGCCTTCCACTGTTCAGGCGTGGAAATATAGAGCGCGAGTACATGTGCAGAACGATCCCGACAAGCCGCCGCCAGCGCGAGATTGTCGTGCAGACGCAAATCACGCCGAAACCAGACCAGATGCGTGGTCATAACACTCCCTGATAAAAATTAATCATTGCCCTGTAAACGCCAAATCGCAGGCCAGAGTTCAAAATAACGTTGCCCGGACAACCAGGTGTTCGGGTGCTCAGCCATATAGTGTTTGAGGAGCATTAAGGGTGCAAGTAGCGGCTGCGCCTCGCGTCGATAGTTATCGATTATCGAGGTCAATTCCTGACGTTGACGCAGATCGAGCTGATTACGGAAATAGCCCTGTACGTGCATCAATACATTGGTATGGTTACGCCGGGTAGCAGGATTTAATAACAGATGGGTCAATCGTAGGCGATACTCGGTAAAAAAAGCATCGAGATCTTGCCATTCATGGATTGCGGCAACGAAGGGGCCAAGCTCCCGATACTCTGGCTGGGAATGCGCCAGTAGTACCAGTTTGTAGCGAGTATGATAGTCAATTAATGCGCCCCGCGTTAATTTTCGCTGACGCAGGCGGTGCAATTCATGCAAAGCGTAAACACGTATTAATGTATTTTCGTCGAACTGAGGTGCCTCACTCGCTTCTGTGGTCAGACAGGTGCGGATACCAACAGGAATTCTCGTGCTCATCGCCACTCCTTATCCGTTACTCAGATAAGTGTAGACGTCGGCGTATAAAAAAACCGCCACATTGCTGTTAGCGGTTTTCTTGAACAATAACGACAACTTAATAGAAGTCGCAGGTGGCTTTTTCAGCCTGCTCCATCCACACCGGTTTATCACTGGTTTTGGACCAGACGCGGTGCAGATAGCTGTAAAAACGGGCGCGGTCTTTCCAGAACAACATGACCGGCAGCGCCAGCACGCCCGCCACAACGGCAAAGGTACGGCGCAAGAAAACAATGTGTGCTGGATATTCTTTATAAAAGTCCATAATCCTCTCCCATATATCTGTTCGGTGAATCGCACCGGAAAAATAAACTTGGTTAACTGATGAAAATAATACCGCCTTGTGTGTAATTTTGCTACTCATCCGACCACTTATTTTTATCTATTGATGCTCCGTTTAGCTAAAAACCGTAATTAAGTTACATAAAAGTTAAATTAATACTAATCATTAGTTAAATAATGGTCTTTGCCATTTTTATACTTTTTTTACACCCCTCCCACTGATTTTTGCGAAATCTTTGCAAGCAAAAATCTACGCTCTGGTTATCACATTTATGCCACTGGAGGTGCACCGTGAGTGCAGGCGTGATAACCGGCATTGTGCTGGTCTTTTTATTATTAGGTTATCTGGTGTATGCCCTGATTAATGCGGAGGCGTTCTGATGGCGGCCCAAGGATTTTTACTCATTGCCAGTTTCTTGCTGGTACTGTTTATCATCGCCAGACCGCTGGGTTTTGGCTTGGCTCGGCTGATCAATAATACGTCCCTGCCGGGCCTGTCTGGCGTGGAACATCTGCTCTGGCGCGGTCTGGGCATCTCGCAGCAGGAGATGAACTGGCGGCAGTATCTGTTGGCGATCCTCGCGCTCAATGTGCTGGGGTTGCTGGTCCTGTTTTCAATGCTGATGGCGCAAAACCTGCTGCCGCTAAATCCGCAACAGCTACCTGGGCTTTCGTGGGATTTGGCGCTCAACACGGCGGTAAGTTTTGTCACCAACACCAACTGGCAATCCTATGCTGGCGAAACCACCTTAAGCTACTTCAGCCAGATGGTCGGGCTGACCGTGCAGAACTTCCTGTCAGCGGCAACCGGGATTGCGGTGATTTTTGCCCTGGCCCGTGCCTTTACTCGCCAGAGTATGAACACGCTGGGCAACGCCTGGGTCGATCTGGTTCGCATTACGCTGTGGATCCTGCTCCCCATTGCATTGCTCATTGCGTTGTTCTTCATTCAGCAAGGTGTGCTGCAAAACGTGTTGCCCTATCAGCCCATTACTACCCTTGAAGGGGTGAAACAGGTGCTGCCGATGGGGCCCGTCGCCTCACAGGAAGCGATTAAGATGCTTGGCACTAACGGGGGCGGGTTCTTTAACGCTAACTCATCACATCCGTTTGAAAACCCTACCGCGTTGACCAATCTGGTACAGATGTTGGCCATTTTCTTAATTCCTACCGCGCTGTGTTTTGCCTTTGGTGATGTGGTTGGCGATCGTCGCCAGGGGCGGACCCTGCTGTGGGCCATGTCGCTGATATTTGTGGTCTGCGTAGCCGTGGTGATGTGGGCCGAAGTTCAAGGTAACCCGCACCTGATGGCATTCGGTGCAGACAGTAATATCAACATGGAAGGCAAAGAAAGCCGCTTTGGCGTGCTGGCTACGAGTCTTTTTTCCGTCGTGACGACAGCGGCATCTTGCGGCGCTGTCGATGCGATGCATGACTCCTTCACCGCGCTGGGTGGGATGGTGCCGATGTGGCTAATGCAGATTGGCGAAGTGGTCTTCGGTGGTGTCGGTTCGGGCCTGTACGGCATGCTGCTGTTCGTGTTGTTGGCGGTGTTTATCGCGGGCCTGATGATTGGTCGCACGCCGGAATATCTGGGTAAGAAAATAGACGTGCGTGAAATGAAAATGACCGCACTGGCGATTCTGGTCACCCCTGCGCTGGTGCTGCTCGGTACGGCGATAGCGATGATGAGCGATGCCGGACGCAGCGCCATGCTCAACCCTGGTCCACATGGCTTTAGTGAAGTGTTGTACGCCGTATCGTCTGCCGCGAACAACAACGGTAGCGCCTTCGCCGGATTAAGCGCCAACAGCCCGTTCTGGAACTGTCTGTTGGCCCTGTGCATGTTCTTCGGCCGTTTCGGCGTGATCATTCCCGTGATGGCAATTGCCGGATCGCTGGTCAGTAAAAAGATCCAGCCAGCAAGCCCTGGCACGCTGCCTACTCACGGTGCACTGTTTGTCGGGTTGTTAATCGGTACGGTGTTACTGGTTGGCGCCCTCACCTTTGTTCCTGCCCTGGCACTTGGCCCGGTCGCAGAATACCTGTCATTACACTGAGTGATGCGGAGCACATGACTATGAGTCGCAAGCAACTGGCGCTGTTCGAACCCTCTCTGGTCGCACAGGCGCTGATGGACGCCGTGAAAAAATTAAGCCCACATACCCAGTGGCGCAATCCGGTGATGTTTATCGTCTGGCTGGGCAGTCTGCTGACAACCCTGTTAACGCTGGCAATGGCCACAGGCCATATGCAAGGCAATCCGTGGTTTACCGGCGCGATAAGTCTGTGGCTGTGGATTACCGTTCTGTTCGCCAACTTTGCCGAAGCGCTGGCGGAAGGACGCAGTAAGGCTCAGGCTAACAGTCTGAAAGGAGTTAAAAAAACCGCTTTTGCTCGCAAACTCCGCGAACCGAAATACGGTGCCGCCATGGATCACGTTCCGGCGGAGGATTTGCGCAAAGGAGATATCGTGTTAGTAGAAGCGGGCGATATTATCCCGTGTGACGGCGAGGTCATCGAAGGTGGCGCATCGGTGGATGAAAGCGCCATTACCGGTGAATCCGCGCCGGTCATTCGTGAATCCGGTGGTGATTTCGCCTCCGTCACCGGCGGGACCCGCATCCTCTCCGACTGGCTGGTGATCGAATGTAGCGTAAACCCTGGTGAAACGTTCCTCGACCGGATGATCGCCATGGTTGAAGGCGCGCAGCGGCGTAAAACGCCGAATGAAATCGCCCTGACGATCCTGTTGATAGCCCTGACCATCGTTTTTCTGCTGGCGACCGCCACGCTGTGGCCGTTTTCCGCCTGGGGTGGTAGCGCGGTTAGCGTCACGGTACTGGTTGCCCTGCTGGTGTGTCTGATCCCCACCACCATCGGTGGGTTGCTCTCTGCTATTGGCGTCGCCGGGATGAGCCGCATGTTGGGCGCGAACGTCATCGCCACCAGCGGACGTGCAGTGGAAGCGGCGGGTGACGTGGACGTACTGCTGCTGGACAAAACCGGCACCATTACGCTGGGCAACCGCCAGGCTTCAGATTTTCTGCCCGCCCAGGGGGTGGATGAAAAGACGCTGGCCGACGCCGCGCAGCTTTCATCACTGGCCGATGAAACCCCTGAAGGCCGCAGTATCGTGATTCTGGCAAAACAGCGCTTTAATCTGCGTATTCGCGACGTGCAATCGCTGCACGCCACCTTTGTACCGTTTACCGCCCAAAGCCGAATGAGCGGGATCAACATCGACAACCGCATGATCCGCAAAGGGTCGGTCGATGCTATTCGTCGTCACGTCGAAGCCAACGGCGGCCACTTCCCTGCCGACGTGGAGCAGAAGGTCGAAAACGTCGCACGCCTTGGCGCTACGCCGCTGGTGGTTGCCGAAGGCTCCCACGTGCTGGGCGTGATTGCCCTGAAAGATATCGTAAAAGGCGGAATCAAAGAACGTTTTGCCCAACTACGCAAAATGGGCATCAAAACGGTGATGATCACCGGCGATAACCGCCTGACCGCCGCCGCGATTGCGGCAGAAGCCGGGGTAGATGACTTCTTAGCTGAAGCCACGCCGGAAGCCAAGCTGGCGCTGATTCGTCAGTATCAGGCGGAAGGTCGCCTGGTGGCGATGACCGGCGACGGAACCAATGACGCCCCGGCGCTGGCGCAAGCCGACGTGGCGGTCGCCATGAACTCCGGGACCCAAGCGGCGAAAGAAGCAGGCAACATGGTGGATCTCGACTCTAACCCCACCAAGCTGATTGAAGTGGTGCACATTGGTAAACAGATGCTGATGACGCGTGGTTCGCTGACCACCTTCAGTATCGCCAACGACGTGGCGAAGTATTTCGCCATTATCCCGGCCGCGTTCGCCGCCACCTACCCGCAGCTCAATGCGCTTAACGTGATGGGCTTGCATTCGCCGGACTCGGCGATCCTCAGCGCGGTTATCTTTAATGCGCTGGTTATCGTCTTACTGATCCCGCTGGCGCTTAAAGGCGTGGGCTACAAACCGTTATCCGCATCCGCAATGCTGCGCCGTAATTTGTGGATCTATGGTCTGGGTGGTCTGGTTGTGCCGTTTATCGGTATCAAAGCAATTGATTTACTGCTGACCCTACTGGGTCTGGTGTGAGGTTTCAGATGAGTGGATTACGTCCTGCATTATCAACATTGATTTTCCTGATGCTTATCACCGGCGGAGCTTACCCGTTGTTGACCACCGCGTTGGGGCAGTGGTGGTTTCCCCACCAGGCTAACGGCTCGCTTCTACGCGAAGATCAAGTCGTTCGCGGCTCTGCGCTCATTGGGCAACATTTTACCGCGGCCGGTTATTTTCAGGGACGTCCGTCAGCTACAGCAGAAATGCCCTATAATCCAATGGCTTCAGGCGGCAGTAACCTGGCAGCCAGCAATCCGGAACTGGATAAACAGCTGCAAAGCCGGATAGCCGCACTGCGTGCTGCTAACCCGCAGGCAAATCCTGTCGTTCCGGTAGAGCTGGTAACGGCTTCTGCCAGCGGGTTGGATAACAATCTGACGCCAGCCGCGGTGGCCTGGCAAATCCCCCGCGTGGCGCAGGCTCGCAACCTCAGCGTTAAAGAGGTCACGCGCCTGGTTGCACAATACACGCAAAAGCCGTTGGTCAGTTTTATCGGCCAGCCGGTGGTAAACCTGGTAGAACTTAATTTAGCGCTGGATAAGCACTGAGAAAAAGGACATGCATAACGAACCCTTACGCCCCGACCCCGATCGCCTGCTGGAGCAGACCGCTGCCCCGCACCGCGGAAAACTGAAAATTTTCTTCGGCGCGTGTGCAGGCGTCGGTAAAACCTGGGCCATGCTGGCAGAGGCCCAACGGTTGCGGGCGCAGGGGTTAGATGTGCTGATTGGGGTGGTGGAAACCCACGGACGCAAAGAGACCGCCGCGTTGCTGGACGGTCTCAGCATCCTGCCGCTAAAGAGACAGGCGCGCCATGGTCGTCATATTAGCGAGTTCGATCTCGACGCGGCGCTGGCCCGCCGTCCGGCGCTCATTTTGATGGATGAACTGGCGCACAGTAATGCGCCTGGCTCACGCCACCCTAAGCGTTGGCAAGACATTGAAGAGCTGCTCGAAGCCGGTATTGACGTTTTTACTACCGTCAACGTGCAGCATCTGGAAAGCCTCAATGATGTGGTCAGCGGCGTCACCGGCATTCAGGTTCGCGAAACCGTCCCCGATCCTTTTTTCGATGCCGCCGACGATGTGGTTCTGGTCGATCTTCCCCCCGACGATTTGCGCCAACGCCTGAACGAAGGCAAGGTCTATATCGCCGGTCAGGCGGAAAGAGCCATCGAGCATTTCTTTCGCAAAGGGAACTTGATCGCGCTACGTGAGCTGGCCCTGCGCCGCACGGCCGATCGGGTTGACGATCAGATGCGTGCCTGGCGAGGGCGTCCGGGGGAAGAAAAAGTCTGGCATACCCGTGACGCCATTTTACTGTGCATTGGACACAATACCGGCAGCGAAAAGCTGGTTCGTGCTGCCGCGCGTCTGGCAGCGCGCCTCGGCAGCGTCTGGCATGCAGTATATGTCGAAACGCCAGCGCTGCACCGACTGCCCGAAAAACAGCGCCGCGCAATTTTAAGCGCTCTGCGGTTAGCCCAGGAGCTGGGTGCAGAAACCGCCACCCTTTCCGATCCCGCTGAAGACAAGGCTGTAATCCGCTACGCCCGTGAGCATAATCTGGGAAAAATTGTCCTCGGACGTCCGACTACACGACGCTGGTGGCGCAGTGATTCTTTTGCTGACAAACTGGCCCATCGCGCACCAGATCTCGACCTGATGATTGTTGCGCTCGATGAGCCACCTTCGCGCCCTGTGCTACAAACTGCAGATAACCGCACCTTTAAGGATAAATGGCGGGTACAAATTCAGGGTTGTGTGGTTGCCGTCGCGCTGTGCGCCATCATTACGTTGATTGCCATGCAGTGGTTGATGGCCTTTGACGCCGCCAACCTGGTGATGATCTATTTATTAGGCGTGGTGGTTATCGCCCTCTTTTACGGACGCTGGCCGTCGGTGCTAGCAACTTTTATTAACGTCGCCAGCTTCGATCTCTTCTTTATTGCTCCACGCGGCACGCTGGCCGTTTCCGACGTCCAGTACCTGCTCACCTTCGCCGTGATGCTAACGGTAGGGCTGGTAATCGGTAATCTTACCGCCGGAGTGCGTTATCAGGCGCGGGTAGCCCGTTATCGCGAACAACGTACGCGCCATTTGTATGAGATGTCGAAAGCGCTGGCCGTCGGACGGAGTCAGCAAGATATCGCCGCCACCAGCGAACAGTTTATTGCCTCAACGTTCCAGGCCCGCAGCCAGGTTTTACTGCCCGGTGAGAACGGTAAGCTGGCCCCTCTCACCCATCAACAAGGCATGACACCGTGGGATGATGCCATTGCCCAATGGAGCTTTGATAAAGGGCAACCGGCTGGCGCAGGTACTGACACGTTGCCAGGAGTGCCGTATCAAATTTTACCGTTAAAAAGTGCCGACAAAACGCATGGGCTGCTGGTTGTTGAACCGGGAAATTTACGCCAGCTGATGATCCCCGAACAGCAACGCCTGCTGGAAACTTTCACTTTACTGGTCGCCAGTGCGCTGGAGCGTCTGACGCTAACCGCCAGCGAAGAGCAGGCCCGGTTTGCCAGCGAGCGCGAAAGCATTCGCAACGCGCTGCTCGCCGCCCTTTCCCACGATTTACGTACGCCGCTAACGGTGCTGTTTGGTCAGGCAGAGATCTTAACGTTGGATCTGGCAAGCGAAGGATCGCCGCACGCGCGCCAGGCCAGTGAGATTCGCCAGCACGTCCTTAATACGACCCGACTGGTTAATAACCTGCTGGATATGGCGCGAATTCAGTCCGGCGGCTTTAATCTTAAGAAGGAGTGGTTAACACTGGAAGAGGTGGTCGGCAGCGCCCTGCAGATGCTGGAGCCAGGACTCTCTGATCCTATTAATTTGTCGCTACCAGCACCGTTGACGCTGATCCACGTCGATGGCCCACTCTTTGAACGGGTGCTGATTAATCTGCTGGAAAATGCCGTTAAATACGCAGGTCCAGCGGCGCAAATCGGTATTGATGCCAGCGTCAATGGCGAGCACCTGCAACTGGACGTCTGGGATAATGGCCCCGGCATTCCATCGGGTATGGAGCAGCGAGTTTTTGACAAGTTTTCCCGGGGAAACAAAGAGTCATCGGTACCGGGCGTTGGGCTGGGGCTGGCAATCTGTCAGGCCATTGTGGACGTGCACGGCGGTACGATTTCCGTCCACAATCGCGCACAGGGAGGAGCATGTTTCCGTGTTACACTGCCCCAGGAAATCCCCCCTGAACTTGAAGATTTTCATGAGGATATGTGACGAACGTACTGATTGTTGAAGATGAACAGGCTATCCGTCGCTTTCTGCGCACCGCGCTGGAAGCCGATGGTCTGCGAGTATATGAAGCGGAAACGCTGCAACGTGGTCTGCTGGAAGCCGCCACGCGAAAACCCGATCTCATCATTCTCGATCTCGGTCTGCCGGACGGTGACGGCATTGATTTTATTCGTGACCTGCGACAATGGAGCGCGATACCGGTAATTGTGCTCTCAGCCCGCAGCGAAGAAAGCGATAAAATCGCTGCCCTGGATGCCGGCGCCGATGACTATCTCAGTAAACCCTTTGGTATTGGCGAACTACAGACGCGATTGCGTGTGGCATTGCGTCGCCACGCCAGCGGCACGTCTCCCGAGCCGGTGGTGCATTTTTCCAACGTAAAAGTAGATATCGCCGCCCGGCTCGTACATCGCGGTGATGAAGAGATTCATCTGACGCCGATTGAGTTTCGCCTGTTAGCAGTACTGCTAAATAATGCCGGAAAGGTACTAACGCAACGCCAGTTGTTAAATCAGGTTTGGGGACCGAACGCCGTCGAACACAGCCACTATCTGCGAATTTACATGGGACATTTGCGCCAGAAGCTGGAACTGGATCCGGCACGTCCGCGTCATTTTCTGACCGAAACCGGGATTGGTTATCGGTTTATGCCGTGAATCTAAGCCGAATTAAAAAAGCCGGATCAGCATATTAGCTGTCCGGCTTTTTCATTATTCATGCCGGATAGCGACGCTAGCGTCTTATCCGGCCTACGGTTTACGCGTTCTTCAGCACTTCGCTGACGATCTCAACCGCTTCTTTTTCGATCTGCTTGCGATGTTCTTCACCGAGGAAGCTCTCGCAGTAGATTTTGTAAGCGTCTTCCGTACCTGACGGACGTGCGGCAAACCAGCCGTTGTCAGTCATCACTTTCAGACCGCCGATAGAAGCACCGTTACCCGGTGCCGCCGTCAGACGTGCGGTGATCGGATCGCCCGCCAGCGTGCTGGCGCTCACCATTTCCGGAGACAACTTAGACAGCGCCGCTTTCTGTGCGGAGGTCGCGCTTGCTTGCAGGCGGTTGTAGCTCGGCGCACCAAAGCGGGCAGCCAGTTCGTTGTAGTGCTCCTGCGGATTCTTACCGGTCACTGCGGTAATTTCTGCCGCCAGCAGGCACATGATGATGCCGTCTTTGTCGGTTGACCACGGTGTACCGTCGAAACGCAGGAAAGATGCCCCCGCGCTCTCTTCACCACCAAAGCCAAAGCTGCCGTCGAACAGACCGTCAACAAACCATTTAAAGCCAACCGGCACTTCGACCAGTTTACGCCCTAAATCATTCACCACACGGTCAATCATCGCCGAGGACACCAGCGTCTTACCAACGGCAACGTCTTTGCCCCACTGCGGACGATGCTGGAACAGGTAGTTGATCGCCACCGCCAGATAGTGGTTCGGATTCATCAGCCCCGCCGGGGTGACGATACCGTGACGGTCGTAGTCTGGGTCATTGGCAAAGGCCAGATCGAACTTGTCGCGCAGCGCCAGCAGGCCCGCCATCGCGCACTCGGAGGAGCAGTCCATGCGGATTGCGCCATCTTTGTCGAGATGCATGAAACGGAAAGTCTGATCAACGTGATCGTTAACGATAGTCAGGTTCAGGTTGTAGTGCTTAGCAATACGCTTCCAGTATTCGATACCGGAACCGCCCAGCGGATCGACACCCAGCGTCAGACCCGCTTTCTGGATCGCCGCCATGTCGACGATGTCAGCCAGTCCTTCAACAAACGGCTGAACCAGATCCTGCTCTTTTACATGACCAGATGCCAGCGCCGCGTCCAGCGACATGCGCTTCACGCCTTGCAGACCATCAGCCAGTAGCGCGTTGGCTCTGTCTTCCACCACTTTGGTGACGTTGGTATCGGCCGGACCACCGTTTGGCGGGTTGTATTTAATGCCGCCATCTTCCGGCGGGTTGTGGGACGGCGTGATCACAATGCCGTCAGCCAGCGGGCCGCCTTTTTTGTTGTGGACCAGGATAGCATTCGACACAGCAGGGGTTGGCGTAAAGCCGTTATTTTCCTGCACGATGACGTCAACGCCGTTCGCCGCCAGCACTTCCAGTACAGAGATGAAAGCCGGTTCAGACAGCGCGTGGGTATCCTTGCCCACATAGCACGGGCCAGTAATCCCGTTTTTCGCACGTTCTTCAGCAATCGCCTGAGCGATAGCCAGAATATGCGGCTCGTTAAAACTATGACGACCTGCACTGCCGCGATGTCCGGACGTACCGAACTTAACGGCGTGCTCAGCGTTCCCTGCCGTTGGTTTCAGTACATAGTACTGTGCCGTCAGTTGGGCGACGTTAATCAAATCACTCTGTTGCGCAGGTTGACCTGCGCGGTTGTGGATTGCCATTGCCTGGTCCTTCTAATGCAAGGATTAAATTGTTCCGCAAACCTTTTCAATCAATTCCGCGGGGAATTGCATTGACTGCATGATGTGTTCAACCATGCTGCATTTACGGCCGGTATTGGTGTTGGTGATCACCCAGTACGGCGTGCCTGGCACGTGTTTCGGTTTGGTTTGATTACCATTTTTCAGCAGCGTCTGTTCATCTGCTGCAAAATAAACGCGCGTACGGCCATGCAACGATTCCGTTGCTTCGGCAAACGCGTTTTGATCCAGTGAATAGAGTGTAGACAGCACCAGCATAAAGCGATTTACTGCTTTCTTCTGTTCCGCGTATTCGTCGGACAGCAGCAGTTCACGCATCGCGCGCACTTTATCTTTTACGGGGTTAACCGGCTTAGCTTCCACGACAGGTTGCACAGCGCGGACTTCTTTGACTATCGGAGTGACAGGCTGTGATGCGGCGGAAAATTTCAACATACGCCGTAAAATGTCGGATGCGCTCTCGCCAATATGCTTGGTGTGGCTGGCAATATAGCTATAGAGTTCATCATCAACTTCAATCGTTTTCATCTTAATCCAGTGCAGTGTTTAGCTGAATACAAGTTGTCGGGTCAACACACGTAGTGTAAAGGCAAATCCCAACAGCGGATAGCGTCAAGCCTGGTGGCCAGCAAAACTCAGAGTAACCGTAGTTGTTGCAGCCATGTGGCAGAATGGTCAACATGATACCCTAACCCGTGAGTGTGAAAAAAAGAACTTTGCCATGAAATTGAATATCCGAGCGCAATCTGCGCAAAACCTGCACAATAATTCTCCCATCGTCCTGGTTCACGGCCTGTTTGGCAGTCTGGATAACCTGGGGATCCTGGCGCGCGATCTGGTGGTCGATCACGATATCATCCAGGTCGATATGCGAAATCATGGCCTCTCCCCTCGTTCCCCTGAGATGAATTATCCGGCCATGGCGCAAGATTTGCTGGATACGCTGGACGCTCAGCAAATAGAAAAGGCGACCTTTATTGGTCACTCGATGGGGGGAAAAGCCGTCATGGCATTAACCGCGCTGGCTCCTGATCGTATCGATCGACTGGTGGCCATTGATATTGCACCGGTCGACTATCAAGTTCGCCGTCACGATGCGATCTTTACCGCTATTAATGCCGTAACCGATGCCCAGGTCACTTCGCGTCAGCAGGCGGCCAGCGTCATGCGTCAGCATCTGCATGAGGAAGGCGTAATCCAGTTTCTGCTGAAATCTTTCGTCGACGGCGAATGGCGTTTTAACGTTCCCGTGCTGTGGGATCAGTATCCTCATATCGTCGGTTGGGAAACCATTCCTGCGTGGGAGCACCCGGCGCTGTTTATCCCTGGCGGCAACTCACCGTATGTTACCGAAGCGTATCGCGAACAGCTGCTGGCGCAATTTCCGCAGGCTCGGGCGCATGTTATTGCTGGAGCCGGTCATTGGGTGCATGCGGAAAAACCGGAGGCGGTGCTGCGCGCCATCCGTCGTTATCTGAACGAACAGGCTAACTGATTAAAAACTCAGCGTCTGCGCGCGATTACGCGCGTGGGCGTTGGCGTGTCACCCCTGCTGATGTATTATGGCGCGCTATCCATCCGGGCAGACGCCTGGCTGATTGTTTCCCCGAAGTCACCAAGATCATGGCCAAAGAACAAACGGACCGTACGACATTAGATCTGTTCGCGCAGGAGCGTCGCCCGGGACGACCCAAAACTAATCCGCTCTCGCGTGATGAACAGTTACGTATTAATAAACGTAATCAGCTTAAACGCGATAAAGTTCGCGGGCTTAAGCGTGTCGAACTGAAACTGAACGCTGATGCCGTTGACGCTCTGAACGAGCTGGCTGAGGCGCGCAACATGAGTCGCAGTGAACTCATCGAAGAGATGCTGATGACCCAACTCAGCACATTGCGCGGTCAGGCATAGTCTGAATTTCTGCTCTAAATCATAAATCGTGTAGCACAGAGTGCAGTCCTGCGTGTTTGCTGTTTCCGCATGCCTGACTGTTCTGCTATGATTGCCCTTATCCGTGGGCAATGCGCCACCACCATTTCAATAAGTTTCAAGAGGTTATTTAACTCATGGCAATCACTGGCATCTTTTTCGGCAGCGACACCGGTAATACCGAAAACATCGCAAAAATGATTCAAAAACAGCTTGGTAAAGACGTTGCCGATGTTCATGACATTGCAAAAAGTAGCAAAGAAGACCTCGAAGGTTATGACATTCTGCTGCTCGGCATCCCAACCTGGTACTACGGTGAAGCGCAGTGTGACTGGGATGACTTCTTCCCTACCCTCGAAGACATTGATTTTAACGGCAAACTGGTTGCATTGTTCGGCTGTGGCGACCAGGAAGATTACGCAGAGTATTTCTGCGATGCGTTAGGCACAATTCGCGACATCATCGAACCGCGCGGTGCAACCATCGTTGGTCACTGGCCGACTGCGGGTTATCACTTTGAAGCGTCTAAAGGCCTGGCTGACGACGACCACTTTGTCGGTCTGGCTATCGATGAAGATCGCCAGCCAGAACTGACAGCAGAACGCGTAGAAAAATGGGTTAAGCAGATCTCTGAAGAGCTGCACCTCGACGAAATCATTAATGCCTGATTTCGTGCGGCGTAGATTTCCATCTGCGCCGCATCAATAGATAAAACCAATCAAAATAATTGCTACAAATTTGTAACTTTTTCGTCTGACCCTGTACAATGGCTGGATGCCAATCGGGTGTTGCACAGTGTGTTTGTCGGCGATACCACGTTTTGATTAACAATATATGCCAGAGACTTGCAGTTTTCATTTAGCCATGGCAGTTCTATAATGATACGCATTATCTCAAGTGCAATTTCTGTCACTTCTGTTAATGAAGTGAATCGTTTAGCTACAGGACAGATTCCGCATGACTGACAACAATACCGCATTAAAGAAGGCTGGCCTGAAAGTAACGCTTCCTCGTTTAAAAATTCTGGAAGTTCTTCAGGAACCGGATAACCATCACGTCAGTGCGGAAGACTTATACAAACGCCTGATCGATATGGGTGAAGAAATTGGTCTGGCGACCGTGTATCGCGTGCTGAACCAGTTTGATGATGCCGGTATCGTGACCCGCCATAATTTTGAAGGTGGTAAATCCGTCTTCGAACTGACTCAACAGCATCATCACGATCACCTCATCTGCCTTGACTGCGGCAAAGTGGTCGAGTTCAGCGATGATTCCATCGAAGCGCGCCAGCGTGAGATTGCGGCTAAACATGGCATTCGCTTAACTAACCATAGCCTCTATCTTTACGGTCACTGCGCCGAAGGCGATTGCCGCGAAGATGAGCACGCCCACGACGGCAAATAATGTAATGCTTTCTGAAAAGCCAACCCTCCGGTTGGCTTTTTTTATGGGCGTTACCTGCCCTTTTCCCCTTCCCTCCGCTCCTGTGTTGCTTTAATGTAAAAATCAATTGCCCCTTCCGGAGAGTCGAAATGGAACTTCGCCAGCTACGCTATTTTGTGCGCATTGTAGAAACCGGCAGCATGGGTAGCGCGGCGCTCGATCTCAATATCGGGGTTTCGGCACTCAGCCAGCAAATGTCGCGTCTGGAAAACGAACTCGCTATTCGCCTGCTGCAACGCACCTCACGAGGCGTGACACCCACCAGCGCCGGGCTGGCTTTTTACTCCCAGGCGCAGCTGGCGCTTCGTCACGCAGACGACGCGATCCTCGCCGCACGCGAGTCCCGACTTTCCGGGCACGTCAGCGTCGGCATGGCTCCCAGTACCGCTTCCGTTCTCGGAATGCCGTTTATCAACGCCATGCAGGAAAGCTACAGTGATGTCCGTCTGCATGTGGTGGAAAGCCTCTCTGGCAATCTGGAGCGGATGATTAATACCCGCCAGATTGATCTGGCTGTCGTGTTTCAGAAAGAAAAGATCCTGCGCTGGAGCGCCATACCGATTCTCGAAGAGCGGCTGTTTTTGATTGGGACTCATGCCTTACTGGCTGATATTGCCGATGACAATATTGCTCCAGCCCAGCTGGCAAGTATCCCATTGATAATGCCAAGCCCGGGCCACGGTCTGCGCGGCAGGCTGGAAGCGATTTGTCAGGAACACGCGCTGAACATTGAGATCGCCACGGAAATTGATGGTCTGGCGCTACTCATGCGTGCCGTGCGCAGTGGCATTGGTGCCACTCTCCAGCCCGGCGCGGCAATTTCCCATCTCGATAAAGAGACGCTAAGAGTGATCGGCGTCCACAATCCAATACTTAGCCGCCCCAACTTTCTGGTGAGTCTCTCAGACGATGAACTCACCCCGGCAGGCCTCGCGGCCCGTGTGGTGCTGACGAAAGTGATGCATCAACTGGTGGAAGCAGGAAGCTGGCCTGGCGCCATCCTTTACAATAACTAAAGTACCGTTTAGCACTACGTCATAGCGCCCGCACAAGCTGCGCGTATACATTTCAATTACAAATTTAACAATTAGTTAAATGGTAATGGAGTATACGATGGTTGATGTTCTGGTGATTGGCGGTGGCAATGCTGCCTTATGCGCTGCCCTTACCGCCCGGGAGCAAGGCGCTTCCGTTTTACTACTCGAAGCGGCTCCCCGGGAATGGCGTGGGGGAAATTCCCAACACACGCGTAATCTGCGCTGTATGCATAATGCGCCGCAGGATGTGCTGGTGGAAAGCTATCCGGAAGAGGAGTTCTGGCAAGACCTACAGCGCGTAACTGAAGGAAATACCAACGAAGCCCTGGCGCGTCTGGTGATCCGTACCTCATCACAGTGTCGCGACTGGATGCGCCAGCACGGCGTCAATTTTCAGCCCCCACTATCTGGCGCTCTACACGTGGCGCGAACCAACGCTTTTTTTATGGGGGGCGGTAAAGCTCTCGTGAATGCCTATTATCGCAGCGCAGAAAAGCTGGGCGTGCAAATCCGCTATAACACACCGGTGCAGGCGCTTGAACTGCACAACGGCGAGTTCGTGGCGGCGCTGGCAGGCAAAGAGCGTATCACAGCGAAATCCTGCGTGCTTGCAGCTGGCGGATTCGAATCTAACCGGGAGTGGTTGCGCGAAGCCTGGGGGGAAAATGCCCGCGGCGAGTGGCCTGCGGATAACTTTCTAATTCGCGGCACGCGTTTTAATCAGGGCGTACTGCTCAAATTTATGATGGATGCTGGCGCAGACATTATCGGCGATCCCTCCCAGTCACACTGTGTGGCAATTGATGCCAGAGCGCCATTATATGACGGCGGGATTTGCACCCGCGTGGACTGCGTTTCGCTCGGTATTGTGGTGAACCGGGACGCTGAGCGTTTTTATGATGAAGGTGAAGATTTCTGGCCCAAACGCTACGCCATCTGGGGACGTCTGGTCGCTCAACAGCCAGGACAGATTGGCTACTCCATCATCGACAGTAAAGCTATCGGACACTTCATGCCTCCGGTCTTTCCTGGCACGCAGGCCAATACGCTGGCTGAACTGGCCTTTCAGTTAGGACTGGATGCCGAACGCTTTACCCACACCGTGACAGAGTACAACAACGCCTGCCAGCCAGGTCAGTTCGACCATACCGTTCTGGATAACTGCGCCACTAAAGATTTGCTACCCGCGAAAACGCATTGGGCGCGACCGCTGGATCAACCGCCTTACTACGGCTACGCCCTGCGGCCAGGAATCACCTTCACTTATCTTGGGTTAAAAGTGAACGAACGCGCCGCTGTACATTTTGCAGGGCTTCCAAGCCGTAACCTGTTCGTCGCCGGAGAGATGATGGCGGGCAACGTGCTGGGCAAGGGTTACACCGCAGGCGTGGGGATGTCGATCGGCACGACCTTTGGCCGCATTGCCGGAAAAGAAGCCGCGCTGGCCGCACGTAAGGAGACACGTCATGAAGCAGCTTGAGAAACTGATCATCGAAGCGCAAATTATCACCGAACCGGAAGCGGAAGTTGAACGCGTGATGCAGGTGTGTAACGCCTGCCGCTATTGCGAAGGCTTTTGCGCCGTGTTCCCGGCCATGACTCAGCGTCTGGAATTCGGTAAAGCGGATATCAATTATCTGGCAAACTTGTGCCATAACTGCGGCGCTTGCCTGCACGCGTGTCAGTATGCCCCGCCTCATGAATTTGCCATCAACGTGCCGAAGGCGATGGCGGAAGTCCGGCTCGAAACCTATCAGCATTACGCGCAGCCCGCCGCTTTTGGAGCGCTATATCGTCGCGCAGGCGTAACCGTGACGCTGGCGCTGGTATTCGGTCTGATCCTGTTTTTACTCCTCGCTATAGGTTTGAAAGGTTCACTATTACATCCACCGCTGGCCGGGGATTTCTATCAAATTTTCCCGCATAACCTGCTGGCCTGGATGTTTGGTTCGGTCTTTGTTCTGGCGATCGGTTTGCTGATGGCAGGCGTGATCCGCTTCTGGCGCGAGATTTCTCCGGGCATGCCGCGTTCCGCCGAGATTGCTGAAGCCTCACACAATGCGCTGACGCTGAAGTATCTCGATGGAGGCCATGGCAAAGGTTGTAACGAAGCGGATGATGCTTTCACCCTGATGCGTCGCCGTTTCCACCACTTCACCTTCTACGGTTTTCTGCTCTGCTTTGCCGCCACCGTGGTGGCAACAGGCTATCACTACTTTGCCGGCATAGAAGCACCCTACCCGTTCTTCAGCGTTCCGGTCATGCTGGGCACGTTGGGTGGCATTGGCCTGGTTGTCGGCCCGGCTGGCTTGCTATGGCTTAATCTCAGGCGCTCACCGCTACACGGCGACGCCCGGCAAAAACCGATGGATCGCGGTTTTATTTTGCTGCTGCTGCTGACCAGTCTGACCGGTCTGGCGCTGCTGGCAGGAAGAGATACCTCATGGATGGCTATTTTACTGGCCATTCATCTCGGCGTGGTCATGGCGCTTTTTCTGACCATTCCTTACGGAAAATTTGCCCACGGATTTTACCGCTGCGCAGCCTTACTCAAATGGGCGATTGAGAAACGGCGCGGCAAACAGGCGGGAGTCTCAGGCGACTAACCCGCAAACTCTTACCTCTATAAATATTATGATAAGACAGTGGAGCAAACCCAATGACACAACAACCATCGCGCACCGGAACTTTCGGCGCAATACTGCGGGTAACCAGCGGTAATTTTCTCGAACAGTTCGACTTTTTTCTGTTCGGTTTTTACGCCACCTATATCGCCAGGACTTTCTTTCCTGCGGAGAGTGAATTTGCCGGGCTCATGTTGACCTTTGCGGTTTTCGGTTCGGGTTTTTTAATGCGGCCCGTTGGCGCAATCGTGCTGGGTGCTTATATCGACAGAATTGGTCGCCGCAAAGGACTGATGGTGACGCTGGCGATCATGGGCTGTGGGACCCTGCTGATTGCCCTGGTTCCCGGTTATCAAAGTATTGGCCTGCTGGCTCCTGTGCTGGTATTAGTCGGTCGATTATTGCAGGGCTTCTCTGCGGGCGTAGAGTTGGGCGGCGTTTCGGTTTATCTTTCTGAAATCGCCACGCCTGGCAATAAAGGTTTCTACACCAGCTGGCAGTCCGCCAGCCAACAGGTTGCCATTGTGGTGGCAGCGCTGATTGGCTACGGCCTGAATGCCACGCTGGGGCACGATGAAATCTCTGAATGGGGCTGGCGCATTCCGTTCTTTATTGGTTGTATGATTATTCCGTTGATCTTCGTCCTGCGCCGCTCGCTTCAGGAAACGGACGCATTTTTACAACGTACACACCGTCCCGACACCAGGGAAATTTTCACCACTATCATCAAAAACTGGCGTCTGATCTCAGCGGGTACGCTGCTGGTGGCGATGACCACAACGACGTTTTACTTTATTACCGTCTATACCCCGACCTATGGCAGGGCTGTACTCCATCTGAGCGCTCGCGACAGCCTGGTCGTCACCATGCTGGTCGGTATTTCTAACTTTATCTGGCTGCCGATTGGCGGAGCGATTTCTGACCGAATTGGTCGCCGCCCGGTATTGATGGGGATTACCGTACTCGCTCTGATCACCACCTGGCCGGTCATGCACTGGCTCACCGCCGCGCCAGATTTTATGCGCATGACGTTGGTCCTGCTTTGGTTCTCGTTCTTTTTTGGTATGTACAATGGGGCAATGGTCGCGGCACTCACCGAAGTGATGCCTGTCTATGTCCGTACGGTGGGTTTTTCACTGGCCTTCAGTCTGGCTACGGCGATTTTTGGCGGTCTGACACCCGTCATATCCACGGCACTGGTTCAGCTAACCGGAGATAAAAGCTCACCGGGATGGTGGCTGATGTGCGCGGCACTTTGCGGACTCGCCGCCACGGCAATGCTGTTTGTCCGGCTGAGTCGGGGTTATCAACCAGTGGAAAATAAGCTCTGAAATGCAAACGGGCGGAAAATTCTCCGCCCGTTGTCTTTTTCATTTTTTGAATTACTGTGCGGCATTCTTGCTGCGAATTTCCTGCCAGACCTTATCACAATCAGCATTAACGTACTGACCGTTACCCGTGCGCGTGGCCTGGATACACTGCTGATAATCCAGCACACGTACGCTTTCTTCATTGGCAAACTGCTGGTGCTGTTTTTCTTTCTTCAGTACATTCAACACGCTTTGGCAGGCTTCTATTTTTTCCGGCGATCCTTGAGCGGTATTAATACACGCGCTGTAGGCTTCTTTCAGACGGCTGTCCTCTTTCGGCGCAGGAGATTGCGCACACGCCACCAGCCCTGATGCCATAACGGCAATGAGTATCAGTTTTTTCATAGCACTTTCCTCAACGAAGCGGCAGGCCCCTGGCCTGCCGCTGTTGGCATTAGAAGATGGTGAACGGAGCAATAACGATGAACTTCACGTCGCGCTCATCCTGGAACATGTTGCCGTAGCCACCGCCCCAGCTCGGAATGTCTGAATGGTTGTCGTACTGAGTGAAGTGCAGCTTAAACATGGTGCCCTTCGCACGACCATCCTGCAGGGTGTAGACCGCATCCAGGCTGTAAGAAGATTCTTCGATAGTCCGGTTTTTGTCGTAGTACGCATCCGGGTTAAGCTGCCAGGTTGATGGCTTAGCATCCCATGCGTAAACGTAGGACGCGCCTACCGCCCAGCCCGGCAGATTCCAGTTCTTCAGGTCATACATTGCGCCGAAGAAGACTGCCTTTTCACCGTTGGCGTTGAAGTCAGAACGGTTATCCCACCAGACATCCAGACGACCGTTTGAAGAGGCATAGGTTGGGGTCATACGCTGCAGGAAGTAACCCTGCTGGCCGTCCGCTTTAACCCAGGTCCCTTCCAGACGAAGGTCAACGACTTCTGCCACTTTGTAGCCAAAGGTCAACGCCTGCAACCAGGCTGTGCCATCATAAATATCGTTCACGGTACGATCATCAACCTTGTCGCGTGCACCGTAGAACTGGTAGCTGGTGGTAAATGGGTTACCGCCTAAATCGAATTTGTAGCTGGCTTTTGCGAAGTACTGATCGACGTAACCTTCAGACTGACCAAATGCCGCTTCCAGCAACAGGTTATTTTTGAAGTCATATTTCGCGCCAATTGAGTGCAAGTAATCAACGCTGGTCTTTTTATCAGCCTGATAGAATTTATCGACTTCGGTGTGCCACGGTGCTTTATATTCGTTAGCCCACATATAGGAGAAGCTCAGCGCGCCAGCATCACCATAGTCGAAGTTGGCACCGGCTTCAGCACCCTGATAGGTACCTGGCATAAAGCTCCAATGCGGTGCCAGCAGAGTCTGCCCGGTTGGTTGAATGTAACCGGCGCGCGCCCAGGTTGGGCCGTATTTAAATTTGGCTGCTGCTTTATAAAGGCTAATCCCGCTCTTATCTCCGGAGTAATCCTCGTCATAGCCTTTATTTTTGGAAGAGAATGCGATTTCGTTTGGATGGCCGCTTTCGCTACTTTCGTTCATTTCAATAGCGGTAAATGCTGCGATATCAATACCAAACATATCGGCCGCATAACCGGACTGGAAGTCGAGGTTAGCGTTCCAGGTGGAGTGAGAAAGGTTGGTTTTGTATTTGTCATGATCGGTCACATCTTTACGGTCACGCTCACGCTGCCAGTAATAGATGCCGCCGGTTAAGGTTGAGTCATCAATAAATCCTTCGGCGTGTACCTGGGGAGCAACAACAAAACCCGACATTGCTGTGATACCGGCGATAGCCAGCGCCAGCGTACTACGTTTGCCACTAAACGTACGCATATGTTAATCCTCTTTGACGTATAAAATGCTGCCGACAAAAGCGGACAGCGAAAAAACAAAAAATAAAAAAAGTAGCGCTAAGAAAACCTCAGTGACTACAATGAATAGACTATTTTTCGCGACGCGAATTATCAATCTCTTTCTGTAACGAGTATGTAATAGTATGAGCAACCGCACATATTTCATTGCTTTCTGTTACATTTTCATTGGAAGATAAAAAAGCGTTGAAAAATGAAGAAAGCGCTTGTTTTCCATGGAGATGAAATCGGTTTCAGCCCATTTCACATTGAGGTAAGTTATTTAAACGCAAAAACATTCAGCTAAGCCATTATTACAAGCATGTAATTAATTCGCTCCGCAAATGGAGCTCGTTACACGGTTTTTTTGCGAAAAAAACGCCGCATGAAGCGGCGTTTAGACAGGATGTGTTGCGGCTTATTCGCCCGCTTTAGCCCACGTATCACGCAGACCAACGGTACGGTTAAACACCAGCTTTTCAGCCGTTGCATAACGGCTGTCCAGGCAGAAGTAACCTTCACGCTCGAACTGGAACGCTTTACCTGCAACCGCTGCCTGCAGCGACGGCTCACCGTAACCCTGCTTAATGACCAGCGATTCAGGGTTAATAACAGACAAGAAGTCTTCCGCCGCACCTGGATTTGGCACGCTAAACAGACGGTCGTACAGACGGATTTCAATCGGTAGCGCATGGGACGCGCTCACCCAGTGAATAACGCCTTTGACTTTACGACCATCGGCCGGGTCTTTGCTCAGGGTGTCGGCATCGTAGGTGCAGAAAATGGTGGTGATATTTCCTTCCGCATCTTTCTCAACACGTTCGGCTTTGATCACATAAGCATTACGCAGGCGTACTTCTTTGCCCATCACCAGACGCTTGTACTGCTTGTTCGCTTCTTCACGGAAGTCTGCGCGATCGATCCAAATTTCACCGCTAAATGGCACTTCACGGCTGCCCATTTCCGGTTTGTTCGGATGGTTAGGCATGGTGACCAATTCGCTTTCGCCCTGCGGATAGTTTTCGATAACCAGTTTAACCGGATCGATAACCGCCATCGCGCGCGGGGCGTTTTCGTTCAGATCTTCGCGGATACAGGATTCCAGAGAAGCGATCTCAATGGTGTTGTCTTGCTTGGTCACGCCAATGCGTTTGCAGAACTCACGGATCGCGGCAGCGGTGTAACCGCGACGACGCAGGCCAGAAATCGTCGGCATACGCGGATCGTCCCAGCCTTCAACGTGCTTGTCGGTCACCAGCAGGTTCAGCTTGCGCTTGGACATCACGGTATATTCCAGATTCAGGCGCGAGAATTCGTACTGACGCGGATGAACCGGAATGGTGATGTTGTCCAGCACCCAGTCGTACAGACGACGGTTATCCTGGAACTCAAGCGTGCACAGGGAATGCGTAATGCCTTCCAGCGCATCGCTGATGCAGTGGGTAAAGTCGTACATCGGGTAGATGCACCACTTGTTGCCGGTCTGGTGGTGTTCGGCGAACTTAATGCGGTACAGCACCGGATCGCGCATCACAATAAACGGCGACGCCATGTCGATTTTCGCACGCAGGCACGCTTTACCTTCTTCAAAACCACCGGCACGCATTTTTTCGAACAGCGCCAGGTTCTCTTCGACGCTACGATCGCGGTACGGGCTGTTTTTGCCTGGCTGAGTCAGCGTGCCGCGGTATTCGCGGATTTCGTCCGCTGACAGTTCGTCAACGTACGCCAGTCCTTTATTAATAAGCTCTACCGCATAGGCGTGAAGCTGATCGAAGTAATCCGAAGAGTAGCGAATATCGCCAGTCCAGTGGAAACCTAACCATTCAACGTCGTTTTTAATCGACTCAACGTACTCGATATCTTCTTTAACCGGGTTCGTATCATCAAAACGCAGGTTGCACTGGCCCTGGTAATCTTGCGCAATGCCAAAGTTCAGACAAATGGATTTCGCGTGGCCAATGTGCAGATAGCCATTTGGCTCCGGCGGAAAACGGGTATGGATAGTGGTGTGCTTACCACTGGCCAGATCTTCATCGATGATCTGACGAATAAAGTTACTCGGGCGGGCTTCAGCCTCACTCATCGTGGATTCCTCAAAGCGTAAACAACGTATAACGGAGTATGATCTTATAAGCGACGTCAGGAGACAACTATTAGTTGCACAAAAAAGGTGTTTCAACAGGATATATGAGGGCATTTGCTGCAAAAAAAAGCGGCGGAGGAATATCCCCCGCCGCTTAAGGCACTTAACTCACTTTACTCAGGAGCAGTTATTTACCTTTAATCTCATATAGTGGTGTTTGACCGGCAACCACATGACCTTCGGCTTTAATAACCAGAGCGCCGAAATCATCGCTGTTGCTGCACACAACCGGGCTTATCATGGAACGTGCGTTAGCGTTCAGGAACTCCAGATCCATTTCCAGAATCGGTTGGCCTGCAGTAACTTCCGCACCTTCTTCGACCAGACGCTTGAAGCCTTTACCTTCCAGCGCTACGGTATCGATGCCCATATGGACCACGATTTCCGCGCCTTTAACCGTTTCCAGGCAGAACGCATGGTTAGTGTTGAAGATTTTCACGATGGTGCCCGCAGCCGGAGCAACCACGATTTTATCCGTTGGTTTCACTGCCACGCCGTCGCCTACAGCTTTACTGGCGAAGGCTTCATCAGGAACCTGTTCCAGCGCAACTACGTCACCAGTAATCGGAGAAACCAGCGCTTCAACGGTGACTGCATTCGCTACAGCCTGCGGTTTTGCTACTGGGGCCGCTGCTGCTGGCGCACTTTCACCAGATGCTGCTGCCACTGGGCCACGCGCGACAACTTTCTTCATTTCGTCGCCGATGGATTCGGCTTTCGCACCCACGATGACCTGGATAGTTTGCTTGTTCAGCTTGACTACTCCAGATGCACCTAAACGCTTACACATCGCATCGTTTACGCGACCGGAGTCGGCAACAGTCAGACGCAGACGAGTGATACAGGCATCAATCGCTTTCAGGTTATCAGTACCGCCAACCGCTGCAATGTAGTTGGTTGCCAGTTGAGCCAAACCTTCTTCAGTGTTGCTGTTGGCTTCTTCAGTAACGATATCGTCTTCTTTATCTTCGCGGCCCGGCGTTTTCAGGTTAAACATACGAATAACCGCGCTGAACAGCACAAAGTAGATAACGAAGAACACCAGCCCCATCACCACCAGCATCCAGACGTTCTGGCTTGCTGCCGGCAGGTTGTACATCAACACGTAGTCGATAGCACCTGCGGAGAAGGAGAAGCCTGCGTGGATCCCCAGCAGTGTTGCAACGAACAGGCTGATACCCGTTAACAGTGCGTGCAGGAGGTACAGCAGTGGAGCCAGGAACATGAACAGGAATTCCAGCGGCTCGGTAACACCGGTCAGGAACGCGGTGATCGCAACGGACAGCAGCATACCGCCAACCATCGGACGACGAGCTTTAGGAGCCGCGAAGTACATCGCCAGCGCCGCACCCGGCAGACCAAACATCATGATTGGGAAGAAGCCAGACATGAACATACCCGCAGTGCCGTCACCCGCGTAGAAGCGGTTGATGTCACCGTGGAATACGGTACCTGCAGCGTTAGTAAATTCGCCAATCTGGAACCATGCGATGGTGTTCAGCACCTGATGCAGACCGGTTGGGATCAGCAGACGGTTGATGAAACCAAAGATACCGGAACCCAGCGCACCAGCGCCCACGATCCACTCACCACCCGCATGGATGGCATTCTGTACCGGCGGCCATACGTAACCGAAGATAGCAGCCAGCACCAGACAGAAGAAACCAGTGGCGATCGGCACAAAGCGTTTGCCGCCAAAGAAGCTCAGGAAGTCAGGCAGTTTGATACCAGACCAGCGGTTATACACGGCACCGCCGACCAGACCGGTGATGATACCAGCCAGCACGCCCATATTGATTGCAGGGTTAATGGTAACCATTGCTTTGGTCAATATGAAATAACCGACCGCACCTGCCAGCGCTGCCGCACCTGCGCTGTCTTTTGACCAGCTGGAAGCAACACCGATCGCAAAAATTAACGCGAGGTTATCAAAGATGGCCCCACCCGCTTGCGCGATGAAGGGTACGTTAAGTAAATCTGGTTGGCCGAATCGCAGCAGCAGTGCCGCGACTGGCAGCACAGCGATGGGGAGCTGTAACGCCCTACCCAGCCGCTGGAAAAAACCTAAAATATTCATTTTATTCCCCCTACGAGACCCCGATTAGGCTTCTTTGAAGCCATATTTTTATTGTGCGACCATTCCTGACAGCAAGATTCTGGAACAACGATATTAACCATTCATCTACATTCAGAGTGTGTGAAAAATTAATTCGTATCGCAAATTAAACGCGTGTTTTTTGTGATTCCAGTCACCAAATATCGTTATTAACCCTCCCTTTCACTGGCTAACTACGAAAACTTATTTTATCATTCAAAAAATCGAAACGGATTGATCCTTACCGATGCAAAACCAGGTTACGCTTATTACTGCACAGAGACTCAATCCGCCAATTGCTTACATTTACTTTTGAGGTGAAGAATGAGACTGATCCCCCTGAATACCGCTGAACAAGTCGGCAAATGGGCTGCTCGCCATATCGTTAACCGTATTAACGCGTTCAAACCAACGGCAGATCGTCCGTTCGTTCTGGGCCTGCCGACTGGCGGTACTCCGCTGACAGCTTATAAAGCATTGGTTGAAATGCACAAAGCGGGCCAGGTGAGCTTCAAGCATGTTGTTACTTTCAACATGGACGAATATGTTGGCCTGCCGAAAGAGCATCCGGAAAGCTACCACAGCTTTATGCACCGCAATTTCTTTGATCACGTTGATATTCCAGCAGAAAATATCAACCTCCTCAATGGTAACGCGCCGGATATTGATGCAGAATGCCGTCAGTATGAAGAAAAAATCCGTTCTTACGGTAAAATCCACCTGTTTATGGGCGGTGTAGGCAACGATGGTCACATCGCGTTCAACGAACCAGCTTCCTCTTTGGCTTCCCGTACCCGCATCAAAACGCTGACTCACGACACACGTGTTGCTAACTCACGCTTCTTTGACGGCGACGTAAGCCAGGTGCCTAAATATGCGCTGACCGTTGGCGTGGGTACCCTGCTGGATGCTGAAGAAGTGATGATCCTGGTTCTGGGCCACCAGAAAGCACAGGCGCTGCAAGCCGCCGTTGAAGGCAACGTTAACCACATGTGGACCATCAGCTGCCTGCAGTTGCATCCAAAAGCCGTTGTGGTCTGCGATGAGCCTTCCACCATGGAACTGAAAGTGAAGACGCTGAAATACTTCAACGAGTTAGAAGCGGAAAATATTAAAGGTCTGTAATTGATGTCTCCGCCCTGTCGATAAGTTGCAGGGCGGCATTTTTTTGAAATCGGGGGTCGGAATGTATGCTTTAACCCAGGGCCGGATCTTTACCGGTCACGAAATTCTTGATGACCATGCGATTGTTGTCGCCAATGGCCTGATCGACAGCGTTTGCCCACTGGCTGAATTACCGTCAGGGATTGAACAGCGCTCACTGAATGGGGCCATTGTTTCCCCCGGTTTTATTGATGTACAGCTGAACGGCTGCGGCGGTGTGCAGTTTAATGATACGGCAGAAGCCGTGACCGTTGAAACGCTGGAAATCATGCAGAAAGCCAATGAAAAATCTGGCTGCACCAACTATTTGCCAACGCTTATCACCACCAGCGATGACCTGATGAAACAAGGTGTTCGCGTGATGCGTGAATACCTGGCGAAACACCCGAATCAGGCATTAGGTCTTCATCTTGAAGGCCCGTGGCTGAACCTGGTGAAAAAAGGCACCCATAATCCGGGATTTGTCCGTCAGCCAGACGCTGCGTTGGTTGATTTCCTGTGCGATAATGCGGATGTGATCACCAAAGTCACACTGGCACCAGAAATGGTCCCGGTAGAGGTCATCACCAAACTGGTGAATGCGGGTATCGTGGTTTCTGCGGGTCACTCCAATGCAACGGTAAAAGAAGCAAAAATCGGATTCCGTGCAGGTATTACCTTTGCAACGCACCTGTTCAACGCGATGCCGTACATTACCGGCCGCGAACCCGGTCTGGCGGGCGCTATTTTGGATGAAGCCGATATCTACTGCGGTATCATCGCCGATGGCCTGCACGTTGACTACGTTAACATCCGTAATGCTAAGCGCCTGAAAGGCGACAAGCTGTGCCTGGTCACTGACGCAACCGCGCCAGCAGGTGCAAACATTGAACAGTTCATTTTCGCTGGTAAAACAATATACTACCGCAATGGACTGTGTGTTGATGAGAACGGTACGTTGAGCGGTTCATCATTAACCATGATTGAAGGCGTACGCAATCTGGTCGAGCATGCAAATATCGCCCTCGACGAAGTCTTACGCATGGCAACGCTCTACCCTGCTCGCGCCATCGGCGTCGACAAACAACTCGGCAGCATCGCGCCAGGCAAAGTAGCCAACCTGACTGCGTTCACGCACGACTTTAAAATCATCAAGACCATCGTTAATGGCAACGAGGTCGTTACTGAGTAAGAGAAAGAATGACACCAGGCGGACAAGCTCAAATAGGTAATGTTGATCTCGTAAAACAGCTTAACAGCGCGGCGGTTTATCGCCTGATTGACCAGCATGGGCCAATCTCGCGAATTCAAATTGCCGAGCAAAGCCAGCTTGCCCCCGCCAGCGTAACCAAAATTACGCGTCAGTTGATCGAACGCGGGCTGATCAAAGAAGTCGATCAGCAGGCCTCCACCGGGGGCCGCCGCGCTATCTCTATCGTCACAGAAACCCGCAATTTCCACGCCATCGGCGTACGCCTGGGTCGCCACGACACAACGCTCACGCTCTATGATATGAGCAGTAAAGTGGTTGCTGAAGAGCATTACCCTCTCCCGGAGCGCACCCAGGAAACGCTGGAATATGCTCTGCTCAACACCATTGCCATCTTTATTGAGAACTGCCAGCGGAAAATCCGTGAGCTGATCGCAATTTCTGTCATCTTGCCAGGCCTTGTCGATCCTGAAAGCGGCGTCATCCGCTATATGCCACACATTCAGGTCGAAAACTGGGGACTGGTCGAAGCGCTCGAAAAACGCTTCAAGGTTACCTGCTTTGTCGGTCACGATATCCGCAGTCTGGCGCTGGCCGAGCACTATTTCGGGGCAAGCCAGGATTGCGAAGACTCCATTTTGGTGCGTGTGCACCGCGGAACCGGGGCGGGAATTATTTCTAATGGCCGAATTTTTATCGGTCGCAATGGTAACGTGGGTGAGATTGGTCATATTCAGGTAGAGCCGCTGGGTGAGCGCTGTCACTGCGGTAACTTCGGCTGTCTGGAAACCATTGCCGCCAATGCCTCCATCGAACACCGCGTGCAGAACTTATTGAAACAGGGTTATCCAAGCCGGCTCACGCTGGATGATTGCAGCATCAAAGCTATCTGTAAGGCGGCAAATAAAGGCGATAATCTGGCAGCAGAAGTTATTGAGCACGTTGGTCGCCACCTGGGTAAAACTATCGCCATTGCCATCAACCTGTTTAACCCGCAAAAAATCGTCATTGCGGGCGAAATTACCGAGGCGGATAAGGTGCTGCTGCCTGCGATAGAAAGCTGTATCAACACGCAGGCGTTGAAAGCGTTTCGCCATAATTTACCGGTGGTTCGGTCCACGCTGGATCACCGCTCCGCCATTGGCGCCTTTGCGCTGGTGAAGCGCGCAATGCTCAACGGGACATTGCTGCAACGTTTGCTGGAAAGCTAATGCTCTCATATAGTAGTCGATTACTATCAGACTCATAACGAATTCCCTGGGTAGTCCATGGCCATTAAGAATGTAATTTGTGATATCGACGGCGTGCTGATGCACGACAATGTTGCTGTACCGGGTGCGGCAGAATTTTTGACTGGGATCCTGGAAAAAGGTTTGCCGTTAGTCCTGCTGACTAACTACCCTTCGCAAACCGGGCAAGATCTGGCAAACCGCTTCGCCACCGCGGGTGTGAATGTCCCTGATAGCGTCTTTTATACTTCCGCGATGGCTACCGCTGATTTTCTTCGTCGCCAGGAAGGGAAAAAGGCCTACGTGGTGGGTGAAGGCGCGTTAATTCACGAACTGTATAAAGCTGGATTTACCATTACCGACGTGAACCCCGATTTTGTGATTGTTGGCGAGACACGTTCCTATAACTGGGACATGATGCATAAAGCAGCCTATTTTGTCGCCAACGGCGCGCGTTTTATCGCCACTAACCCGGATACCCACGGTCGCGGCTTTTATCCCGCCTGTGGAGCACTCTGTGCCGGTATTGAGAAGATCTCAGGTCGTAAACCGTTTTATGTCGGCAAACCCAGCCCGTGGATTATTCGCGCGGCTCTCAACAAAATGCAGGCGCACTCGGAAGAAACCGTTATCGTTGGTGACAACCTGCGTACCGATATTCTGGCTGGTTTTCAGGCGGGTCTGGAAACTATCCTGGTACTGTCTGGCGTATCCAAGCTTGATGATATTGACAACATGCCGTTCAGACCAAGCTGGATTTACCCATCCGTTGCTGAAATAGACGTCATTTAATCTCTTTAGCCGGATAACAACATCTGTAAGTTATCCGGCCTGAAAAATACATCCATTCAATAAAATCACCACTTCACTGTTGATTCATCAATAATAGCGCTCATTACATAATCTTTTTTCACCAATCCACAATGACTATTGCGTTTTTTATTTTCTGACCCGTAATTCGCTTGCGCCCTCTCCAGCTTTGCGGCATTTTCTTTATCAAGCAAACATAAAAAGCATCACGCAACAGGTTAACGGAGAAGGTTATGTGTTCTATTTTTGGCGTATTCGATATTAAAACTGACGCAGTTGAACTGCGTAAAAAAGCCCTGGAACTGTCTCGTCTGATGCGCCACCGCGGCCCGGACTGGTCAGGTATTTACGCCTGTGATAACGCCATTCTGGCGCACGAACGTCTGTCCATCGTCGACGTCAATGCCGGTGCTCAGCCGCTGTACAACATGAAGAAGACACATATCCTGGCGGTTAACGGTGAAATTTATAACCACCAGACACTGCGTGCTGAATACGGCGATCGCTACCAGTTCCAGACCGGTTCCGACTGCGAAGTTATCCTCGCGCTGTATCAGGAAAAAGGACCCGCTTTCCTCGATGACCTGCAAGGGATGTTCGCTTTTGCCCTGTACGACAGCGAGCAGGACGCCTACCTGATCGGTCGTGATCATATCGGGATCATCCCGCTGTATATGGGTTACGACGAGCACGGTAACTTCTACGTTGCGTCTGAAATGAAAGCGCTGGTTCCTGTCTGCCGCACAATCAAAGAATTCCCGGCCGGTAGCTATTTGTGGAGTAAAGACGGTGAAATTCGTCAGTACTACCAGCGCGACTGGTTTGAATACGATGCCGTCAAAGACAACGTTACCGATAAAAACGAGCTGCGCCAGGCGCTGGAAGATGCGGTGAAAAGTCACCTGATGTCAGATGTTCCTTATGGAGTTCTGTTGTCCGGTGGTCTGGATTCATCCGTCATTTCCGCGATCACTAAAAAATACGCGGCACGCCGTGTTGAAGATCAGGAACGTAGCGAAGCCTGGTGGCCACAGCTGCACTCCTTCGCCGTCGGCCTGGAAGGCGCTCCGGATCTGAAAGCTGCGCAAGAGGTGGCGAACCATCTGGGGACCGTGCACCATGAGATCCACTTCACCGTCCAGGAAGGTCTGGATGCGATCCGCGACGTGATTTACCACATCGAAACTTACGATGTCACGACGATTCGCGCCTCGACGCCAATGTACTTAATGTCGCGTAAAATTAAAGCGATGGGCATTAAAATGGTGTTGTCGGGTGAAGGTTCGGACGAGGTGTTTGGCGGCTACCTCTATTTCCACAAAGCGCCAGATGCAAAAGAACTGCACGAAGAAACTGTACGCAAGCTGCAAGCGCTGCATATGTTCGACTGCGCCCGTGCCAACAAAGCCATGTCGGCCTGGGGCGTGGAAGCTCGTGTGCCTTTCCTGGATAAGAAATTCCTTGATGTGGCGATGCGCATCAACCCGCAGGATAAAATGTGCGGCAACGGCAAAATGGAAAAACACGTTCTGCGCGAATGTTTTGAGTCCTACCTGCCGGCAAGCGTCGCATGGCGTCAGAAAGAGCAGTTCTCTGATGGTGTCGGTTACAGCTGGATTGACACGCTGAAAGAGGTGGCTGCAGAACAAGTTTCAGACCAACAACTGGAAACTGCCAGCTTCCGTTTCCCATACAACACGCCATCGTCTAAAGAAGCGTATTTGTACCGTGAGATTTTCGAAGAGTTATTCCCGGTAGCAAGCGCTGCCGAATGCGTGCCTGGCGGGCCGTCGGTTGCCTGTTCTTCTGCCAAGGCGATCGAATGGGATGAGGCGTTTAAAACCATGAACGATCCGTCTGGCCGCGCCGTTGGCGTACACCAGTCCGCTTATAAATAAGTTAATCCTTAGATAAGAGCCCTGCGGGGCTCTTTTTTTATGTTTGTTTTCTGTGCAAAAAAACAATTAATAACTAATAATTGCCGAATATTGCGTCATGCTGTTCGCAACCTAACCAAACAGTCACATTCCAGCTATTTTCAATGAAAAAGGGGTTGACGCTTCAAGGCTCAATACGCATAATGCGCCCCGCAACGCCGATAAGGTTACGCGAAAAAAAGATGGCTACGTAGCTCAGCTGGTTAGAGCACATCACTCATAATGATGGGGTCACAGGTTCGAATCCCGTCGTAGCCACCATCTTTTTTGCGGGAGTGGCGAAATTGGTAGACGCACCAGATTTAGGTTCTGGCGCCGCAAGGTGTGCGAGTTCAAGTCTCGCCTCCCGCACCATTCACCCGTAAGCGTTGCACGGATGGGGTATCGCCAAGCGGTAAGGCACCGGTTTTTGATACCGGCATTCCCTGGTTCGAATCCAGGTACCCCAGCCATTTTTTCTTCGATATAGCGGTTCACCGCAACGGTCATTGGGGTATCGCCAAGCGGTAAGGCACCGGTTTTTGATACCGGCATTCCCTGGTTCGAATCCAGGTACCCCAGCCATCGAAGAAAATGTTAGTATTTGGCTACGTAGCTCAGCTGGTTAGAGCACATCACTCATAATGATGGGGTCACAGGTTCGAATCCCGTCGTAGCCACCATATTAAGGACGTATCGACTCGTTCGGTAAATCCAAAAAATTGTTGGGGTATCGCCAAGCGGTAAGGCTCTGGTTTCTGATACCAGCATTCCGAGGTTCGAATCCTCGTACCCCAGCCAATTTCAAAAAGTCGTCCACTCTGTGGGTGCACCCGTTGGGGTATCGCCAAGCGGTAAGGCTCTGGTTTCTGATACCAGCATTCCGAGGTTCGAATCCTCGTACCCCAGCCATATTAAAAAAGCTCGCTTCGGCGAGCTTTTTGCTTTTCTGACGCCGGATGACGACAAGCTTTACCCGGCCTACATGAGCTGTAGGCCTGATAAACGTAGCGCCATCAGGCACCACTCGAACTACAACCCTAACGCATACTTCAGTGCCTGACGTTTCAGTACGCCAGCGCGCTCTGCGGCCATGAGCCCGAGATTACGCATGATGCGCAGCGGCTGCAGGTTATTGCTAAATCCAGCATAGAACAGATCCATACCGCTTTGCATGATGAAATTGTCAGTCATACGGCGATTCTGATAGCGCTTGAGCACCGGCTGACTGGCCCAGGATTCACCGTAGCTGCGCGCGTTCACCAGCACATCAATCAACGCATCAACATCACGAAAGCCCAGATTGACGCCCTGCCCCGCCAGCGGATGAATGGTATGCGCGGCATCACCTACCAGCGCCAGCCCCGGTTGCACATATTGCAGCGCATGACGACGCGTAAGCGGGAACGCCCCCGCAGCCACTGGCATCACCTTACCGAGTCGCGATGGAAAATGTTTAGCAATCTCCGTCTGCAATTGCGGCATATTCAGCGCTTGCAATTGGCGGATGCGAGCCGGTGAGTCGTACCACACCAACGAGGCCCAGTTATCAAACAGCGGTAAAAACGCGCGCGGGCCGTCAGGCGTAAATTGCTGCCAGGTGCTGTCTCCCGGTGAGTTTTCGCATTGCACGGTTATCAACATACAGGACTGCGCGTACTGCCAGGCATGGATACCAATCCCGGCCATTTTTCGCACCTGAGAGTTGGCACCATCGGCGCCGATAACCAGCTTCGCGCTGATGGTTTCGCCGCCTGCCAGCTCAAGCTCATGTCGATCGTTATGTTGATGCAAAGAAATCAGGGACGCCGGTACGCGCAGCGTGACTTTAGGGTGAGCTTCCAGAGCCTGCCAGAGCGCCTGTTGCAGGACCGTGTTTTCCACCATATAGCCCAACAGAGGCAGCTTAAGCTCGGCGGCATCAAACATCACATGGGCATTTTCCCACTCCCACGTTTCCAGTCGACGATAAGGATGGCTGCGCATCCCCTGCACCGTATCCCAGACGCCCAGCCCTTTTAGCAACGACACCGATGCGGAACTTATGGCAGAAATTCTGACATCAGGCTGTCCGTCAGCCACAAACGGCGCGGGAACGGCATGCTCAATGACCGTTACCGTAAATCCATGCTGCGCCAGTCCAAGCGCCAGCGCGCCGCCGACCATCCCCCCGCCGACAATGGCAATTTCCGTTGGTTGATTTGTCATGGTCAATTATCCAGTTACATGTATTGTGTAAGTTTACAGGATTTTTTACCCCTTGAGGCTGACATCCGTCATACTGGTCACAACCGCGCCAAAGCAGTACACTATGCGCCCTGCATTTCAGCCACAATTTCGCAAGAGCAAGTCGATGACCAAAAAACTCCATATTAAAACCTGGGGCTGTCAGATGAACGAATACGATTCATCGAAGATGGCCGATCTGCTGGATGCCACTCATGGGTATCAACTGACTGACGTGGCGGAAGAAGCGGATGTGCTGCTGCTGAATACCTGCTCAATCCGTGAGAAGGCTCAGGAAAAAGTGTTCCATCAACTGGGCCGCTGGAAACTGTTAAAAGAGAAAAATCCCAAGCTCATCATTGGGGTCGGTGGCTGTGTTGCGTCTCAGGAAGGCGATCATATTCGCCAGCGCGCGCATTACGTCGATATTATTTTTGGGCCGCAAACGCTGCACCGCCTGCCTGAAATGATCAACAAAGTGCGTGGAAGCACGACCCGTAGCCCGGTGGTTGATATCAGTTTCCCGGAGATCGAAAAGTTCGACCGCCTGCCGGAACCGCGTGCTGAAGGTCCAAGCGCGTTTGTGTCCATCATGGAAGGTTGTAATAAATATTGTACTTACTGCGTGGTGCCCTACACCCGCGGTGAGGAAGTCAGCCGTCCGGCGGATGATATTCTGTTTGAAATCGCCCAGCTTGCAGCCCAAGGCGTGCGTGAAGTGAACCTGCTGGGGCAAAACGTGAACGCCTGGCGTGGTGAGAACTACGACGGCACGATCGGATCTTTTGCCGATCTGTTACGTCTGGTCGCAGCGATCGACGGTATTGATCGTATCCGCTTCACCACCAGCCATCCGATCGAATTCACCGATGATATCGTTGAAGTTTATCGCGATACGCCAGAGCTGGTGAGCTTCCTGCATCTGCCGGTACAGAGCGGTTCAGACCGCGTACTGAACCTGATGGGGCGTACCCATACCGCGCTGGAATACAAAGCGATCATCCGCAAACTGCGCGCTGCGCGTCCGGATATCCAGATTAGCTCCGACTTCATCGTTGGCTTCCCGGGTGAGACCACGCAGGATTTCGAGCAGACCATGAAGCTGATTGCTGACGTCAATTTTGACATGAGCTACAGCTTTATTTTCTCTGCGCGTCCTGGCACCCCTGCCGCCGATATGGTTGACGACGTACCGGAAGAAGAGAAGAAACAGCGTCTGTACATTCTACAGGAGCGTATCAACCAGCAAGCTATGGCCTGGAGCCGCCGTATGGTCGGCACGACCCAGCGCATTCTGGTTGAAGGCACATCGCGTAAGAGCATCATGGAACTGTCAGGCCGTACCGAAAATAACCGTGTGGTGAACTTTGAAGGCAACCCGGATATGGTCGGTAAGTTCGTGGACGTAGAAATTACCGATGTCTGGACTAACTCCCTGCGCGGTAAAGTGGTGCGTACCGAGGACGAAATGGGCCTGCGCATCGCAGAATCCCCTGAGTCGGTTATTGCGCGTACGCGCAAAGAAAACGATCTGGGCGTCAGTATTTATCAGCCTTAATCCTGCTGAAAAACGTAAACAAGGCCCGATGGCACTATGCTTATCGGGCCAACACTCCCAGGCTCGCTGCTCCAGCGGGCCTTGTAATCTGCCCTATCATCCCCATATTTGCTGCAATGCTTGCGCCTTTCCCCCATGGCGTGAATAATTTCCTTAGATGCCGGTAAATGTTCAGCGTCCGGCGAGACATGCATAAGAGGAACAGTTTGAACATAGACACTCGCGAAATAACCCTTGAACCCGCAGACAACGCCCGCCTGTTGAGCCTTTGCGGCCCATTTGATGACAACATCAAACAGCTGGAACGTCGCCTCGGCATCGAAATTAACCGCCGTGATAACCACTTTAAACTGACCGGTCGTCCAATTTGCGTCACCGCTGCGGCAGATATTTTACGTAGCCTGTACGTCGATACCGCCCCAATGCGCGGTCAGACGCAGGACATCGAGCCTGAACAAATTCATCTGGCGATCAAAGAAGCGCGTGTGCTTGAGCAAAGCGCAGACAGCGTGCCTGAATTTGGCAAAGCGGTGAACATCAAAACCAAGCGTGGAGTAATTAAGCCGCGCACGCCGAACCAGGCACAGTACATTGCGAATATCCTCGACCACGACATTACATTTGGCGTTGGCCCTGCGGGTACGGGTAAAACGTATCTCGCGGTTGCCGCTGCGGTTGATGCGCTTGAGCGTCAGGAGATCCGTCGCATTCTGCTGACCCGTCCGGCAGTGGAAGCGGGCGAAAAACTGGGATTCCTGCCAGGAGATCTCAGCCAGAAAGTCGATCCGTATTTACGACCGCTGTATGACGCGCTTTTCGAAATGCTTGGCTTTGAAAAGGTTGAAAAGCTGATTGAGCGTAACGTCATTGAAGTTGCGCCCCTGGCCTACATGCGCGGTCGTACGTTGAACGATGCGTTCATCATTCTTGATGAAAGCCAGAACACTACCATCGAACAGATGAAAATGTTCCTGACCCGTATCGGCTTTAACTCTAAAGCGGTCATCACAGGTGATATCACCCAGATTGACCTGCCGCGTAGCACCAAATCTGGTCTGCGTCATGCCATTGAAGTACTGGCTGAAGTCGACGAAATTAGTTTTAATTTCTTCCATAGCGAAGACGTGGTGCGCCACCCGGTGGTCGCCCGTATCGTCACGGCGTATGAAGCCTGGGAAGAAGCAGAACAGAAACGCAAAGCCGAGCAGGCTGCAGAACGCAAGCGCGAAGCTCAGGAGCAGGAACAAAAATGAGTCAGGTTATCCTCGATTTACAGCTGGCATGTGAAGACGAATCCGGTTTACCAACAGAAAGTCAGTTTCAGGGCTGGCTGGATGCGGTGATCCCGCAGTTTCAGGAAGAATCAGAGGTGACCATTCGTCTGGTCGATGACGCGGAAAGCCACGACCTGAACCTGACCTATCGCGGGAAAGACAAATCCACCAACGTGCTCTCTTTCCCGTTTGAGGCTCCGCCGGGCATCGAGATGCCGCTGCTGGGCGATTTGATCATCTGCCGTCAGGTGGTTGAGAAAGAAGCGCAGGAGCAAGGCAAACCGCTTGAGGCCCACTGGGCGCACATGGTGGTGCACGGTAGCCTACATTTACTCGGCTACGACCATATTGAAGACGATGAAGCGGAAGAGATGGAATCCCTCGAAACAGAGATTATGCTTGCTCTGGGCTATGAGGATCCGTACATTGCCGAGAAAGAGTAAGCATTTCGACATCTTGTAGGCCTGATAAGGCCTACCTGGTTTGAAGTACAATGAAGAGATATGCCGTCAACAGCTGAGTAAACGCATGACGCGCTTTGTATTAACTAACATGAGAACCCATACGACGCCATGAGCGACGACAATTCACACAGTAGTGACACCTTAAACAGCAAAAAGGGATTTTTTTCCCTGTTACTGAGCCAACTTTTCCACGGTGAACCGAAAAACCGCGACGAACTGTTGGAGCTGATCCGTGATTCCGGGCAAAACGACCTTATCGATGAAGATACGCGCGATATGCTCGAAGGGGTAATGGATATTGCGGACCAACGTGTTCGCGACATCATGATCCCTCGCTCCCAGATGATTACCCTGAAACGCAACCAAACTCTGGACGAATGCCTCGATGTCATTATCGAGTCTGCCCACTCGCGTTTCCCGGTAATTAGCGAAGACAAGGATCACATTGAAGGGATTCTGATGGCCAAAGATCTGCTGCCGTTTATGCGTAGCGATGCCGAAGCCTTCAGCATGGAGAAAGTGTTACGCCAGGCGGTTGTCGTCCCTGAAAGCAAGCGGGTTGACCGCATGCTGAAAGAGTTCCGCTCCCAGCGTTATCATATGGCTATCGTCATCGACGAGTTTGGCGGTGTCTCAGGTCTGGTGACCATTGAGGACATCCTTGAACTGATTGTCGGTGAAATTGAAGACGAGTACGACGAAGAAGACGATATTGATTTCCGTCAGCTCAGTCGCCACACCTGGACTATTCGTGCGCTGGCGCCGATTGAAGACTTCAACGAAGCTTTCGGCACGCATTTCAGCGATGAAGAAGTGGATACCATTGGCGGGTTGGTCATGCAGGCCTTCGGTCATCTGCCCGCGCGTGGAGAGACCATCGACATTGATGGTTACCAGTTCAAAGTGGCAATGGCCGATAGCCGTCGTATTATTCAGGTTCATGTCAGAATTCCGGACGACTCACCCCAGCCCAAACTGGACGAATAAACCCGAAACTGGATCTAAGACTACATGGCATTTGCCCCATTAATTGAACGCCAGCGCATTCGCCTGCTGCTGGCGTTATTATTCGGTGCCTGCGGGACACTGGCTTTCTCACCGTATGACATCTGGCCCGCTGCGATTGTTTCGCTGATGGGTCTGCAGGCTCTCACCTTCAACCGCCGTCCGCTCCAGTCTGCCGCTATCGGCTACTTCTGGGGACTGGGACTGTTTGGCTCAGGCATCAACTGGGTTTACGTCAGTATCGCGCAGTTTGGCGGTATGCCGGGCCCCGTTAACGTCTTCCTCGTGGTTCTGCTTGCTGCTTACCTTTCCCTCTACACCGGCCTGTTTGCCGGCGTTTTGGCGCGTCTGTGGCCGAAAACTACCTGGACACGCGTAGCGATTGCCGCGCCGGTAGTCTGGCAAATCACTGAATTTCTACGCGGCTGGGTACTGACCGGTTTTCCGTGGCTGCAGTTCGGCTACAGCCAGATCGACGGTCCGTTAAAAGGGCTGGCGCCGGTAATGGGCGTTGAGGCGATTAACTTCCTGCTGATGATGGTTAGTGGCCTGCTGGCACTTGCGCTGGTAACGCGTAACTGGAAGCCGCTGGCTGCCGCCGCAGTTCTTTTCGCTCTGCCCTTTCCGCTACGTTATATTCAGTGGTACACGCTGGAGCCGGAAAAAACCACCCAGGTCTCGATGGTGCAGGGTGACATCCCGCAGTCGCTCAAATGGGATGAAGGCCAGTTACTCAACACCCTGAAGATTTATCTCGACGCCTCCCAGCCTGAGATGGGCAAATCACAGCTCATCATCTGGCCAGAATCCGCTATTCCTGACCTGGAAATTAACCAGCAGCGTTTTCTGAGTATGATGGATGACCTGCTGAAATCGAAAAACAGCACGCTGATTACCGGTATTGTAGACGCGCGTCTGAACAAGCAGAATCGTTACGACACTTACAACACCATCATCACACTGGGTAAAGACAGCCCATACAGCTACGACTCCAGCAACCGCTACAACAAAAACCATCTGGTACCGTTTGGCGAGTTTGTCCCGCTGGAATCTATCCTGCGCCCGCTAGCGCCATTCTTTGACCTGCCAATGTCTTCGTTCAGCCGCGGTCCTTATGTACAGCCACAGTTGCATGCACACGGGTTTAAGCTGACCGCTGCCATCTGCTACGAAATCATTCTTGGCGAACAGGTACGGGATAACTTCCGCCCGGATACGGACTACCTGCTGACTATCTCCAACGATGCATGGTTTGGTAAATCTATTGGCCCGTGGCAGCACTTCCAGATGGCGCGTATGCGTTCCCTGGAGCTGGCGCGACCTCTGCTGCGTAGCACCAACAACGGTATTACGGCGGTGATTGGTCCGCAGGGCGAAGTGCAGGCGATGATCCCGCAGTTTACCCGCCAGGTGCTGACCACCAGCGTGACGCCAACGACGGGCTTAACCCCTTATGCCCGTACCGGAAACTGGCCGCTCTGGCTGCTAACCGCGCTGTTTGGCTTTGGCGCAGTGGTAATGAGTCTGCGCCAACGTCGTAAATAAACCAGTACCCCATCAAATGTAGGCCGGATAAGGCGGTACGCCGCCATCCGGCAGTTGTGCCGCATCGTGCCTGATGGCGCTACGCTTATCAGACCTACTCCCCCCTTCCGCTCTTCCAATGCCCATTCTGGCACGTCTATTGCTTTGTTCTACAAGGCAAACGCTGTTTTGGCTGAATGTGCAACCTGGTCGCACCAAAGTTGAGCGCCGGTAGCACCTGAAAAGTGCAACAAGATATTTTTGCCCCCAAATGGTGCGGCGCACTTCGCAAAAATAAACAATAACACAGCAAATTCTTTACATTCATCCAAACTAAATGTTAACAAACACATACAAGACTGCACGTTTTAGTAGCAAACAATAACAACATCACAATGGGTATCAATGCGTCCCTGGCGCAGACGATAAAGGAGTTGGATATGCAATTACGTAAGCTCGCCACTGCCATGCTGGTCATGGGAATGTCCGCCGGTCTGGCGCACGCAGAAGACGCAGCACCAGCGGCAGGCAGCACGCTGGATAAGATCGCCAAAAATGGCGTAATCGTTGTCGGCCACCGTGAATCATCAGTACCGTTTTCTTACTACGATAATCAGCAAAAAGTGGTCGGTTATTCACAGGATTACTCCAACGCGATCGTTGACGCCGTGAAGAAAAAGCTGAACAAGCCTGATCTGCAGGTGAAACTGATCCCGATTACTTCTCAAAACCGTATCCCGCTGCTGCAAAACGGCACCTTCGATTTTGAATGTGGATCCACCACCAACAACGTCGAGCGCCAAAAACAAGCGGCTTTCTCTGACACCATTTTCGTTGTCGGCACCCGTCTGCTGGCGAAAAAAGGCGGCGACGTCAAAGATTTCGCCGATCTGAAAGGTAAAGCCGTAGTCGTGACTTCGGGTACCACCTCCGAAGTTCTGCTGCACAAGCTGAATGAAGAACAAAAAATGGATATGCGCATCATCAGCGCGAAAGACCACGGTGACTCTTTCCGTACTCTGGAAAGCGGTCGCGCCGTTGCCTTTATGATGGATGACGCCCTGCTGGCTGGCGAGCGCGCGAAAGCGAAGAAACCAGACAACTGGGAGATCGTCGGCAAGCCACAGTCTCAGGAAGCCTACGGCTGTATGTTGCGCAAAGATGATCCTGAGTTCAAAAAGCTGATGGACGACACTATCGCCAAGGCGCAAACCTCAGGCGAAGCTGAGAAATGGTTTGATAAGTGGTTTAAAAATCCAATTCCACCGAAGAACCTGAACATGAATTTCGAACTGTCAGACGAGATGAAAGCTCTGTTCAAAGAACCAAATGATAAAGCGCTTAACTAACTAAAATAAATGGGAGGCTTCCCCTCCCTCTCGATTGTTACTCGGCACGGACAGACTATAAGCCTGATGGTCGTTCCCCATCAGGCCTGAAAACCGCAAAACGCCGAATAACAATCTTCGAGGGTAGCGCTGCTACCCTTTTTTTTCTGGAGTAGATTTATGTCTATAGACTGGAACTGGGGTATTTTTTTACAACAAGCCCCGTTCGGCAACACCACCTATCTCGGCTGGCTCTGGAGTGGTTTCCAGGTCACTGTCGCGTTATCCATCACCGCCTGGATTATCGCTTTCCTCATAGGCTCTTTATTCGGCATCTTACGTACCGTTCCAAATCGTTTCCTTTCTGGGATCGGCACGCTGTACGTTGAGCTGTTTCGTAACGTTCCGCTCATCGTCCAGTTTTTTACCTGGTATCTGGTTATTCCGGAACTGCTGCCGGAAAACATTGGGATGTGGTTCAAGGCTGAGTTGGATCCCACCATCCAGTTCTTCCTCTCATCAATGCTTTGTCTGGGGCTGTTTACCGCCGCGCGCGTCTGCGAACAGGTTCGCGCCGCAATTCAGTCTCTGCCTCGTGGGCAGAAAAACGCCGCACTGGCGATGGGGCTAACGTTGCCGCAGGCCTACCGCTATGTTCTGTTGCCAAACGCCTACCGCGTGATTGTTCCGCCAATGACCTCAGAGATGATGAACCTGGTGAAGAACTCCGCTATCGCCTCCACCATCGGCCTGGTCGATATGGCGGCACAGGCGGGCAAACTGCTGGATTACTCCGCCCACGCATGGGAATCGTTTACCGCTATCACTCTGGCTTACGTCCTGATTAACGCCGTCATCATGCTGGTGATGAATCTCGTTGAACGTAAAATCCGCCTGCCTGGCAATTTGGGAGGCAAATAATGTACGAATTTGACTGGAGTTCTATCATCCCTTCCCTGCCGTATCTGCTGGATGGGTTAATCATCACGCTGAAAATCACCGTTACGGCGGTAGTCATTGGTATTGTCTGGGGAACCATCCTTGCAGTAATGCGTCTGTCCAGCTTCGCGCCGATTGCCTGGTTTGCGAAAGGCTACGTCAACGTATTTCGTTCTATTCCGCTGGTCATGGTGCTGCTGTGGTTCTACCTGATTGTGCCCGGCTTCCTGCAAAACGTACTGGGTCTGTCGCCAAAAACCGATATTCGCCTGATCTCAGCAATGGTCGCGTTTTCGATGTTTGAAGCCGCGTACTATTCCGAGATTATCCGTGCCGGTATCCAGAGTATTTCTCGTGGGCAATCCAGCGCCGCGCTGGCTCTGGGGATGACCCACTGGCAGTCGATGAAGCTCATTATTCTGCCGCAGGCATTCCGCGCGATGGTACCGCTGCTGCTAACCCAGGGCATCGTACTCTTCCAGGATACCTCGCTGGTCTATGTATTAAGTCTGGCAGACTTCTTCCGTACCGCCTCTACCATTGGCGAGCGTGACGGCACACAGGTTGAAATGATCCTGTTTGCTGGCGCCGTTTATTTTGTATTCAGTCTGAGCGCATCGTTGTTGGTCAGCTATTTGAAGAAAAGGACAGTTTAATGATTACCCTGAAAAATGTTTCTAAATGGTATGGTCACTTTCAGGTGCTGACCGACTGCTCCACGGAAGTGAAAAAAGGTGAAGTGGTGGTGGTCTGCGGCCCGTCAGGTTCAGGTAAATCAACGCTTATCAAAACGGTGAACGGGCTGGAGCCGGTACAGCAGGGCGTCATCACCGTTGATGGTACCGTGGTGAATGATAAAAAAACTGATCTGGCCAAACTGCGCTCTCGCGTTGGTATGGTGTTCCAGCACTTTGAACTGTTCCCTCACCTGTCGATCATTGAGAACCTGACTCTGGCGCAGGTAAAAGTGCTCAAGCGCGATAAAAAGCCGGCCCGCGACAAAGCGCAAAAGTTACTGGAACGCGTTGGTCTGTCAGCACATGCCGAAAAGTTTCCAGCTCAGCTCTCAGGGGGCCAGCAACAGCGTGTCGCTATCGCCCGGGCGCTGTGCATGGATCCTATCGCCATGCTGTTTGACGAGCCGACGTCGGCGCTTGATCCTGAAATGATCAACGAAGTACTGGACGTTATGGTTGAACTGGCCAATGAAGGGATGACCATGATGGTGGTAACCCACGAAATGGGCTTTGCGCGTAAAGTGGCGAACCGGGTGATCTTCATGGATGAAGGGAAAATTGTTGAAGACTCACCGAAAGAAGAGTTCTTCGCTAATCCGAAATCGGACCGCGCCAAAGACTTCCTCGCGAAAATACTGCACTAATCTTGCTGGCGCGCACCTCCATGTGCGCGCCACCTCACGCTTTATATCTTCGCCTCTCGAAACACATACAGCCCAGCGTTAACCTTGTCACAAAGTCCCACTTACAAGGAGCAACAATGGCACTTCCTATCCTGTTTGATTGCGATCCGGGTCATGACGACGCTATCGCAATTGTTCTCGCCCTCGCCTCACCAGAACTGGATGTGAAAGCGATAACCTCATCAGCCGGTAACCAGACACCAGACAAAACACTGCGTAACGTGTTGCGCATGTTAACGTTGCTCAACCGTACGGATATACCAGTAGCTGGTGGCGCAGTGAAACCACTAATGCGCGATCTGATTATCGCCGATAACGTTCACGGCGAGAGTGGGCTGGATGGCCCGGCGCTGCCGGAACCCGCTTTTGCGCCACAAGACTGTACCGCCATGGAACTGATGGCGAAAACCCTGCGTGAAAGCCCGGAACCGATGACGATTGTCTCCACCGGGCCGCAAACTAACGTCGCATTGCTCCTGAATAGCCATCCTGAGCTGCACGCCAAAATCGCCCGTATCGTGATTATGGGTGGTGCGATGGGCCTCGGAAACTGGACGCCCGCCGCCGAGTTCAACATCTTCGTGGATCCCGAAGCCGCCGAAATCGTATTCCAGTCGGGTATTCCGGTGGTAATGGCAGGGCTTGACGTCACACATAAAGCGCAAATACATCGGGAGGATACCGAGCGGTTCCGCGCTATCGGCAATCCTATTTCGACGATCGTGGCTGAACTACTCGACTTCTTCTTTGAATATCACAAAGATGAAAAATGGGGATTCATCGGCGCACCGCTGCATGATCCATGCACCATTGCCTGGCTGCTGAAACCTGAACTGTTTACCACCGTTGAACGCTGGGTCGGCGTGGAAACTCAGGGTAAATATACCCAGGGAATGACCGTGGTGGATTACTATTTCCTGAGCGGCAGGAAGCCAAACGCCACCGTAATAGTAGACGTTGATCGTCAAGGGTTTGTCGATTTGCTGGCAGAACGGCTGAAGTTTTACGCCTAATACACGCCGGATGGCGCTAACGCTTATCCGGCCTACAAAATCGTGCAATTTGTAGGCCGGATAAGACGCTTTGCGTCGCCATCCGGCAAAAAGCGATCACGGCTCAAACGGTCGGCGCTGGAACTGATCGTGTCCGCATTTTGGACACAGCGGCAGCACATCCGGGGTGTAAACCGCTAAATGGAAGTGGCACTTCTCGCAGACCAGATTACCTAATCCGACCACCTCACCGCTGTGATAAACCCCGTGATGACTGAGATCCTGGAACACTTCTCGCCATTCGAGCTGCGTTTTATCGGTAATATCGGCCAGTTCCTGCCAGATACTCTCCTTGATAACCCGCATAAAGACGCTGTCTGTCTCCTCATCGAGACTTTCTTCATAGCTCAGAGCAAACTCTTCCAGGTCACGTCTGACGGCCCGGGTGAGCTCTTCCACCTCGGTTCGCGTTAACTCCCCGGTCTGCATAACTCGTTGACGCGCTTGCTCCACCAACGCATCAATATCGCGTTCGCCATTACGCAGACGTTCGCTCAGTGAAGCCACCAGTTCACGGTAATATTGAGCAACCTTGTTCATCGCTTCGCCTCCTGGGTCGTTAACTGTCTATAATAATAGACGTTATTTACGCTACGCTTTGCAAGACTGTCCACAGAGTGTGTAAATTCGTGCAAGAATTATCCTTGCGGGAATTCAACGCTGAATGCGCGAAAGGCTGTTTTGGCGCGGGCGTTTGGGCTATGCTATGCGGATCTGAAACACCACATCTAGAGCTACGTTTGTAGCTGTATTGAAAACAGGACCACTGGCTGCCATGCAAGAGCAATACCGCCCGGAAGAGATAGAATCCAAAGTACAGCTTCACTGGGATGAGAAGCGCACATTTGAAGTTACCGAAGACGAGAGCAAAGAGAAGTATTACTGCCTGTCTATGCTTCCCTATCCTTCTGGTCGACTACACATGGGCCACGTACGTAACTACACCATCGGTGACGTGATCGCCCGCTACCAGCGCATGCTGGGCAAAAACGTACTGCAGCCAATTGGCTGGGATGCGTTCGGTCTGCCTGCAGAAGGCGCTGCGGTTAAAAACAATACCGCGCCAGCACCATGGACGTACGACAACATCGCATACATGAAAAACCAGCTCAAAATGCTGGGTTTCGGTTACGACTGGAGCCGTGAGCTGGCGACCTGCACCCCAGAATACTACCGTTGGGAACAGAAATTTTTCACCGAGCTGTACAAAAAAGGCCTGGTGTATAAGAAAACGTCTGCGGTCAACTGGTGCCCGAACGACCAGACCGTACTGGCGAACGAACAGGTTATCGACGGCTGCTGCTGGCGTTGCGATACCAAAGTCGAGCGTAAAGAGATCCCACAGTGGTTCATCAAAATCACCGCTTACGCTGACGAACTGCTGCGTGACCTGGATAACCTGGATCACTGGCCTGACACCGTGAAAACGATGCAGCGCAACTGGATTGGCCGTTCTGAAGGCGTGGAAATCACCTTCGATGTGAACGGTTACGACAACACGCTAACCGTTTACACCACCCGCCCGGACACCTTTATGGGTGCGACCTATCTGGCCGTTGCCGCAGGTCACCCGCTGGCGCAGAAAGCTGCTGCAAATAATCCAGAACTGGCCGCCTTCATTGACGAATGCCGCGACACCAAGGTTGCTGAAGCCGAAATGGCAACCATGGAGAAGAAAGGCGTCGACACGGGCTTTAAAGCCGTTCACCCGCTGACTGGCGAAGAAATCCCCGTTTGGGCGGCAAACTTCGTCCTGATGGAATACGGTACGGGCGCAGTCATGGCCGTTCCGGGCCACGATCAGCGCGATTACGAGTTTGCGACAAAATATGGCCTGACCATCAAGCCAGTAATTCTGACCGCTGAAGGCGCAGAGCCGGATCTGTCCGAACAAGCTCTGACCGAAAAAGGCGTGCTGTTTAACTCCGGCGAGTTTGACGGCCTCGGCTTCGAAGCTGCCTTCAACGCCATTGCTGACAAGCTGGTAGCGAAAGGCGTGGGTGAACGTAAAGTGAACTACCGTCTGCGTGACTGGGGTGTTTCCCGTCAGCGTTACTGGGGGGCGCCAATTCCGATGGTGACGCTGGAAGACGGTACCGTACTGCCGACGCCAGAAGATCAGTTGCCGGTTATTCTGCCGGAAGACGTGGTTATGGACGGCATCACCAGCCCAATAAAAGCCGATCCGGAGTGGGCAAAAACTACCGTTAACGGCATGCCTGCGCTGCGCGAAACCGACACCTTCGATACCTTTATGGAATCCTCCTGGTACTACGCGCGCTATACCTGCCCGCAGTACAACGAAGGGATGCTGGATCCAGAAGCCGCAAACTACTGGCTGCCAGTTGATATCTACATTGGTGGTATTGAACACGCCATCATGCACCTGCTCTACTTCCGCTTCTTCCACAAGCTGATGCGCGATGCGGGCATGGTCAACTCTGACGAACCGGCCAAACAGCTGCTGTGCCAGGGTATGGTGCTGGCTGATGCGTTCTATTACGTTGGTGCAAACGGCGAGCGTAACTGGGTTTCTCCGGTTGATGCCATCGTTGAGCGCGACGAAAAAGGTCGTATCGTCAAAGCTCAGGACGCAGAAGGCCATGAACTGGTCTATACCGGCATGAGCAAAATGTCCAAGTCGAAAAATAACGGTATCGACCCGCAGGTCATGGTTGAACGTTACGGCGCTGACACGGTACGTCTGTTCATGATGTTCGCTTCTCCGGCTGATATGACGCTGGAATGGCAGGAATCCGGTGTTGAAGGGGCGAACCGCTTCCTGAAACGTGTATGGAAGCTGGTTTACGAACATACTTCCAAAGGCGATGTTGCTGCCCTGAACGTTGATGCGTTGAGCGAAGACCAAAAAGCGCTGCGTCGCGACGTACATAAAACCATTGCTAAAGTTACCGATGATATCGGTCGTCGTCAGACTTTTAACACTGCAATTGCGGCGATTATGGAGCTGATGAACAAGCTGGCGAAAGCACCGCAGGAAGACGAACAAGACAGAGCCCTGATGCAGGAAGCGTTACTGGCCGTCGTTCGCATGCTGAACCCGTTCACCCCACACGTTTGCTTCACGATGTGGGAAGCACTGAAAGGCGAAGGCGATATCGACAACGCACCGTGGCCGGTGGCAGACGAAACCGCAATGGTTGAAGACTCGAAGCTGGTTGTTGTTCAGGTGAACGGTAAAGTCCGTGGCAAAATTACCGTTCCGGTAAATGCGACAGAAGAACAGGTTCGTGAACGTGCTGGCCAGGAGCATCTGGTGGCAAAATATCTTGATGGCGTTACCGTACGTAAAGTGATTTATGTACCGGGTAAACTCCTCAATCTGGTCGTTGGCTAAGCGCGGGAGGAAGCGTGCGACTTCTGACAACATTGTTGTTATCTCTGGCGGTGCTTGTCACCGCCGGATGTGGATGGCATCTGCGTAATACTACGCAGGTCCCACCCTCAATGAAAACCATGATTCTGGACTCTGGGGATCCAAACGGCCCATTAAGCCGCGCGGTTCGTAATCAGCTGCGTCTGAACGGCGTTACGCTGCTAGAGGACGGCTCAATGCGTAAAGATGTGACGTCCTTACGTCTGGGCGCGGTCAGCATATCGCAAGATACGGCGTCGGTATTCCTGAACGGTCAAACGGCTGAATACCAGATGGTGATGTTCGTGAGTGCATCCGTGCTGATCCCAGGTCATGATATTTATCCAATCAGCGCCAAAGTTTATCGTTCGTTCTTTGACAACCCACAGGCTGCACTGGCGAAAGATAACGAGCAGGACATGATCATCAAAGAGATGTATGACAAAGCGGCTGAACAGTTAATTCGTAAGCTGCCAAGCGTACATCTTGCCGATACTCTGTCATCCAATGCTGATGATGATGCTAAGCCAGCGGCGACAAAAGCCGCAGAGCCTGCGTCGTCTCCGGCGCGTGTTTCCACCACGCTGGGTAACTGATGCTCAAGTTGTACCCTGAACAACTCCGCGCACAGCTCAATGAAGGGCTGCGCGCGGCGTATTTGCTCTTAGGTAACGATCCTCTCTTATTGCAGGAAAGCCAGGACGCTATCCGTCAGGCAGCAGCAACGCAAGGATTCGAAGAACACCACGCTTTCACCCTGGACAATAGCACCGACTGGGGAGATATTTTTTCACTCTGCCAGGCGATGAGCCTGTTTGCCAGCCGTCAAACCCTACTTTTGCAGTTGCCTGAAAATGGCCCCAATGCCGCCATTAACGAACAGCTCGCTTCACTCGTCACACTGCTACATGACGACCTGCTGCTGATTGTTCGCGGCAACAAACTGACTAAAGCGCAGGAAAACGCCGCATGGTATACCGGACTTGCCAATAATGCGGTGCAGGTAAGCTGCCAGACGCCGGAGCAAGCACAGCTTCCTCGTTGGGTCGCTGCCAGGGCGAAGCTTAACAATCTACAACTGGATGACGCAGCCAATCAGCTGTTGTGCTATTGCTATGAAGGTAATCTGTTAGCGCTGGCGCAAGCGCTGGAACGGCTAGCGTTGCTTTGGCCTGATGGCAAACTAACGCTGCCTCGCGTGGAGAAAGCCGTTAACGATGCCGCGCACTTTACCCCGTTCCATTGGGTGGATGCGCTGCTGATGGGCAAAAGCAAACGCGCGCTGCACATTCTGCAACAGTTACGTCTGGAAGGCAGTGAGCCGGTTATTTTGCTACGTACGATACAGCGTGAATTACTGCTGTTGGTCAACTTAAAACGGCAGTCAGCCCATACGCCTTTGCGCACGTTGTTTGATAAACACCGGGTGTGGCAAAATCGCCGGGGTATGATGGGAGACGCGCTAAACCGGCTGAGTCCTTCGCAGTTGCGTCAGGCGGTAACGTTGTTAACGCGTACGGAAATTACGCTTAAACAAGACTATGGTCAGTCAGTGTGGGCGGAACTTGAGGGGCTTTCCCTTTTGCTCTGCCATAAATCGCTGGCCGATGTTTTTATTGATGGTTGATATGAAATCATTGCAGGCTCTGTTCGGTGGCACCTTTGATCCGGTGCATTATGGTCATCTTAAACCGGTTGAAATTCTGGCGAATCTGATTGGCCTTTCCCGGGTCATTATCATGCCCAATAACGTGCCGCCGCATCGTGCGCAACCCGAAGCGTCCGGCGAACAACGTCAGCGCATGGTTGAACTGGCCATTGCCGATAAGCCGCTGTTCTCCCTTGATGAACGCGAACTGAAACGCGATACCGCCTCCTACACCGCGCAAACGCTCAAAGAGTGGCGCGAGGAGCAAGGACCGGAAGTACCGTTAGCGTTTATTATTGGCCAGGACTCACTGCTTACCTTTCCGTCCTGGCATGACTACGACACGATTCTGGGTAACACCCACCTCATTGTCTGCCGACGTCCGGGCTATCCGCTCGAAATGGCGCAGGAAAAGCACCAGCAGTGGCTGGAGGATCATCTGACCCATTCGCCAGATGACCTGCACAACTTGCCTTGCGGGAAAATTTATCTGGCTGAAACGCCGTGGTTTAACATCTCCGCCACGCTCATCCGTGAGCGTCTGGAAAAAGGCGAGCCGTGCGACGACCTGATGCCAGCTGCAGTGCTTGACTATATCAATCAGCAAGGGTTGTACCGCTAAGCACCTTGTGTAAAGCCGCCAACAGGCGGTTATTCTCTTCCTGGCTGCGAACGGCTACCCGATAATAGCGCGCATCCAGCCCCGGATAATTAGCACAACTGCGAATCAAGACATGTTGCTCCAGCATTGCGCGTTGCAGATCAATATCCGCCCGCTCGGAGCGCAATAAGCGATAATTTGCCCTGCCAGGATACACCGTCAGGCCGGGCAGTTCTTTCAACTGCCGATCAAACCTTGCACCCTCTTGCTCCAGCCACTTCCACGTTGCCTGCTGATATGCGCTGTCGTGTAAAATAATCTCGCCTGCCAGTGCAGCAAATGCGTTAATTGACCACGGCATTTGTCGACGGCGCATCTGTGCAACAGCCTGTTCATTACTGTTGACCAGATACCCCAACCGGAGCCCCGGTATCGCATAGAACTTGGTGAGAGAGCGCAGCACCCAAATATGCGGGTTATCACGAAGCAGCGGAATAAACCCCGGCTCCCCGGCAATAAAATCGATAAACGCTTCATCAAGGATCAGATTGATCCCAAGCAACTCACAACGCGCGGCTATTTCGCGCAGCAGGCGATTATCTGGCAGCAAGCCAGTGGGATTGTTGGGCGTACAGAGAAGCAGGCAGTCCAGCTCTGAGGTTAACGCATCGATGATTGCATCAGTAAGCTGCCAACCATCGTCTTCGCGTAGCGCAAACTCATGGATCGTACAGTCTTCCCATTGCAGCGCCCGACGATATTCAGCAAACCCGGGCGTCACGATCATCGCATGGCGTGGTTTAAGACCTTGCACCAAAGTGAAAATCGACTCAGTCTCGCCGTTTCCGGCAAGTATCCATGAGGCAGGAATCTGATGATGCTCCGCCAGCGCCGCATGCAGTTTAGCGTAATCAACATCCGGGTAATGCTCCGCGCAGTCCAGATTGTCGACGATCGCGCGTTTTAAACTTGCCGGCATACCCAGCGGATTAATATTCGCGCTAAAATCCAACAATTGCTCAGGCGAGATGCCCAACAGTTCGGCGGCTTCTCGGGTATTGCCACCATGCGCGCTCTTCAATAAAGACATCGTGCCGCTCCACGCAAAAAAAGGTATTTTAGTGAAAAATCTCTGCGCAATCAGGGCAAACATCATGTTTTGTGCGAATAACCTCAAGAGGAAAAAATGAGACTCTGGTTAGTACGTCATGGAGAAACTGAAGCCAATGTCGCTGGTTTATACAGCGGCCACGCCCCCACACCGCTAACGGGACGGGGTATCGCTCAGGCGCAAACACTGGGTACGCTGTTACGCCATGTGCCTGTCGACAACGTTCTGTGCAGCGAGTTGGAACGTGCCCGCCATACAACGCAGTTGATCTTAGGCGATCGCGAGGTTCCTGTGCGCAACATGCCTGAGCTCAATGAGATGTTTTTTGGTGACTGGGAAATGCGCCATCATCGCGATCTGGCGCGAGAAGACGCCGAAAACTACGCCGTGTGGTGTAACGACTGGCAGAATGCGACGCCAACCAATGGTGAAGGTTTTCAGGCGTTTTCCCAGCGCGTGGAACGCTTTATTGCTCAGCTCGCTGATTACAAAACGAGCCAAAACCTGCTGGTGGTGAGTCATCAGGGTGTTCTGAGCGTGTTGATCGCCCGTCTGCTGTCCATGCCGGCTGCAGCAATGTGGCATTTTCGCGTCGAACAAGGTTGCTGGAGCGCAATTGATTTTTGCGACGATTTTGCGGTTCTTAAAGTGCTCAACAGCCGGGCAGTATGGCACGACGGGGAGTGAACGCACTGTTTTTTCTGCCGAAGGGCTTCTCTCCCATTGACACCCCATGACAGGCTGTTATTCTCCGCAACCTGACTTTTCCCGCCCTTCAGAGCTTTGCAGAAATTGTTTTACAAAAATGGCGATGCATTCTGCGGCGTGGGGTGGGATGATAGCGCACTTCAAAAGCGCTTTCGGAGACATTTGTCCCGATATCGCCTCTGGTTCAGGTATACTAACAGACGTTTTTAACTCTTTTCACCCAGGGGGAACACTTGCAGGGTAAAGCACTTCAGGATTTTGTAATCGACAAAATTGATGACCTGAAAGGTCAAGACATCATCGCCTTAGACGTTCAGGGCAAATCCAGCATCACTGATTGCATGATTATCTGCACCGGCACGTCCAGCCGCCATGTAATGTCTATCGCAGACCACGTTGTTCAGGAGTCCCGCACAGCTGGCCTGCTGCCGCTCGGCGTAGAAGGCGAGAACGTTGCAGACTGGATCGTCGTTGACCTCGGTGATGTGATTGTCCACGTGATGCAGGAAGAAAGCCGTCGCCTGTATGAACTGGAAAAACTCTGGAGTTAATGCGTGAAGCTGCAACTTGTCGCTGTGGGTACGAAAATGCCTGACTGGGTGCAAACCGGGTTTACGGAGTATCTCCGTCGGTTTCCGAAAGATATGCCCTTTGAGCTGATCGAAATCCCGGCAGGAAAACGCGGCAAGAACGCGGATATTAAACGCATTCTCGACAAAGAGGGTGAGCAGATGCTGGCTGCCGCAGGCAAAAATCGCATCGTCACCCTTGATATCCCTGGTAAACCCTGGGACACGCCGCAACTGGCGACTGAACTGGAACGCTGGAAACTGGACGGTCGTGACGTCAGTCTGTTGATTGGCGGGCCGGAAGGTCTCTCTCCTGCCTGTAAGGCGGCAGCGGAACAAAGCTGGTCACTCTCTGCGTTAACCCTTCCTCACCCTCTTGTTCGGGTTCTGGTTGCGGAGAGTCTGTACAGGGCGTGGAGCATCACCACCAACCATCCTTATCACCGTGAGTGATCATTGATTCTTGAGTAGATTAAGCAGCGGATGAAACTACAGAATTCTTTTCGCGACTATTCGGCTGAGTCCGCGCTGTTTGTGCGCCGGGCGCTGGTCGCTTTTTTGGGGATTTTGCTGCTCACCGGCGTGCTGATCGCCAACCTTTATAATCTGCAAATCGTTCGCTTTACTGATTACCAGACCCGCTCGAACGAAAACCGCATCAAACTGGTGCCTATCGCCCCCAGTCGCGGCATCATTTATGACCGTAACGGAATTCCGCTCGCCCTTAACCGCACCATTTATCAGATAGAAATGATGCCGGAAAAGGTCGACAACGTTCAGGATACCCTCGACGCGCTGCGTAACGTCGTAGACCTGACGGACGACGACATTGCCGCCTTTAAAAAAGAGCGCGCCCGTTCACACCGCTTCACCTCCATTCCGGTAAAAACTAACCTGAGTGAAGTGCAGGTGGCACGGTTCGCCGTTAATCAATATCGCTTTCCCGGCGTCGAAGTTAAAGGCTATAAACGCCGCTATTACCCCTACGGCTCTGCGCTGACCCACGTCATTGGCTACGTATCGAAGATCAACGATAAAGACGTGGACCGCCTGGACAAAGACGGCAAGCTGGCCAACTACGCGGCAACGCACGACATCGGTAAGCTGGGTATTGAACGCTATTATGAAGACGTACTTCACGGCCAGACCGGTTATGAAGAAGTTGAAGTGAACAACCGTGGCCGCGTCATTCGCCAGTTGAAAGAAGTGGCGCCGCAGGCCGGGCACGATATCTACCTCACCCTTGACCTGAAACTCCAGCAGTACATTGAAACGCTGCTGGCGGGCAGTCGTGCCGCGGTGGTAGTCACCGACCCGCGTACCGGTGGCGTTCTCGCACTGGTGTCCATGCCGAGCTACGACCCGAACCTGTTTGTCGATGGTATCTCGAGTAAAGATTACTCCGGGTTGCTCAATGACCCGAATACCCCATTGGTTAACCGCGCGACTCAGGGTGTCTACCCTCCTGCTTCGACGGTTAAACCTTACGTCGCGGTTTCTGCATTAAGTGCGGGCGTCATCACCCGCAATACTGGTCTGTTCGATCCGGGTTGGTGGCAATTACCGGGCTCTGAAAAACGTTACCGCGACTGGAAAAAATGGGGGCACGGCCATCTGAACATCACCCGTTCTCTGGAAGAGTCGGCGGATACGTTTTTCTATCAAATTGCCTATGATATGGGGATAGACCGCCTTTCAGAATGGATGAGCAAGTTTGGCTACGGCCAATATACGGGTATCGATCTTGCCGAAGAGCGCGCCGGAAACATGCCAACCCGCGAGTGGAAGCAAAAACGGTTTAAAAAGCCATGGTACCAGGGTGATACCATTCCGGTCGGCATCGGTCAGGGTTACTGGACGGCAACCCCTATCCAGATGAGTAAAGCGCTGATGATCCTTATCAACGACGGTTTGGTAAAAGTCCCGCATCTGCTGATGAGCACAGCAGAAAACGGCAAGCAAGTGCCGTGGATACAGCCACACGAACCACCTGTTGGTGACATTCATTCCGGTTATTGGGAAATCGCAAAAGACGGCATGTACGGTGTAGCCAACCGTCCTAACGGTACTGCACACAAATATTTCGCTGGCGCACCTTACAAAATTGCGGCGAAATCCGGTACTGCACAGGTCTTTGGCCTGAAAGCCAATGAAACCTATAACGCACATAAGATCGCCGAGCGCTTACGTGACCACAAGTTGATGACGGCCTTCGCACCCTATGATAAGCCCCAGGTTGCTGTCGCCATAATCCTTGAAAACGGTGGCGCGGGCCCGGCTGTGGGTACCATTATGCGCCAGATCCTTGACCACATTATGTTGGGCGACAATAACACCAATCTGCCTGCAGAAAACCCCGCGGTTGCAGCAGCGGAGGACCAATAATCGTGACGGATAATCCGAACAAAAAAACATTCTGGGACAAAATCCACATCGATCCCACGATGTTGCTTATTTTGCTGGCGCTGCTGGTTTACAGCTCGCTGGTCATCTGGAGCGCCAGCGGCCAGGATATTGGCATGATGGAGCGCAAGGTCGGTCAGATCGCGATGGGCCTGGTCATCATGGTGGTGATGGCGCAAATCCCGCCCAGGGTTTATGAGGGCTGGGCGCCCTATCTCTACATCTTTTGCATCATTCTGTTGGTGGCGGTAGATGCCTTCGGCGCTATCTCCAAAGGTGCGCAGCGCTGGCTGGATTTGGGGATTGTGCGTTTTCAGCCCTCCGAAATCGCCAAGATTGCCGTGCCGCTGATGGTCGCGCGCTTCATCAACCGTGATGTTTGCCCGCCATCGCTAAAAAATACCGCCATTGCGTTAGTGCTGATATTTATGCCCACCCTGCTGGTGGCCGCCCAGCCAGACCTCGGAACTTCAATTCTGGTCGCCCTTTCCGGTCTGTTTGTTCTGTTCCTTTCTGGTTTGAGCTGGCGTTTAATCGGTGTTGCAGTGGTCCTGGTTGCGGCGTTTATCCCGATACTGTGGTTCTTCCTGATGCATGATTATCAACGTCAGCGCGTCATGATGTTACTCGATCCGGAAACTGATCCGCTGGGTGCGGGTTATCACATCATTCAGTCTAAAATTGCTATTGGCTCCGGCGGTCTACGTGGTAAGGGCTGGCTACACGGTACGCAGTCGCAGCTTGAGTTTTTACCCGAACGTCATACAGATTTTATCTTCGCGGTATTAGCGGAAGAACTGGGTCTGGTAGGGATCTTAATTCTGTTGGCGCTGTACATTTTGCTGATTATGCGCGGATTATGGATCGCTGCCCACGCGCAAACCACCTTTGGTCGCGTTATGGCGGGTGGTTTAATGTTGATATTATTCGTTTATGTCTTCGTAAATATTGGTATGGTGAGCGGTATTCTGCCCGTGGTTGGCGTTCCTCTCCCACTGGTCAGTTACGGAGGCTCGGCACTTATCGTGCTGATGGCTGGGTTCGGGATTGTTATGTCGATCCATACCCATAGAAAAATGTTGTCGAAAAGCGTGTAAGGGGTACGCAATGCGTAAGCAGTGGCTTGGTATCTGCATCGCAGCAGGAATGCTCGCGGCGTGTTCGAGTGATGATGGTCAGCAACAGGGTGCTGTCGCGCCGCAGCCTGCGGTGTGTAATGGTCCGATTGTTGAAATCAGCGGGGCCGATCCGCGCTTTGAACCCCTGAACCCAACGGCGAATCAGGACTATCAGCGTGATGGTAAGAGCTACAAAATCGTCCAGGACCCTTCCCGCTTTAGCCAGGCAGGGCTTGCCGCTATCTATGATGCGGAACCCGGAAGCAACTTAACCGCGTCTAGTGAAGCGTTCGACCCGATGCAGTTAACCGCTGCGCATCCGACGCTGCCAGTCCCAAGCTATGCCAGAATAACTAACCTGGCAAATGGCAGGATGATTGTCGTGCGCATTAACGATCGCGGCCCTTATGGCAACGATCGCGTGATTTCACTTTCACGTGCAGCAGCCGACCGTCTGAATACCTCCAACAATACCAAAGTGCGTATCGACCCGATCATCGTCGCCCAGGATGGTTCCTTGTCCGGGCCGGGAATGGCTTGTACCACGGTAGCGAAACAAACCTATGCCCTGCCCGCGCGTCCTGACTTAAGCGGCGGTGGCAATATGGGCAGCATGCCTGCGCCATCGGATGCGGGTCAGCCGCAAGGCGATATTCGTCCGATCAGCAATTCCACGTTGAAAAGCGATGATACAACCGGTGCGCCAGTGAACAGCAGTGGATTCCTCGGTGCGCCGACCACGCTCGCTGCTGGCGTGCTGGAAGGTAGCGAGCCGACTCCGGCTCCGCAACCGACCACCACCGCACCGGTAACACCAACCGCACCAGCAGCAACACCAGCCGCCGTCGCTGCACCTGCGCCAGCGGCAGTAGCCAACGGACGCTACGTGGTTCAGGTTGGCGCAGTCAGCGAGCAGTCGCGTGCGCAGCAGTATCAAAAACGTTTAAGCCAGCAATTTGGCGTCCCAGGTCGGGTGGTACAAAACGGCGCAGTCTGGCGTATCCAGATGGGGCCGTTCGCCAGCAAAGCTGAAGCCTCCACATTGCAGCAGCGTCTTCAAGCCGAGGCGCAATTACAGTCCTTCATCACCGGCGTGTAATAACGTAAATCAGGTATCTGAACTGTCAGTTTCTGTAAATGACATTAACAAAGTCACGCGGAAAGTCAGATGCCTGCCCGTTTTGCATTTGCTATAGTAGGGCACTTTTTTTAATTTCATCACGGACGTCGTAGTTCAGACCATGAAGACCACTTTTTCCGCTCGTTTCGTGCAGCGTATGGCGCTCACCGCGGCTCTCTGCGCAGCTTCTCTCTCTGCTGCCCATGCCGATGACCTGAATATTAAAACCATGATCCCGGGTGTTCCGCAGATCGATGCGGAGTCATATATCCTGATTGATTACAATTCAGGCAAAGTTCTGGCAGAACAGAACGCTGACACTCGCCGCGATCCCGCCAGTCTGACCAAAATGATGACCAGCTACGTCATCGGCCAGGCGATGAAAGCCGGGAAATTCAAAGAAACTGATCTGGTCACCGTCGGCAATGACGCCTGGGCTACAGGTAACCCGGTCTTTAAAGGTTCATCATTGATGTTCCTGAAACCTGGCATGCAGGTTCCTGTTTCTCAGCTTATCCGTGGTATCAACCTGCAATCCGGGAATGACGCGTGCGTGGCAATGGCGGACTTCGCAGCCGGTAGCCAGGATGCTTTCGTCGGTCTGATGAACAGCTATGTGAACGCGCTGGGCCTGAAAAACACCCACTTCCAGACCGTTCATGGTCTCGATGCTGACGGTCAGTACAGCTCGGCTCGCGACATGGCGATGATTGGTCAGGCGCTGATTCGCGACGTGCCTAACGAATACTCTATCTATAAAGAAAAAGAGTTCACCTTTAACGGCATCCGTCAGTTAAACCGTAACGGCCTGCTGTGGGATAACAGCCTGAATGTCGACGGTATCAAAACCGGTCATACCGACAAGGCTGGCTATAACCTCGTTGCATCCGCAACCGAAGGTCAGATGCGTCTGATCTCCGCCGTCATGGGTGGCCGCACCTATAAAGGTCGTGAAACCGAAAGTAAAAAACTGCTGACCTGGGGCTTCCGTTTCTTTGAAACCGTGAACCCACTGAAAGTCGGTAAAGAGTTTGCTTCAGAGCCCGCCTGGTTTGGTAATACCGATCGTGCATCGTTAGGCGTAGATAAAGATGTCTACCTGACTATTCCGCGCGGCCGCATGAAAGATCTGAAAGCAAGCTATGTGCTGAACACCACGGAACTGCACGCACCGCTGCAGAAAAACCAGGTTGTCGGCACCATCAACTTCCAGCTGGATGGCAAAACTATTGAGCAGCGCCCGCTGGTAGTCCTGCAGGAAATCCCTGAAGGCAACTTCTTTGGGAAAATCATTGATTACATTAAATTAATGTTCCATCACTGGTTTGGCTAAAAATCGAACACTTGAAAGTGTGATTTACGTCCCCATATACTAGGTATCCAGATAACTCCCACGCGCTGTGGGAGTTATTATTTATTGATGTAACGCCGGAGCTGACATGAAAACCAAACTTAACGAACTGCTTGAATTCCCTACTCCATTTACTTACAAAGTAATGGGGCAGGCGTTGCCTGAGCTGGTTGATCAGGTGGTTGAAGTGGTACAGCGCCATGCGCCAGGTGATTACTCTCCGACGGTAAAACCGAGCAGCAAAGGCAACTACCACTCGGTCTCAATCACTATTACTGCTACACATATTGAGCAGGTTGAAACGCTGTACGAAGAATTAGGCAATATCGATATCGTACGCATGGTACTGTAAAAACCTGTTGGTTACCCGCTGCATCCCCGCTCGGGTAACCCCTCCCCCCTGTGATATACTTTTCCCCCTCTTTTATATTCTCTACTCTATGTGAGTATCTACGGAGATGCCGTTTTGTATCAGGATAAAATTCTTGTCCGCCAGCTCGGTCTTCAACCTTACGAGCCAGTTTCTCTGGCCATGCACGAATTCACCGATACCCGCGATGAAAACAGTTATGACGAAATCTGGCTGGTAGAGCATTATCCTGTTTTTACCCAGGGTCAGGCAGGTAAAGCAGAGCACGTACTGATGCCGGGAGATATTCCGGTGATCCAGAGCGATCGTGGCGGTCAGGTGACTTATCACGGGCCGGGCCAGCAAGTCATGTATGTGCTGTTGAACCTGAAGCGTCGTAAACTTGGCGTTCGCGAACTGGTTACGCTGCTGGAGCAAACCGTTGTGAATACCCTTGCGGAAATCGGTATTGACGCCCACCCGCGAGCCGATGCGCCTGGCGTATACGTTGGAGAGAAGAAAATCTGCTCTTTGGGGTTACGTATTCGTAAAGGTTGTTCATTTCACGGTTTAGCGCTCAATGTGGATATGGACTTGTCGCCTTTCCTGCGTATCAATCCTTGTGGTTATGCCGGAATGGAAATGGCGAAGGTATCGCAGTGGGATAGCACTGCCACGACCGAGAGCATTCGCCCAAGGCTGCTGGCCAACATTCTGGCGCTGTTGGGTAACCCACCGCACGAGTACATTGCGGACTGAAAATACGCGCATACTTTGCCACGGCATATGTTGTGGCAAATGGCACAAAACAACAACTATTTTACATTTTGCCAGCCTGTCAGGCTGCTTTCTGGCCCGTTTCAATGATATACTGCGTATCACTAATTCAAAAATAGTTGATAAATGCAACATTCCCTTGAATTGAAACGCTTTCCTTCGTAATTCGCAACTGGAACACGCAAGCTATGAGTAAACCCATTGTGATGGAACGCGGTGTTAAATACCGCGATGCCGATAAGATGGCTCTTATCCCGGTAAAAAATGTGGCAACAGAGCGTGAAGCCCTGCTGCGTAAACCGGAATGGATGAAAATAAAACTGCCAGCGGACTCCACTCGCATCCAGGGCATCAAAGCGGCAATGCGCAAAAATGGCCTGCACTCTGTCTGCGAAGAAGCTTCCTGCCCTAACCTGGCTGAATGTTTCAATCACGGAACTGCAACCTTTATGATCCTCGGCGCAATCTGTACCCGCCGTTGCCCATTCTGTGACGTTGCCCATGGCCGTCCGGTTGCTCCTGATGCTAACGAGCCGTTAAAACTTGCTCAGACGATTGCTGACATGGCGCTGCGCTATGTCGTCATTACCTCCGTTGACCGCGACGATCTGCGTGACGGCGGTGCTCAGCACTTTGCTGACTGCATCACCGCTATTCGTGAGAAAAGCCCGTCGATTAAAATCGAAACGCTGGTGCCTGACTTCCGTGGTCGTATGGATCGCGCGTTGGATATCCTCACCACCACGCCGCCGGATGTGTTTAACCACAACCTCGAAAACGTACCACGTATTTATCGCAATGTACGCCCCGGGGCTGACTACAACTGGTCACTGAAGCTTCTGGAACGTTTCAAGGAAGCGCACCCGGAGATTCCGACTAAATCAGGTCTGATGGTCGGTCTGGGCGAAACCAATGCGGAAATCATTGAGGTCATGCGTGACCTGCGCAGCCATGGTGTCACCATGCTGACATTGGGACAGTATTTACAGCCAAGCCGCCATCACCTGCCGGTTCAACGCTATGTGAGCCCGGATGAGTTCGATGAGATGAAAGCCGAAGCTATGGCCATGGGCTTTACCCATGCAGCCTGCGGTCCATTCGTTCGCTCTTCATACCATGCTGACATGCAGGCCAAAGGGCTGGAAGTGAAGTGATCGTGTAATACTCACTTACATTTCGGCAATAAAAAAACCGGCAAATTGCCGGTTTTTTTTCATGCAGAGTATGCAGTATGAGCATCATGCTCCTGACATTACTCTTTATGAGAAAGCTTCTCAGCCTGAACGCTACCATCAGCATCTTTCTTAGCATCGGCATTATCGTCGTTCATTGCTTTCTTGAAGCCCTTGATTGCCGTTCCCAGGTCTCCACCCAGTGTACGTAACTTCTTGGTACCAAACAGCAGAACAACCAGTGCGGCAACCACCAGCAGTTTGGTAATACTAATCTCACCCATAGATACCTTCTTGACTTAAACCAGGCTGCATAAAGCGCCATATTAACCTGAGAATATTAACGGCCTTTCGACGCGCGCACACAATAGCAATCTGTAACAAGGTGAATCAAGCCTTGTTTAAAAAAACGTCATAATAATTGCGGTGGCGCAAAGCGTCGGTTACTTAACACCGGGAGTTGTGCCCTAACCTGCCTCACCCGCTCGGCGGAAACCTCGGCCATAATTAGCGTGGGCGTTTCTGCCGCAGCAGCAATGGTCACACCAAAGGGGTCGATGACCCTGCTTTGGCCGATATTCTTGTTACCGCACTCTCCCGCCGCAATCAAGTAACACGTCGCATCTAACGCTCTTGCCGCCAAAAGCGTAGCCCAGTGATGTTCTTTAAGCGATCCCCGAACCCAGGCTGCGGGTAAGACAAGAATTTCCGCTCCCTGCAATGCGTGCGCCAGCGCCAGTTCAGGAAAGCGCAGATCATAACAGGTCATTAACCCTACTTTTAACCCGTCTACGTCCAGCAGCGGCGCTATGGCGTCCCCTGCATCCACATTACGTGACTCCTGAATCGAAAAGGCATCATAGAGATGTAATTTAGCGTAATGGGCCACGACCTGACCTGCCCGTAGCGCCACCAGCATGTTAAACGCCCGGCCTGGCACAGAAGGAACATGAATTGTCAGGATTGTCGTCATCTCGTGTTGCGCGCTTTCTCGCAGCAAGCGCGTCAAAAATCCGCCCTCCAGCAGTTGAGCTGATTTCACTGACAGGTCTGGGTCCAGATCGTCACGGGCCAGAAGCGCCTCCGGTAATACCAGCAGCGACGCCCCCTCTCCTGCAGCCTGTGACATCAATAAGACGCAGGTTTCTGCATTTTTTTCCCATGAAGGTCCCACGGCAAATTGCCCTGCTGCAACGAACATATTCCCTCCAGAAAACGTTGTTAGGCTCGCCAACCACGATTATTCAGAGTTACACTCATCCTATATACAATCAAATAGCAGGATTATGCAGTGTTACAACTCCTTTTAGCGGTTTTTATCGGTGGTGGTACAGGTAGTGTAGCAAGATGGATGTTGAGCATGAGGTTTAACCCGCTACATCAGGCCATCCCATTCGGCACGCTGGCTGCAAACTTACTTGGCGCATTTATCATTGGTATGGGTCTGGCATGGTTTAATCGCATGACAAACATTGATCCAATGTGGAAGGTACTGATTACCACTGGCTTTTGCGGGGGACTGACAACGTTTTCCACTTTCTCAGCTGAGGTGGTGTTTTTGCTACAGGAAGGACGCTTTGGTTGGGCTATGGTGAATGTACTGGTTAATCTGTTGGGATCATTTGCGATGACCGCCCTGGCATTCTGGCTGGTTTCGGCCTCTCCCGCGCACTGAAGCGAAAAAAAACCCGCAATTAAGCGGGTTTTGAATGCTTGCTGTCGTATGCTTACAGAGCGATTACGTTTGCAGCAGAAGGGCCTTTGGCACCGTTAGTGATTTCGAACTCTACACGCTGACCTTCAGCCAGAGTTTTAAAACCATTGGTCTGGATTGCAGAGAAGTGTACGAACACGTCTTTGCTGCCATCTTCCGGAGTAATGAAACCGAATCCTTTGGACTCATTAAACCACTTAACGTTACCTTTAATCTTAGACATCAAAATTACCTTTACATGAAAAATAGACACAAATGCTGTGTCGGGTATCAGTACAACAATTGTGGTGGACTTTGTCCAGTCGAACTTTATCAAAAAGTGATAAATGTCGCGTTATTTTTCAGTTAAAGTTAATATCACACTGTTTTTAAAAGACTTTTTAATAATCCACCTGACAATACAGGTAGTCCATCAAAACTGGAAACGCATCCATGCAAAGTAGACGTTACCGTTGTTGTACGTTCCCGGAATGTAGGTCATCTGGAACGTTGCCGGACCATACCCTATCGATGCCAGCGGTAACAGCACGGGTACCGGAATGTAGTTCCAGTTATCACGCGCGGTAAAACCAGCGGTAAAACCGAGACCTGTATGGAAATTTTCATCTGCCAGCGGTCGCCAGGTTTTTTCCCAGCCATAACCACCAATGGGTTCCCATTTATTGTAGGAATCCTTAAAGGCCATTATATAAAGCCCGTGCCAGTTACCTTTATCATCCCAACGAGATTGACCAAAGCCCGCCCCCCATGGGCGTTCATTGTAGCGATCCGTTTTTTCTTTATCATAAGCAAAACGCGCATGCCAGGTAATAGCCGGCACGTACAGATCATAATGTTCTGGCTGCTGCCAGGTTTCACTGACATTGTCTTTAAAAGTAGCGAACCAACCTTTATCTTCAGCAGCGCCCTGGGGAATGAAAGCTAACTGAATAAAAAGAAATGAAAAAATGAGAAAATATCGTTTAGCGACAATCACAACTTAATTACCATCCTGGGATTTATTATTAATTGTAGCAAACCCAACCTTAATGTTAGCTTAACAAAAATTCGCAGCTAAAAAATCAGAATAATCCTCAGCCTATAATTTTTAAGATAAATATCCATGAATTTATTGAGTCATCTGATAGGAACTATTTTCTCTTTATTGCCAATAAATTGTTCTTTCCTCCGAAAAAAGTTAAATATCATCACAATAAATTAACAATTAACAATCAATATCGCCACAAAACACACACATCAGTGCTGCGCTTCACAGTTTCTTATTGTGAGATTCTTTTTTTAACCACGATGCTGAAAAAACGGCTTAGCCATCGCTTGAATCCGTATTTTTATTGATTTTAATCAGCAAGAGTTATCGGTTTATTAGGCACATTCTGTCACCACTTTTTACTTTTTTTAGTTTTTTTACTTTCTGGGCAGCAATGCGACAGGGGAAACGATGTTGACATTTATTGAACTCCTTATTGGGGTTGTGGTTATTGTGGGTGTAGCGCGCTACATCATTAAAGGTTATTCCGCAACAGGCGTACTGTTTGTTGGCGGTCTGGTTTTGCTGATTATCAGTGCGCTGATGGGGCATAAAGTTTTGCCGTCCAGCGCGGCATCGACAGGCTATACGGCAACAGACATTGTTGAATATATTAAAATTTTGCTGATGAGCCGTGGTGGCGATCTCGGCATGATGATCATGATGCTGTGTGGTTTTGCCGCTTATATGACCCATATTGGCGCGAACGATATGGTCGTTAAGCTGGCCTCCAAGCCTCTGCAATACATCAACTCTCCTTACCTGCTAATGATTGCCGCCTATTTTGTCGCCTGCCTGATGTCACTGGCGGTTTCGTCAGCAACCGGTCTGGGCGTATTGCTTATGGCAACACTGTTCCCGGTCATGGTTAACGTAGGGATCAGCCGTGGCGCCGCAGCGGCCATTTGCGCCTCCCCTGCTGCAATTATTCTTTCACCAACATCCGGTGATGTGGTGCTGGCGGCAAAAGCTGCGGAAATGCCGCTGATCGATTTCGCCTTTAAAACCACGCTGCCAATTTCCATTGCCGCCATCATTGCTATGGCGATTGCCCACTTTTTCTGGCAGCGTTTTCTGGATAAAAAAGAGAACATTTCTCATGAAATGTTAGATGTAGCTGAAATCACCACGACTGCCCCGTCATTTTACGCCATTCTGCCGTTTACCCCGATTGTTGGCGTCCTGATTTTTGATGGTAAATGGGGCCCGCAGCTGCATATCATTACGATTCTGGTTCTGTGCATGCTCATCGCAGCTATTCTGGAGTTCGTACGTGGGTTCAACACCCAAAAGGTTTTCTCTGGTCTGGAAGTCGCTTACCGTGGCATGGCGGATGCCTTTGCTAACGTGGTGATGTTGTTAGTCGCTGCGGGTGTTTTTGCCCAGGGTCTGAGCACAATCGGCTTTATTCAGAGTCTGATTTCTATCGCCACCTCGTTTGGTTCGGCGAGCATTATTCTGATGATGGTGCTGGTGATCCTGACTATGCTGGCGGCAATGACTACGGGTTCCGGTAACGCTCCGTTCTATGCCTTCGTTGAGATGATCCCTAAGCTGGCGCATTCCTCCGGCATTAACCCAGCTTACCTTGTTATCCCGATGCTGCAGGCGTCAAACCTTGGACGCACAATCTCCCCGGTCTCCGGCGTGGTGGTTGCTGTTGCAGGTATGGCGAAGATTTCTCCGTTCGAAGTGGTGAAACGTACTTCGGTTCCGGTTCTGGTTGGGCTGTTGGTTGTGATTATCGCAACTGAAGTGATGGTACCAGGCTCTTCTTCAGCCGTCGTTGGCGGCTGATACTCAGTGAAATGTAGGCCGGATAAGGCATTCACGCCGCATCCGGCATTTCGACTGCAACGTTGCCGGATGTCGATGCTAAAGCATCTTATCCGGCCTACGTCAGAAATTAGCATTTAGCCGCCGTGATAGATACGCTGCGGCCTACCCACCTTACCGTGAATAATCTCCGCAATAATCAAATGACGGCTGGCACAGTACTCCAGGTAGCGTCTGGAAGTCGTTCGGCTGATGGTGAGCGCCTGGGCGATCGTTTCTGCTGTATGGTGTACCGTCGGATCGGCGAATAATTTCAACACTGCATTCAGCGTTAACGCATCAATCCCGGTCGGTAAATCCCCTTTCGGCTCGCCCCGCGCGTAGGCATTAAACATCTCATCTATCTGCTTTTGACTGGCGCTATCATTACCGGCCAACATGCGTCGACGCTGTTGATAACGCGTCAGGGTCTGCCCCAGCCGCTCGTAGGCAATGGGTTTGACCAGGTAATCAAACGCGCCGCTGCGCACAGCTTCGGAGACTGTTTCCATGTCGCTGGCCGCCGTGGTAAACACCACTCCGCCCGGATAACGCGCCTGGGTTAGCTCATGCAATAAGGTAATTCCCTTGCCGTCCGGCAAGTAGTTATCGAGCAGAATCAAACCGGGCTTAAAACGCTCAATCATCATCCTCGCCTGCGCAAGATTACCCGCCAGCCAAATCTGGCTGAAGCCGGGTATATGGCGGATATATTCAGCATGCATTTCCGCCAGTAGCGTTTCATCCTCAACGATCAATAGCGTTAATGGTTCCGTCATTGTTTTTTTTCACTTTCGGAAGAAATAAAGAAAATAAGGTGCCGCAGGGGGAGTTATCTTCGAGCGTAATCACCCCGTCACAGCGCCTCACATAACTTGCAATAAGATACAAACCGATGCCATGTTCACCTGGTTCATCGGTACGGGTGCTCACACCCTGTTCAAATATTTTTTCACGCAATGCTTCCGGCACACCGCATCCCTGATCGGCAACTTCGATGATCACGTCATCCCCTTCATCGCTCAAATAGAGTTCGACGACCTTGTTGCCTTGCTGGGTGCGCAAGCTCGCTTCAAATGCATTATCAAGCAGATTGCCAACAATTGCTGCAAACTCTGTGCTATCCAGCCCCTCGGGGAGTTGATGCAGTTGGCTGCCCGGAACAATAGTCATGGTGAGACCCAGTTCCCGCGCGCGCTGCACCTTGCCAAACAACAGACCGGCTACCTGACGATCGGCAAACGCGCCGCGCAGGCTGTCAATCAGTTGCTGTTGCGCCTGGGATTCTCCCTGCACCATGGCCAGAACCTTGTCATACTCTTTCATTTGCAGCAGACCATTGATGGTCGACATCCAGTTCAGGTGCTCATGACGCAGCGTTCTCAGGCTCTCTACATACTGTTTGATCTGCGTTAACTGCGCATTAAGAGTAGCAATTTCATCTTTACTACGAAAACTGATGATTGCCCCAAGCAGTTCGTCACCGGAGCGAATCGCCTCACGGTTGGCGATAACGCTCAGTCCATTAAAGTTGACCATCGCATCCTGTCGTTTTTCCGCAATCTGTTGGGTGAAAAAGTCCGCTGGCTGAACCACCTCACTCACCGGTTTTCCAAGCCACTTTCTCCCAGGTGAAGACAGCCCCAGCATTTTCCTCGCACTGCGATTTATTGCGGTGATATATCCATCAGGATCCACGGCAATCAATCCTTCATATACCGAGCTAAACAACGCTTCCTGCTGACGTACCACCCGCGCAATTTGTTTCGGTTCCATACCCAACATCTGCCGACGAATATGGGCAGCGAAAAACCAGGAGAGCAGCATAAGTACCAGCAACAGCAGGATAAACACGCCGGCCATCGGAAGTAAGAAGTCCGATCGCCAGCTATCGATTTTGCTGATCAGATAACCAATTGAGACTACGCCAATGATTTTGCCATCGTCATCAAAGATGGGCGTTTTAGCGCGCATTGCCATCCCGATGGACCCTTTACCGGTAATAAAGTAGCTCTCCCCTTTTTCCAGCGCGCCGGGTTTGGTGAACTGCATCGGATAGCCAATCTTTTCCGGGTTCGGATGATATAGACGAATGGAGTTGGTATCCCCGATAACCACATAGTCGAAGTCAGTTCCGCTCTGCAGTTTGTCGGCAATCGTCGCCAGCCGCTTGTAATCACGATGCTTAACCGCCGTGATGATACTGTCGTTAGAGGCGATGATTTTGGCCTGATTCATTGCCATATCGCGGACATGCGTTGCCAGATAATCTTCAAAGCTGGCGGTAAAGTATTGTGCCAGGGCGGCAATGATAAAAACAGAAACGACCAGAATAAGCAGAAAGATACGTAAAGGAAACGCCAGACTGCGGAAAAAAGGAAACCGTGTTTTATTTTTCTGTTCTGTCATCACATTTTTCCTCACCGACGTTAACTAAAACTAATTTCTCATTGTAGTTGTAATTAAAATGTTCTATTTACACGTTATGGTATAAAACATGATCGTTGCAGACTCCCCACCTTAAATCAATTAAACAAATTAAAACCACACCTTATTTTAGGGTTAAATTAATTAAAAAACTTAAAACCATAAAACACATTAAAACCTTCTAACTTATTGTGAAATAAATCAAAAATTACCTCCAAAATACCCCTTACGATGTATGCAGCAGGGAAAAAAAGAAATACTCCGTAATAAAAAACCATTCCCTTCAATTGCAAACAAAACGTTATCAGGTTGCTAAACAGAGCAACAAAAACAGAAACCCAGTAACAAATATAGCATCGGGGCTCTATTCACTATGTTCGGTAATAATATATTCACGCAAGTTAAACGCTCAGAAAATAAAAAGATGGCGGCTATCGCGCAATTTCTGAAAGAGAATGATTTGAGCGTAGATACGACCGTCGAAGTATTTATCACCGTCACCCGTGACGACCGTCTGATTGCCTGCGGTGGTATCGCTGGGAATATTATTAAGTGTGTCGCAATCTGTGAATCTGTCCGCGGCGAGGGTTTAGCGCTAACGCTGGCGACCGAGTTAATCAACCTTGCCTATGAACGCCATTGTACGCACCTCTTCATCTATACCAAAACCGAGTACGAATCGCTGTTTAAACAGTGCGGTTTTTCTACGCTCACCAGCGTTCCCGGCATTATGGTATTGATGGAAAACAGCACCACACGTCTGAAACGCTACGCCGAATCACTGGCAAAACAGCGTCATGATGGGAAAAAAATTGGCTGTATCGTCATGAACGCCAACCCCTTCACCAACGGACACCGTTTTCTGATCCAACAGGCAGCCGCGCAATGTGACTGGCTGCATCTGTTTTTGGTGAAAGAAGATACCTCACGTTTTCCGTATGAAGACCGCCTGGATCTGGTGCTTAAAGGAACAAAAGACATTCCACGTTTAACCGTGCATCGCGGTTCGGAGTACATCATTTCCCGCGCCACGTTCCCGTGTTACTTCATCAAAGAGCAGAGCGTTATTAACCACTGCTACACCGAAATAGACCTGAAAATCTTCCGCCAGTATCTGGCTCCGGCTCTCGGCGTCACGCACCGCTTCGTCGGTACTGAGCCGTATTGCACTGTCACCTCCCAGTATAACAACGATATGCGTTACTGGCTGGAGACCCCAACGCTTCCCGCCCCGCCGATTGAACTGGTGGAAATTGAGCGGCTGTGTTTCCAGGAGATGCCGATTTCCGCCTCCTGGGTGCGCAAGCTGCTGGTTAAAAAAGATCTCACGGCTATCGCATCCCTGGTCCCTGACGCCACGCTGCAGTATCTGCAAAGCATGGTTGAACGAGCCTCATCGGGTGCGGCAGTCCGCCAAAATACCCCCGCATTAGCAACAGGTGAAAAATGAAAATAAACCAGGCAGCCGTCGCAGGCACACTCGAGTCCGGTGATGTGATGATTCGCATCGCCCCACTCGATTCGCAGGATATTGACCTGCAGGTTAACAGTAGCGTCGAAAAGCAGTTCGGTGATGCCATACGGGCCACCATTCTGGACGTTCTGTCCCGCTACAACGTACGCGGCGTGCAATTGAATGTTGATGATAAAGGCGCACTGGACTGCATTTTACGTGCGCGACTGGAAGCACTACTGGCCCGCGCTGGCGGTATTCCGGCACTGCCATGGGAGGATTGCCAGTGATTTCCGAATCTTTGCAACAACGTAAAACCCGTACTCGCCGCAGCATGTTGTTCGTACCGGGCGCCAATGCCGCCATGGTCAGCAACTCGTTCATCTACCCGGCAGATGCGCTGATGTTCGACCTGGAAGACTCTGTCGCGTTGCGTGAAAAAGATACCGCTCGCCGCATGGTGTACCACGCGCTGCAGCATCCGCTGTATCACGACGTTGAAACCATCGTGCGTGTAAACGCACTCGACTCCGAATGGGGAATCAACGACCTTGAAGCTGTGGTACGCTGCGGTGCTGACATCGTACGTTTACCGAAGACCGATACCGCGCAGGATGTCATCGACATCGAAAGCGAAATTCTGCGTATCGAAAACGCCTGTGGCCGTGAGCCAGGCAGCACCGGTCTGTTAGCCGCCATCGAATCGCCGTTAGGCATTACCCGCGCGGTAGAAATTGCCCATGCTTCCGAACGTCTGATCGGTATTGCCCTGGGTGCGGAAGACTATGTACGTAACCTGCGCACTGAGCGCTCACCGGAAGGTACTGAACTGCTGTTTGCCCGCTGCTCTATTTTGCAGGCTGCACGTTCTGCCGGTATTCAGGCGTTCGACACCGTGTATTCCGATGCCAACAACGAAGCGGGTTTCCTGCACGAAGCCGCACACATCAAGCAGTTGGGTTTTGACGGCAAATCGCTCATCAACCCGCGCCAGATCGAACTCCTGCATAACCTGTACGCCCCAACGCGCAAAGAGCTGGCTCACGCCCGTCTGGTTGTGGAAGCCGCTGAAGCCGCTGCTCGCGAAGGTCGTGGCGTAGTTTCCCTGAACGGCAAAATGGTCGACAGCCCGGTTATCGAGCGCGCCCTTCTGGTTATCTCCCGTGCAGAACTTTCCGGCATTCGCGAAGAATAAGGCAAAAAAATGACGCAGAAAATCGAACAGTCTCAACGCCAGGATCGCGTGGCGACCTGGAGCCGTCATGCAGAAAGTGAGCTTTCCGCTTATCAGAGCACCGCAAAAGTAGAATTGCAGGCGCAAAAACCGCGCGACAAAAAGCTGTGCACTAACCTGGAAGACGCTATTCGTCGTTCAGGTTTACAGGATGGTATGACTATCTCTTTCCACCACGCTTTTCGTGGTGGCGATCTGACGATTAACCTGGTGATGGACGCCATCGCCAATATGGGCTTTAAAAATCTGACGCTGGCCTCCAGCTCTCTGAGCGACTGCCATGCTCCGCTGGTTGAGCACATCCGTCAGGGCGTGGTTAGCCGCATTTATACCTCCGGTCTGCGTGGCCCGCTGGCGGAAGAAATCTCACGTGGCCTGTTGGCCGAACCGGTACAAATTCACTCCCACGGTGGCCGTGTGCACCTGGTGCAAAGTGGCGAGCTCAGCATTGATGTGGCGTTCCTCGGCGTGCCGTCCTGCGACCAGTTTGGCAACGCCAACGGTTATACCGGTAAAGCGTGCTGCGGCTCACTGGGCTATGCCCGCGTAGACGCCGAAAACGCGAAACAGGTTGTCCTGCTGACTGAACAGCTGCTGACCTATCCGCATAACCCGGCCAGCATTACGCAGGATCAGGTAGATCTGATCGTGCAGATCGATCAGGTCGGCGATGCGGACAAAATTGGTGCCGATGCGACCCGCATGACCACCAACCCGCGTGAACTGTTAATCGCCCGTAGCGCGGCTGAGGTCATTGCTAATTCCGGCTACTTCAACGAAGGCTTCTCACTGCAGACAGGAACCGGCGGCGCCTCTCTGGCCGTTACGCGTTTCCTGGAAGACAAAATGCGCAGCCGCGATATCCGTGCCGACTTCGCGCTGGGCGGCATTACCGCTACCATCGTTGACCTGCACGAAAAAGGCCTGATTCGCAAACTGCTGGACGTTCAGAGTTTTGACCGTAACGCCGCAGAATCGCTGGCCCGCAATCCAAACCACATTGAGATCAGTGCCAACCAGTATGCCAACTGGGGCTCAAAAGGCGCATCCGTCGATCGTCTGGACGTCGTGGTGCTCAGCGCGCTGGAAGTTGATACCAGCTTCAACGTCAACGTACTGACCGGTTCTGACGGCGTACTGCGCGGCGCATCCGGTGGTCACTGCGATACCGCGGTTGCCGCTGCGCTGTCTATCATCGTCGCGCCGCTGGTTCGCGGACGCATCCCGACCCTGGTTGATAACGTGCTGACCTGCGTAACCCCAGGCTCCAGCGTTGACATTCTGGTCACTGACCACGGTATCGCCGTCAACCCTGCACGTCCGGAACTGGCAGAACGTCTGAAAGAAGCCGGTATGAAAGTGGTGTCCATTGAATGGCTGCGCGAACGTGCACAGCAGCTCACCGGTCAGCCACGCGCTATCGAATTCACTGACCGCGTGATTGCCGTTGTGCGTTACCGCGATGGTTCAGTGATTGACGTTGTGCATCAGGTGAAGGAATAAACCATGCACCTGCTCCCTGAATACGCCACCCAACACGCGGTTTCCATTCCCGAGCTGCTAGCCAGCCGCGATGAGAGACAGGCAAGGCAACAGGAGTGGCTGACACGCCACTCTGCGCCGCTGGTCTCGTTTACCGTCGTCGCACCGGGACCGATTAAAGACAGCGAATTAACCCGTCGTATCTTTAATCACGGCGTAACCGCCTTGCTCGCGTTGGCGGAACAATCCACCTGGATTGTCAGGGAGCAAACAGCGCTGGTTTCTGCCAGCGGTCCAGAAGGTCTTTTGTCTATTGAGGCTCCAGCCCACGACCTCAAGCTCGCCACAATTGAACTTGAGCATTCACACCCGCTGGGACGGCTATGGGACATCGATGTCCTGACCCCTGAAGGGGAAATTCTGTCCCGGCGTCATTTCGCACTCCCTGCCCGCCGCTGTCTGCTGTGCGAGCAAAGTGCTGCCGACTGTGCGCGGGGTAAAACCCACGCGCTTTCCGACTTACTCACTCAGATGGAGGCACTGCTGCATGATGCCGATTCCCGCAACATCAACCAATAACGCAGTCCTTCCTCTGGATCTGCCTGATGCTTACGCAACGCTTGCGTGGCGCGCCATGTTGACTGAAGTCAACCTGTCGCCCAAACCCGGTCTGGTAGATCGTATTAACAACGGCGCGCATAAAGATATGGCGCTGGAAGATTTTCATCGCAGCGCTGAAGCGATTCAGTCATGGCTGCCACGTTTTATTGAATATGGGGCGTTTAGCGCACAGCTGTCGCCTGAAGATGTATTGAAAGGACTGCGCCCGCTGGGCATGGTCTGCGAAGCCGATATGTTCCGCGCCACCGCCGGGGTGAACACCCATAAAGGGAGCATCTTTTCACTGGGACTGCTGTGCGCCGCCATTGGCCGCCTGCACCAGCTCCAACTCACTGTTACCGCTGAAACCATTTGCTCTACGGCAGCAACATTTTGCCGTGGCCTGACCGAGCGCGAACTGCGCCAGAAAAATCAACAACTCACGGCTGGCCAACGTCTTTATCAGCAATTGGGATTAACCGGCGCACGGGGCGAAGCCGAAGCGGGATATCCGCTAGTCATCCAGCATGCCCTGCCGCACTACCGCGCACTGCTGACTCAGGGCCGCGACCCTGAACTGGCGTTACTCGACACATTATTGCTGCTGATGTCTATCAACGGCGACACCAACGTGGCTTCACGTGGCGGCGCAGAAGGTCTGCGTTGGCTACAGCAGCAGGCCACCGCCCTGATGCAGCAAGGGGGGATTCGTACCCCTGCCGATCTCGAATATCTACACCAGTTCGACCAACAGTGCATTGAACGCAACCTCAGTCCCGGAGGCTGCGCCGATCTGCTGATCGTCACCTGGTTCTTAGCTCAGATTTCACAAGTTCATCATTATCACAATTAAAGATCCTTTCCGGAGAATCACACACATGTCTTTAGCAAAAGATAAAATATGGAAGTTACTGGCCCCATTGGTCGTCATGGGTGTCATGTTTCTTATCCCCGTCCCTGATGGAATGCCTCCACAGGCCTGGCACTACTTTGCCGTATTCGTGGCAATGATTGTCGGTATGATCCTTGAGCCAATCCCGGCAACAGCGATCAGCTTTATCGCCGTAACGATCTGCGTTATCGGCAGCAACTATCTGCTGTTTGATGCTTCAGAACTGGCCGACCCGGCGTTTAAAGCGGGCAAGCAAGCGCTGAAATGGGGTCTGGCTGGCTTCTCCAGCACCACCGTGTGGTTGGTGTTTGGTGCGTTTATCTTCGCACTGGGTTATGAAGTCACCGGTCTGGGCCGTCGTATCGCGCTGTTCCTGGTGAAATTCATGGGTAAACGTACCCTGACGCTTGGCTATGCGATTGTTATCATCGACATTCTGCTGGCACCGTTTACTCCATCTAACACCGCGCGTACCGGTGGCACCGTATTCCCGGTAATCAAAAACCTGCCGCCGTTGTTTAAATCATTCCCGAACGATCCTTCCGCGCGCCGTATCGGTGGATATTTGATGTGGATGATGGTCATCAGTACCAGCCTGAGCTCCTCGATGTTCGTGACCGGCGCTGCACCTAACGTACTGGGTCTGGAATTCGTCAACAAAATTGCCGGTATTCAAATCAGCTGGTTGCAGTGGTTCCTCAGCTTCCTGCCGGTCGGTATTATTTTGCTGATCGTTGCCCCGTGGCTGTCATACGTTCTGTACAAACCAGAAGTTACTCACAGTGCTGAAGTTGCCGCTTGGGCCGGTGATGAACTGAAAGGCATGGGTAAACTTACCCGTAAAGAGATAACGCTGATCGGTCTGGTACTGCTCAGCCTGGGCCTGTGGGTCTTCGGTGGTAAACTGATTGATGCAACCGCAGTGGGCCTGCTGGCTGTCTCCCTGATGCTGGCGCTGCACGTTGTACCGTGGAAAGACATTACCCGTTATAACAGCGCATGGAACACTCTGGTTAACCTCGCCACGCTGGTCGTTATGGCGAATGGATTAACCCGTTCAGGCTTCATCGACTGGTTCGCCAACACTATGAGCACGCACCTGGAAGGCTTCTCGCCTAACGCGACCGTGATCGTTCTGGTACTGGTGTTCTACTTTGCTCACTACCTGTTTGCCAGCCTTTCCGCTCACACCGCCACCATGCTGCCGGTTATTCTGGCCGTCGGTAAAGGTATCCCGGGCGTCCCGATGGAACACCTGTGTATCCTGCTGGTACTGTCCATCGGTATCATGGGCTGTCTGACTCCATATGCAACAGGCCCTGGCGTTATCATCTACGGCTGTGGTTATGTGAAGTCAAAAGACTACTGGCGTCTGGGTGCTATCTTCGGCGTTATCTACATCGCTATGCTTCTGCTGGTCGGCTGGCCGATTCTGGCAATGTGGAGCTAATCATCCCTGTTCACGCCTGATGAAAATGATGCCAGTCAGCTAAACCTGACTGGCATTTTTTATGATTAAATAGATGATATTCAGAATTTATATAAGTGTTCGAAATCATCATGACATCAACATGGCGTTATTCTTCGTTGCTGGCAGCACTCCTGCTGCCAGTTTCTGCAACTCAGGCCGATGAACTTCAGGCAAAACAGTACGCTGATTTTGACAGCTACGTGCTGGCTCTCTCCTGGCAAACCGGATTTTGTCAGAGCCAACACGAGCGTAATCGTCAGGAGCCTGACGAATGTCGTTTGCAAAAAGAGAGCGCAGACAAAGCTGATTTCCTGACCGTTCACGGTTTATGGCCCAGCCTGCCTAAATCCATTGCTGCCCGTGGAGTAGACAATCGCCGTTGGATGCGTTTTGGCTGCGCGACTCGCCCTATTCCCAACCTGCCTGAAGCCCGCGCCAGCCGTAAATGCGCGGCCCCCGAAACCGGGCTGTCGCTGGAAAGCGCGGCAAAACTCAGCGCCGTAATGCCCGGAGCTGGAGGAAGATCCTGTCTGGAACGTTACGAGTATGCCAAACATGGCGCGTGTTTCGGTTTTGATCCCGACGCGTACTTCGGCACGATGGTGCGGCTGAATAATGAGGTAAAGAACAGCGAGGTGGGCAAATTCCTGGCGGAAAACTACGGCAAAACCGTCAGCCGTAACGCATTTGACGCCGCCGTTGCCAAAAGCTGGGGCAAAGAAAACGTCAAAGCTGTGAAGCTAAGCTGCCACGGCAATCCAGCGTATCTCACTGAGATCCAGTTATCCCTGAAAGCCGACAACATCAACCAGACGTTATCTGCCCAGTCATTCTTACCGCAACCGCATCCGGGTAACTGCGGTAAACAGTTTATTATCGACAAAGTGGGATACTGAAACTTGCGACCGACGCTGCGAGCTGGCGTCGGTCCGTAAACTTAGCGTTTTGCACGGGCGTCCGGGCGAACTAAATCAAAACGGTGTGTTTCACTGATCGAATAATACGCCGTTGGCCCACCTGCACGCAGCACCGGCTTCGCTTTCGCCGTCTGATAGATGCCGTCTTCCAGGAGCGTTTCATCTATGTGAATGCCTACCACTTCCCCCAACACCAGCCAGGTATCAACCGGTGAGCCATCAGCAGTAGTTAGTTGCAGAGTTTGCGATAAACGACACTCAAAATTGACCGGGCTTTGCGCCACGCGCGGCACGTTGACTATCCGGCTATCTGCCTTGCTAAGCCCGGCGGCAAAAAACTCGTCCTCACCGTGCGGCAAGCTGGCTGACGTTTCGTTCATCGCAGTGGCCAGCTCAAGAGTCGTCAGGTTCCAGACAAATTCACCGGTTTCGATAATATTCTGCACGCTGTCTTTCCAGCCGCTGCTGGCGAAACCGATAATCGGCGGGTGATAGTTGAAACAGTTAAAGAAACTGTATGGTGCCAGATTGTGCCGACCGTTGCTGTCACGCGACGCAATCCAGCCAATCGGGCGCGGTCCAATGATGGCATTTAGCGGATCATGCGGTAAGCCGTGTCCCTGTGACGGTTGATAGAAATACATAGCGTTCCCTGTTGAAGTTAACGTCAGCGCAGCACAAATTATGCTTCGCTCATCCCCCTGGAAAAAGAAGATCAGCGTAGAACAATCTGCCAACGATTACGACTGAATAAAGTTGAGCAGGTCACCGTTGATCTGTTGCTTATGGGTGGTGCAAATGCCATGCGAGCCGCCGACATATACCTTCAATTGCGAGTCCGGCAGTATTTCCGCCGCGACCTTTCCGCAGGTTTCAAACGGGACAATCTGATCGTCATCACCGTGGATCACCAGCGTCGGGATGGTCATCTTTTTGAGGTCTTCACGCAGATCTGTTTCCGAAAACGCGTGTATACAGTCGTACAATGCTTTGATGGAACCTTGTAAACCTTGTTCAACAAAGCTTTCGCGAACGGCTTTCGACTCTTTTGCGCCAGGACGATTGTAGCCATAGAATGCAGCGGTCAGCTCATAGAAAAAGGCGGCGCGATCGTTCACAACCCCCTCACGGATGCCATCGAATACCTCTTTCGGCACGCCATTTGGGTTAAAGTCAGTCTTGATCATGATGGGCGTCACTGCGCCAATTAACACCGCTTTTGCCACCCGCTGCGTCCCATGCCGGCCAATATAACGAGCCACTTCCCCACCGCCGGTAGAGTGTCCAACATGTACGGCATCTTTAAGATTGAGATGCGCGGTAAGTTCAGCCAGGTCATCAGCATACTGATCCATATGATGACCATCCCAGGGTTGGGCCGAACGCCCATGTCCACGCCTGTCATGGGCGATCACACGAAATCCTTTCGATCCAAGGAACAGCATCTGATCTTCAAACGCGTCTGCCGTCAGCGGCCAACCGTGACTGAACACAATAGGTTGTCCACTTCCCCAGTCTTTAAAATGCAAATAGCTGCCGTCTTTCAAGGTAAGTTTGTCGTACTGGCTCATGAGATCTCCTGTCGCGGAACACTGAGTTGTTTGACGCGCCCGCAGCGAGCGCTTAAAAAGCATAATGCAAATTGGAGAACGGTCACGTTTTTCGGCTAAAATCACACCATATACGACAATATTGATGATTTACCTGAATGTGAACTAAATCACTTCAAACATGGGGTAAGTCTCAGTATCATCATAAAAGCTAAACCCTTGCCGCCTGACGGTGAGGGTTTTCTTTTGGGATTATTTACCTGCGCACCCGCAGTATCGACGACATGGAGTAATAAATGTCCAGACCAACTATCATCATTAACGACCTCGATGCGGAACGCATTGACCGCCTGTTGGAGCAACCTGCGTTTGCTGGTTTACCGATTGCCGACGCCCTTAACGCCGAGCTGGATCGTGCCCAAATGTGTTCTCCAGAAACCATGCCGCACGACGTCGTGACCATGAACAGCCGCGTGAAATTCCGCAATCTGAGTGATGGCGAAGTCCGTGTGCGTACCCTGGTGTATCCGGCCACTATGACTGACAGCAACACACAGCTTTCGGTAATGGCACCTGTCGGCGCTGCACTTCTGGGGCTGCGCGTTGGTGATACCATTCACTGGGAACTGCCAGGCGGGACCTCAACGCACCTCGAAGTTATCGAGCTTGAGTACCAGCCTGAAGCTGCAGGCGACTACCTGCGCTAACTCTGTCTTATCAAAGCCACTCGCTTTATCTTACAGGGGATGCATCCGCATCCTCTTTCCGGTTAGATCTCCCTGCTCCTCGCTTTCTTTCCTGTTCGCAAAACATAAATCTGTGTCGTGACTGACAGAATCATTTTTAATACTATGCTGTTATGTGTTCATGTAATGACAAGGAGAATGTTTATGTACAACACAATCATAATGCCTGTTGATGTATTCGAAATGGAACTGAGCGACAAGGCTATTCGCCATGCAGAATTTCTGGCCCAGGATAAAGGGGTTATCCATCTGCTGCATGTGCTGCCAGGCTCAGCGAGCTTAAGCCTGCACCGCTTTGCAGCCGATGTCCGTCGTTTTGAAGAACATCTGCAACACGAAGCGGAAACCCGTCTGCAAACGATGGTCGGTCACTTCAGCATCGATCCTTCCCGTATTAAACAACATGTCCGCTTTGGCAGCGTACGTGACGTGGTCAACGAGTTGGGTGAAGAGTTGAATGCGGATGTCGTTGTCATTGGATCGCGTAACCCATCAATCAGCACCCATCTACTCGGCTCAAACGCTTCCAGCGTTGTCCGTCACGCGACTTTGCCAGTGCTGGTTGTTCGTTAACAGCCACTGATTTGATAAAGAAAACCCCTGCCAGGTTAACGCCTGACAGGGGTTTTTATAGTGCAGGTGAGTCTTACTTTTTTTATGCTACTGTCGTGCGAATCAGATAATCAAACGAACTTAACGAGGCCTTCGCACCTTCACCTGTCGCGATGATAATCTGCTTATACGGTACGGTTGTGCAGTCGCCGGCAGCGAAAACGCCTTTCACGCTGGTTTCGCACTTGGCATCGATGATGATTTCACCCATACGGTTACGTTCAACGGCACCTTCCAGCCAGTTGGTGTTCGGCAGCAGACCAATCTGAACAAAGATACCTGCCAGTTCCACATTGTGAACATCGCCGCTCACACGGTCACGATACTCCAGGCCAGTAACTTTGCTGCCATCGCCTTTCACTTCTGTCGTTTGCGCATTCAGAATGATGTCGACGTTTTTCAGACTGCGAAGCTTATTTTGCAGCACCTGGTCGGCCTTCATTTCAGGAGCAAATTCCAGCAGCGTCACATGTTCAACAATACCTGCCAGGTCGATAGCCGCTTCAACGCCGGAGTTACCGCCGCCAATCACCGCAACACGCTTGCCTTTAAACAGCGGACCATCACAGTGCGGGCAGTAGGTTACGCCTTTGGTGCGATACTGATCTTCGCCCGGAACGTTCATGTTGCGCCATTTCGCGCCGGTGGCGATGATAATGCTGCGTGCTTTCAGCACCGCGCCGGAGGCCGTTTCAATCTGATGTAGACCGCCTTCCTGCGCTGCCGGGACCAGTTTGCTTGCGCTCTGGCTGTCGATCACATCAACATCATAATCATCAACGTGTGCTTTCAGCGCGCCTGCCAGTTTCTGACCTTCGGTTTTCGGCACCGAGATGTAGTTTTCAATATCTACAGTATCAAGAACCTGACCGCCAAAACGCTCGCCCATCAGACCGGTGCGAATGCCTTTACGTGCAGAGTACACCGCTGCCGCCGCACCTGCAGGACCAGAGCCGACAATCAACACGTCATAAGCATCGCGCTTATTCAGCTCTTCAGCCGCACGTTTTTCTGCGCCAGTATCCACTTTCGCCACGATCTCAGTCAGCGTCATACGTCCCTGACCGAACTCTTTGCCGTTCATAAATACCGCCGGAACGCCCATCACGTTACGATCGGTGATTTCGTTCTGGAATGTACCGCCGTCAATCGCCGTATGCTTGATACGTGGGTTCAGCACCGCCATCAGGTTCAGCGCCTGCACCACATCCGGGCAGTTATGGCAGGAAAGCGAATAATAGGTTTCAAATTCAAAATCACCGTCGAGATCGCGGATCTGCTCCAGCAACGTCTGCGCCTCTTTTGAGGGATGGCCGCCAGTCCACAACAGCGCCAGCACCAGAGAGGTAAACTCATGTCCCAGCGGAGAACCGGCAAAACGCGGTCCCTGGTGAGAACCGGGATTGGTAATAAGGAACGATGGCTTACGCACCGCCAGAGTATTGTCTTCTTTGAAGGTGACTTTTTCTGACAGTTCAGCAATTTCAGTCAGCAGTTCCTTAATTTCTGCCGATTTAGCGCTGTCATCCAGCGTCGCAATCAGCTCAACAGGTTTGGTCAGTTTCTCAAGGTAAGCCCTGAGCTGGGTTTTCATATTTGTGTCGAGCATTCTTCTTCCCTCTCTGAAAACATCATCATGCAAGCCGATTTTGCGGGACTGCATTAATGCAACTTGCGTCATGGTGCTGGAATGAAACAGGCGCAAATTTGCGCCTGTGGAATGCCGGATGCACTACGTTTATCCGGCCTACAAACTATGCGACTTAGATTTTACCAACCAGGTCCAGAGATGGCGCTAAGGTTGCTTCACCTTCTTTCCATTTCGCCGGGCAAACTTCACCTGGGTGGGAAGCGACGTACTGTGCGGCTTTGATTTTACGCAGCAGGTCAGACGCATCACGGCCGATACCTTCAGCAGTAACTTCGATTGCCTGGATGATACCCTGCGGGTCAACAACGAAGGTTGCGCGGTCAGCCAGACCTTCATCTTCACGCATGTTGTCGAAGTTACGGGTCAGGGCGCCAGTCGGGTCGCCGATCATCGCGTATTTGATTTTTGCGATGGTTTCAGAGCTGCTGTGCCATGCTTTGTGGGTGAAGTGGGTGTCGGTAGAAACGGAATACACATCTACGCCCAGTTTCTGCAGTTCTTCGTAATGGTCTGCAACGTCACCCAGCTCGGTCGGGCATACGAAAGTAAAGTCAGCCGGGTAGAAGAAGAAGACGCTCCAGCGACCTTCGGTATCTTTCTCGGTTACTTCGATGAACTCACCGTTTTTGAACGCCTGGTTTTTGAAAGGTTTAATTTTGTTATTAATCAAAGACATCTGTACTTCCTCCGTGTTTTCGTTGAGAGATAAGTTAACGAAAATCTCTTCGCAGGGCTAATGCGTTTCCTTTATCAAATCAATAAGCGTTAACTAACAACCCACTCAAACTCATGTTGTGAACCTAAAGATAAAAGTAAAAAAGGCCCCCTTTGCAGGGAGCCTCATTACCCGAGCTACCCGCAGGTAACGTCAGTGCCAGCAGAGCTGGCTATGTGTTGCGCTCTACATTACCTTAACAAAGGTCGTAACAGCGATGGGGATTACATCACCCAACTAAAGAAAGGGCAATCGACAGACCGTCGATCTTACCTATGGCTGTGATAGGTTTTGCAATTAAGCCCACTTTCCTGCTGATTTTATAAGGAAAATCAATGTTTAAACGCACCTTACTCGTAACTCTTCTCCCCGCTATCGTGCACGCAGAGGAGCTCCCTGCCCCTGTTAAAGCCATTGAGAAACAGGGAATTACCATCCTGAAGCCCTTCGACGCACCGGGTGGAATGAAAGGCTATCTGGGAAAATACCAGGACATGGGGGTCACTATCTATGTCACGCCTGACGGTAAACATGCCATCTCCGGCTACATGTATAATGAAAAAGGCGAAAACCTCAGTAATGCGCTCATAGAAAAAGAGATCTATGCCCCTGCCGGACGTGAGATGTGGCAGCGAATGGAAAAAGCGTCGTGGATTCTGGACGGGAAAAAAGAGGCCCCGGTCATCGTCTACGTGTTTGCTGATCCCTTCTGTCCTTATTGCAAACAGTTCTGGCAGCAGGCGCGCCCATGGGTAGATTCCGGTAAAGTTCAGTTGCGTACATTACTGGTTGGCGTCATAAAACCCGAAAGCCCGGCCACCGCTGCGGCAATTCTGGCAACCAAAGATCCGGCTAAAACCTGGCATGACTATGAAGCCTCCGGCGGGAAAATGAAGCTGGAAATCCCGACTTCGGTCCATCCTGAACAGATGAAGGTACTGAATATCAACCAAAAACTCATGGATGATTTAGGTGCTAATGTGACGCCCGCGATCTACTACATGAGCAAAGACGATACGTTACAACAGGAAGTGGGATTACCCGATAAGGAAAAATTAAATATTATTATGGGGAATAAATAAAGGTTACAGAATGAGTGATTGTTATCGTTCTCATTTCAATCACTCTTTAAAATGTATTTTTATCGTAACCATCAAGCAATCTGTGTTATTTTAGTTTAAGTTAATTATTCATTAAGCCATAAACATAAATTCTAAGAATGATTAGAATTTAAATTATTCAACAATTGAATTATCCTATACATTACCATCACAGGAAGGTATGCATGGCTAACCTCTATGACCTCAAAAAATTCGATCTTAACCTGTTGGTAATTTTTGAATGTATTTATCAACATTTGAGCATCAGTAAAGCTGCGGCAACACTGTATATCACGCCTTCAGCCGTCAGCCAGTCATTACAGCGACTGCGTACGCAATTTAACGACCCTCTGTTTATTCGCTCAGGTAAAGGCATCACGCCTACCGTAACCGGGATCAACCTTCATCATCACCTTGAGCAGAATCTGAATACGCTGGAACAAACCATTAATATTATGCACGGTTCCAGCCTGAAGAAGAAATTTGTCATTTACAGTCCGCAAATTACTATTAACTTAGGGGTAATTGAGTTAATCAATACGCTAAGGCAAAATTCAAATGTCGAAGTTGAACATCACGACATAATAATGACTGCCGATACTGCAGAGAACATCCTCGCATACAGGAAAGCAGATTTAATCATCACTACCGCTCCCGTATATAACAGGTCTATTGTATGTACGCTATTTAAAACTATTGAGTGTGTTTTAACATGTAGCAGTAATCACCCCAGAATGAATGAATCTGCTACCCTTACACAAATATTGGAGGAACAATTTACTTTGTATCTTACAGAGGAAGAGGGTATTAAAGAGTATCAAGCACAAGCCAACGCCTTACTAACTAATCGTAAAACTGGCTTTAGTAGCGACTCTATGACGTCAATTATTAATGTAATTTCCAGTACAGATATTATTGGTATAATCCCAAAACTTAGTTATGAATTCCATGCTGCCAGACTTAATTTAAAAGAAATCAATATAGATTTCAAAATCCCATCAATCAGATTATACTTAATGTACAACCGTGCCTCACTTAGTAATAAAAAATTCGCAGAATATATCAATACAATAACATCTGAAAATCAACAACCCACATCATCAACAGTATGACAAATCCATTTTTGGAATATAAAACGCAAACACATTCACATTACAAATATTTCTTTAAGCGTTGCTTATTTTAAAGATTGGCATACTTTATTGCAGGCATTTATTTTAGTATAAAATAAAATTCGGATATGGATGTGATATGTCTGTTTATAAAATACCGTTAAACCAGAATGTTCTTGAAGCCGCTCAGGAACGCATTACCTGGACGCTTGAGAATCTACCGCGTGTCTGCGTTTCTTTCTCTGGAGGTAAAGATTCGGGGTTGATGTTACATCTGACCGCTGCCATTGCCCGCCAGTTACAGAAAAAAATAAACGTCTTATTTATCGACTGGGAGGCTCAGTTTTCCTGCACTATCGACTATGTCCACGCGCTACGCGAGAATTATTCCGATGTCATCGAAGAATTTTATTGGGTTGCATTGCCGCTGACGACGCAAAATTCACTGTCACAATTTCAGCCTGAATGGCAATGCTGGGAACCAGGCACTCAATGGGTGCGCCAACCGCCCGCAGATGCCATAACCGATCCCGAATATTTCTCTTTCTACCAACCCGGTATGACTTTCGAGCAATTTGTTCGTGAGTTCGCTGACTGGTTTTCGCAGAAACGACCGGCAGCCATGATGGTCGGGATCCGCGCCGACGAGTCATATAATCGCTTCGTCGCCATTGCGAACTCGAAAAAACAGCGTTTTGCCGATGATAAACCCTGGACCACCAGCGCCCCCGGCGGGCATACCTGGTATATTTATCCCATTTATGACTGGAAAACCGCCGACATCTGGACGTGGTTTGCGAAATCAAGACTCCCTTGTAACCCCCTGTACAACCTGATGTATCAGGCGGGGGTTCCCACTCGATACATGCGTATCTGCGAACCGTTTGGGCCAGAACAACGCCAGGGCCTGTGGCTTTACCATGTTATTGAGCCTGAACGCTGGGCAATGATGTGCTCCCGCGTCAGCGGGGTAAAAAGTGGCGGGATATATGCTGGTCAGGACAACCATTTCTACGGTCACCGCAAAATATTAAAACCCGAACATTTAAGCTGGCAGGAATACGCCATGCTGTTATTGAAGAGTATGCCGGAAACGACCGCTGAACATTACCGCAATAAAATCGCCGTCTATTTACAGTGGTATAAGAAAAAAGGCATGGAGAATATCCCACAAACCCAGGAAAGAGATATTGGTTCAGTGGATATTCCGTCGTGGCGGCGTATCTGCAAGGTCCTGCTGAATAACGACTATTGGTGCCGGGCTCTCTCATTTAGTCCAACGAAACCCAAAAACTATCAACGTTACAATCAGCGCATGAAAACAAAACGCCAGGAATGGGGACTCTTATGCAACAACGATTAACTCAGGAACTCCTCGGCTTTCTTTCTTGTTTATCAGAACCAGAGAGAATTGAAGCCATAAATGAATTCAGAAAAGCAATACACAGCGTCAGTCCCTTCCGCGAGGAGCCCGTAGATTGCGTACTTTGGGTTAAAAATGATCATATTTCACCCAATGACTACAACCCCAATAACGTTGCGCCACCGGAGAAAAAGCTGCTGCTGAAGTCCCTCGAGGCTGACGGGTTTACGCAGCCCATTGTAGTGGTTCACTCAACGGCTGAAGAATACGAAATTGTCGACGGTTTCCACCGCCACGAGTTAGGTAAAGCCAAAGCCTCACTAAGGCCCAGGCTGAAAGGATATCTGCCGGTTGCCTGTTTAGAACGCGAACGCCATGAGCGAATGGCGGCAACCATTCGCCACAACCGCGCTCGCGGGCGTCATCAAATCCACGCCATGTCCGAGATTGTCCGCGAGCTATCGCAACTGGGATGGAGTGAAGAAAGAATTGGCAAGGATCTTGGTATGGACAGCGACGAGGTGTTACGCCTGAAGCAAATCAACGGCCTGCAAGCGTTGTTTGCCGACCGTCGATTCTCCAAAGCCTGGACCGTGAAATAGCTACAGCGAAACCAGACGCTCGGCTGCCGCTAACAGCGTCGATTCTTGCTTGGCAAAACAGAGGCGAATCAGTTTATGCGGGAAAGGATCGGCGCAGAACACCGACAGCGGGATTGCCGCAACGCCCACTTCAGTGGTCAGCCACTGGCAAAACTCCACGTCGTTAAGCGAGGAAACGGCGCTGTAATCGACCAGTAAAAAGTACGTGCCTTCACACGGCAGAATTTCCAGTCGGCTGTCACGCAACGCGTTCACCAACACGTCGCGTTTTTTTTGATAAAACGCGGGCAGTTCGCGATAGTGTGCCGGATCGTCTCGTAGCATATCCGCCAGTGCGAGCTGAGCCGGCGTGTTAACGGAAAACGTCAGATACTGGTGCACTTTTCGTAGCTCAGCGCTAATGGCGGCTGGCGCAACGCAGTATCCGACCTTCCAGCCGGTCATGTGGTAGGTCTTACCAAACGATGAAACAGCAATAGCGCGTTCCCGCAGCTCTGAATGTGCCAGCACGCTGGCATGCCCCTGTTTGGCGAAACAGATATGCTCATAAACTTCGTCGCTGATGACAAAGATCTCGCGTTCTTTAATCGCCTGCCATAGCGCGTCGAAATCGGCGTGATGCCACACAGTGGCAGAAGGGTTATGCGGCGTGTTCAGGATAACCAATCGGGTACGGTCGCTGAGTAAGGCACCAAACGCCTGCCAGTCGACGCGAAAAGACGGTGGTTGCAGGGCGATACGTTTAACCACACCGCCGGATAATTCAACCGCAGGCGCATAGCTGTCGTAGCTCGGGTCAAAACAAATCACCTCATCACCAGGGCGCACCAGCGCAGTGATCGCGGCATACAATGCTTCTGTGGCTCCCGCCGTGATGGTCACTTCACTATTCGCGTCAGGTTTATAGCCGTACAGGTCTGCCGTTTTATCCGCGATAGCTTCGCGCAGCGGCTGCACGCCCGTCATCGGCGCATACTGGTTTGCGCCATGCGCGACGTGATACGCCAGACGCTCTTGCAAAAAGAGCGGACCGTCAAAATCAGGAAACCCCTGCGAGAGGTTAATGGCCTGATGCTGCTGCGCCAGCGCACTCATTTGCGTGAAGATAGTAGTGCCCAGATTAGGCAGTTTGCTTTGCGGAATCAGCGGGTTATTACTCATTATTGTTATCCCAGCGTGTGATGTTGTGGTTGAAGCCACTATAGCACGATGCTAGTATTTGGCAATCAAGACGTTCAGACGTCTATATAAAAATAACCTGCCTGGACAGGACAGCCAAAAGGACAACACAACATGAGTAATACCGAAATTCGCGTCGTCACCGGCCCGGCCAACTATTTTTCCCATCCCGGCAGCCTGTTAAGACTCAACGATTTTTTCTCTGCCGACCAACTTTCACGCGCCGTGTGGGTTTATGGTGAACGCGCCATCGATGCAGCCCGCCCTTACCTGCCAGAGGCTTTTCATCTTGCCGAGGCTAAACGCCTGCTGTTTACGGGACATTGCAGCGAAACCGATGTTGCTCAACTGGCAAAAGAGTCGGGAGAGGATCGCAGTGTGGTGATTGGCGTGGGAGGCGGTACATTGCTCGACACCGCTAAAGCGTTGGCCCGTCGTCTGGATCTGCCGTTTGTCGGTATTCCTACTATCGCGGCGACCTGCGCTGCCTGGACGCCACTCTCCGTCTGGTATAACGATGCGGGCCAGGCTCTACATTTCGAAATTTTCGCTGACGCGAATTTCCTCGTGCTGGTCGAACCCGAGATCGTTCTCAATGCGCCAGAAGAATACTTACTGGCGGGGATCGGCGACACGCTGGCAAAGTGGTATGAAGCCGTCGTGCTCGCACCTCAGCCGGAAACACTACCATTGACAGTACGTCTGGGTATTCAAGCCGCGCAAACCATCCGCGATGTCCTGCTGGAAAGCAGCGAGCAGGCGCTGGCAGACAAACAACAAGGCACGCTAAGCCGCACGTTTTGCGATGTGGTGGATGCGATTATTGCCGGAGGCGGCATGGTTGGTGGTCTGGGCGAGCGCTACACCCGCGTGGCGGCGGCGCATTCTGTTCACAATGGCCTGACCGTCCTTCCACAAACTGAGAAGTTTTTACACGGCACCAAAGTGGCGTACGGCATCCTGGTGCAGAGCGCGCTGCTGGGACAAGATGATGTGCTGGCGCAGTTAATTACCGCTTATCAGCGATTCAACCTGCCAACCCGATTAGCTCAACTGGAAGTGGACATCAATAACCGCGCCGAAATCGACAAAGTGATTGCGCACACTCTGCGCCCGGTGGAGTCCATTCACGCCCTGCCGGTAACGTTAACGCCGGAGACACTGCGCGCAGCATTCGAAAAGGTAGAGTCGTTTACGGTGTGATTATGGTGCGGGTTGCCTGATGACGGCTTCGCCTTACCAGGCCTACGACGACAAATTACGCCAATACGATGTTGTAGGCCGGATAAGCGTCAGCGCCATCCGGCAAAAAATCAACAGCACTTCGCGCCACCTTTCCCGCCATATCGTGCATCCTGGCGCTCACGGAAAAATTCTTCGTAGGTCATTGGCGTCTGGTCCGGATGCGTGACGCGCATATGTTCAACATAGTTGTCGTAATCCGGCACACCTATCATTAATCGGGCGGTTTGACCTAAATACTTCCCGGCTTTGGCGAGTGTTTCAAACATAGTTTTTCCCTGTCGTACAAACGCCCTCCCCGTTCAGGAGAGGGCTGGTTGGTTAAGAGAATATTAGTGCGCACCTTTCGCCTGCGCCACGATCTCTTCGACATTCTCAGGCATCGGCTCGTACGGTGTCTCTTTCGAAGTTGGTTTGTCCTCTTTCAATGCTGCCAGCGCAGTTTTGATGGAGAACAGACCCAACACCACAACGACGACCATGAAGAAGATGGTGAGACCCGCATCCAGGCGGTTGTTAAACACCAGTTGCGTCAACTGCGACTGGGTGTACTGCGCCGGAATGTTACCGCTGTCGATCATCGCCTGGAACTTGTTGGCGATAGCCAGGAAGCCGATTTTCGCATCCGGGCTAAACGCTTTCTGCCAGCCAGCGGTCAGGGTACAAATCAGCAGCCAGGCCGTTGGCACTAGCGCCACCCATGCGTAGCGCTGGCGTTTCATCTTGAACAGCACCACAGCACAGAGCATCAACGCCATACCGGCCAGCATCTGGTTAGCGATACCAAACAGCGGCCACAGGGTATTGATACCGCCCAGAGGATCCACCACGCCCTGGTGTAAGAAGTAACCCCAGGCCAGCACACACAGCGCTGTAGCCAGCAGGTTTGCAGGCAGCGAATCGGTACGTTTCAGGCTCGGTGATACCACGCCCAGCAAGTCCTGCAGCATAAAGCGCGCGGCGCGTGTACCGGCATCTACCGCCGTCAGAATAAACAACGCTTCAAACAGAATGGCGAAGTGATACCAGAACGCCACATCCATCATGCCGCCCAGCGCGCCGTGCAGAATGTACGCCATCCCGACGGCCAGCGTAGGCGCACCACCTGCGCGAGAGATGATGGATTGCTCACCCACTTCATTGGCGATTTGATGCAGGGTGTCTGGCGTAATGGCAAAGCCCCAACTGCTGACTACCTGTGCCGCAGAAGCCACTACGTCCACCGTCCCCGCAGGAGCCAGCACCGCCATCGGGCTGTTCATCGCAAAGTACACGCCCGGATCGATGATGCACGCGGAAACCAGCGCCATAATGGCGACAAAGGATTCCATCAGCATTCCGCCGTAGCCGATAAAGCAGGCCTGCCCTTCATTCGCCAGCATCTTCGGCGTGGTACCGGAGGAGATCAGCGCATGGAAGCCAGATACCGCACCACAGGCAATGGTAATAAACAGGAACGGGAACAAGTTACCGGTCCAGACCGGGCCAGTACCGTCAACAAACTTGGTCAGCGCAGGCATGGTCAGCGTCGGACGCATGATCAAAATCCCTACCGCCAGACCAACAATGGTGCCGATTTTCAGAAAGGTAGAGAGGTAATCACGCGGGGCCAGCAGCAGCCACACCGGCAGGACGGCGGCAACAAAACCGTAGCCCACCAGCATCCACGTCAGCTGTACGCCGGTAAAGTCAAAGTACGGTGCCCAGGTCGGGCTTTCAGCCACCCAGCCGCCGGAAATAATGGCAAACACCAGGAACACCAGACCGATGACCGACACTTCGCCAATGCGGCCCGGGCGCAGATAGCGCAGATAAATCCCCATGAAGATCGCCAGCGGGATGGTGAACGCCACGGTGTAGGTTCCCCACGGACTGTGGGTCAGCGCTTTCACGACGATCATCGCCAGTACCGCGAGAATAATCACCATGATCATAAAACAGGCCACCAGCGCAATAACGCCCGCCGTTGGGCCCATCTCTTCTTTCACCAGTTCGCCAAGGGAACGACCATCGCGACGGGTAGAAACAAACAGCACCATGAAGTCCTGCACCGCACCCGCCAGTACCACCCCGGCGAGCAGCCAGATCATCCCCGGCAGATAGCCCATTTGCGCCGCCAGCACCGGTCCAACTAACGGACCCGCTCCGGCAATTGCCGCAAAATGGTGACCAAACAGCACTTTTTTATCGGTGGGAACATAATCCAGACCGTCGTTATGGCGCACGGCTGGCGTCATACGCGTCGGGTCAAGCGCCAGTACATTTTTCGCGATGTACAGGCCGTAGAAACGATAAGCGATAAGGTAGACACAGACCGACGCCACGACTATCCACAACGCGTTGATCTGTTCACCACGATTTAATGCGATATAGCCGAGGGCAAATGCTCCCATAACGGAGAGCACTGTCCAGACGAGGTACTTCCCTGATTTGTTCATAGTTGTTATCCGTTGTCCGATCCAGAGAGATGTTACATTTTGTTTCTATAACATCTTTTCTGAATTTAACAACCTGACAACCATGCAAACCCGAACTTTCACTGAGTATTTACATTGTATTGTTAACTTGATCACTTTCAACGCAGCGACAACTGAAACAATTGCGCGCTACGTGCCAACCTCTCTATGTTTTGTTCAGATCCCCCCCGGCATGATGCCGATCTTGTCGCTTAATATTCTTTATTATTAATAATGGAATTTACTAAAAATATACCTCTGACTTTCTCAGCTAATACGGTTATTAAACTTAGGACTTCAGATTATCCTGACTTTTTATGCAGTTAGTGCTTTATTTTATTTTAATCACAAAGTTCAAAGTAAAGAATATATCCACACCTCCAGTTTTAATGACAAAATCCCCACATAAAAACGAAATTAATTCAGCAGAAATTTATCAGCGCCAGATTGTTCAGGATGGCCATATACGGAAATAAATTATGAATAAATGCTATCGCATCGTCTGGAATGTCGCCAAAAATATGTTTGTAGTGACTTCCGAACTCTCACAGGGCGATCATCGGGTTCGCGCAACCGTTGCGGGCCTGGTGTTATCGGCTATTGGACTAACGGCAAACTGCGTACATGCCAGTGATTACGGCCCGCTTAGCGGTGAAACCATCAACTTAAATGATGGCGATACAGTGACGTCTGTCGATGGCACCACCGGTATCGAAAGCCTGTCCTCAGGTGGGCAAGGCGTACAGATTAATGGTAAAGCCACCATTCACGTTACCGGTGATAGCGGTTCTATTGGCGTGAAGCTTGATAACAGCGCCAGTAATAATTTAGGTAACGGTACACAGATTAACGTTACGGATACAGGAACTGCAAAATCAGCATCAACCGCGGGTCTATATATTAACAACACCAGTCCAGATACAAATATAAACGCAGAGAATATATCAATTAACACCATCAGTAAAAAAGATGCTTACGGAATTAACGTTCATACAAAAAATGCCACTCTGAACTTCGGCAGCAATAGTAACATCATTACCGATTCCCAGAATGGTAATGCGACTGGTGTCTATTTTTATGATGACAATAATACGTTAACCATGGATGGTGGATTAGTTAAAGTCATCAGCGGCGCCACAGGTAAAGCTATTGGTATCGACACATACTGGACAAGCGGTACAACGCTCAATTTGGGTGATGACACCCGCATTGAATTAGTAAGCGGAACAGCTGGTGGAAGTGCGCTCTATCTCGGGGAAAACACCTTACTCAACGCGAACGGGCTAAACGTTGATTTCACCGCCTCAGAGGCAGGAACAGGTACCATTATCTATGGTATCCAGACGGGACAAAACAGCCAGATTAACCTGGGCGAGAATAGCGCAATTTCACTCTCATCCTCTGGAGGTACGGTATATGGGCTCCTTTCTGGTGCACAAAGTCATTTTACGGCAGATAGCCTTGATATCACCCTTACCACAACCTCTACCGAGCGCGCAAAAGGGACGGGCGCGGACATCAGCGGCAATGTGGATTTTGGCAATGATTCCACCATTACCGTGCACGGTTTCTCCGAAGGGTACGGGATGGTTGTTGAGGATTATTCGGCAACCACCAAAGATGATGCCATCGGAACAGTGAAGGCCAACAATCTCACCATTGACGTCACAGGCCAGAAGACGGAAGGGCTTCGAATAGAAGGTGGTGTGGTTGATTTAGGATCAGACAGCTCCATCAGCGCAAACGGGACTGCATCAACAATTTACCTGACCGGCCGAGGATACGGTGAATTCAATGCCAATAATCTGACCGTCACGACCGCGCAGTCCACTGCCCTTACACTAATCAGCAGCATGCATGCCACCTTCGCCAATATTGGCGAAGGCAGCACCATTGATGGAAGAAATACTACAAGCCACACGACCAACGGTATTGTGGCCAACACGCCCCACAACGCCCCGACAACCATAAATGTCAACGGTTCCGCAGAGCAGCGTAACACTATCTACGCGGTGAACGGCTACGGAGCTTCAGCCCAGTATAGCGGCGCGACCATCAATTTATCCAATACCGATATCATCATGAGCGGTAGTAATCCCTACGGCCTTTGGGCTATTGGCAGCGGAGATTTCACTCACGCCGGCATAATCAATGCTGAAAATCTGACGATTGATATGAGCGGCGCTAACGGCAGTGGTTACGGTGTGGTAGTGCAACAAGGCGGAATTGTGAATCTGACGGGCGATACCACCATCATCGCCAACGGCGGCGTTGCCATCTGGAATCCGAAAGTCACCTCGGGCGGGTATGTTCTACCTGGCGGGACGGTAAATGGCTCAGGGAAAATGACAATTACCGGCGACATCATTAACAGCGGTTGGGGATATATCAACCTCAGCATGGACGCGGGTTCTTATTTCTCCGGGGCAACCTCGGTTAATGAAAGCTTCAACGATCAGGGTATTGATTCCATCCTCAATCTTAACCTTGCGGACCAGAGCCAGTGGCGGGTAACAGATGACTCCACCCTCACGACACTGACCAACGCCGGAACCCTTGAGCTGGCGGCAGACCACACAGCCGGAACTTACAGCACCTTGCATGCTGACGAGGTCACGCTGAAAGAAAGCAGTATTCTCAGCATCGATTTAAGCGCCGCGGCGCTGGCCAGTCGGTCCGCTAACCCGCTAATTACCGGCGGACAGGTTAATCCTGGCGGCGATCTACACGTTAGCAATTCGGGTAATACGCTGGATCTCAACGCGCTGACCTCAGACAATCAACTGGCAGACATCGACAAGGTTACGCTAATTGATGCCGACTCCGCAATCGTGAGCGATTTCGCTTCGATCTCAACCGATCCGGATACCCTGCCCGACTATATCGCGATTTCTGGTCAGGTTAACGCCCTTGATAATACCCAATATGAATTGGGCGTGGGGCTCAGTTGGTACGCCGGAGACTCCGCCGCGGCTTCTACGCCTGCACACGGTACGTTCACCCTGGACGCGGGCCAGACATTTACCGTCAATAGGTTACTGGAAGATACCTCATCCAACGCTACCACAGGATGGGACGGTAAAAGTTTGACCAAAAAAGGAGATGGTACGCTCACCCTTACCGCAAAGAATACCTGGAGCGGAACCACAGACATTCAGCAGGGAACGCTGTGGTTAACTGAATCGGGCGTTATCGGCGCTGAAGGCAGCAAGCAGAGCGTCAATGTCAAAGCCGGAGCCACCCTCGGCGGCAACGGGGTAATCAACGGCGCGGTGAACAACATCGGCCTGCTAAGTTTTGGTGATAGCACAACGCCAGACAGCCAGTTTATCGTTAATGGTAACGTAACCAATCAAGGTGTAATCCGCAGCAGTAGCACGACTCCCGGGAACGCATTAATCATCAACGGCGACTACACGGGTAACGGCGGTCAGCTCTCACTTAACGCCAGTTTAGGCGATGATAATTCACCAACCGACCAGCTCATTGTCTCAGGTAATGTTAACGGCAGCACCACGCTCTACATCAATAATGTGGATGGCGTGGGTGCATATACCGATCAAGGTATCGAGATTGTTGACGTCGGTGGGGTGTCATCAGATAACGCGTTTTATCTTGGCAATCAGATTCAAATCGGGCTGTATGAGTATCGTCTGTATGAAGATAACGAAAGCTGGTATTTGCGTTCCAAAGCAGAAACGCCTGACAACCCGGATGATGACGTTACACCAGTCGATCCTGACGACGGCGGCAGCGACGTGACGCCAGTCGACCCTGACGATGACGGCAGCGACGTGACGCCAGTCGACCCTGACGATGGCGGCAGCGATGTGACGCCAGTCGACCCTGACGATGGCGGCAGCGATGTGACGCCAGTCGACCCAGACGACGGCGGCAGCGATGTGACGCCAGTCGATCCTGACGACGGCGGCAGCGACGTAACGCCAGTTGATCCTGACGACGGCGGCAGCGACGTGACGCCAGTTGATCCTGATGACGGCAGTAGCGACGTTACCCCATCAAATCCACAATATCGCGCCGATATAGGCGCTTATCTGGGCAACCAGTGGCTGGCGCGTAGCCTGCAGATGCAAACGCTGTTCGATCGTGAAGGGAGCCAGTACCGCTCGGCCGAAGGAAGCGTCTGGGCGCGAATGAAAGGCGGAAAAACGGACACATCTGCGGTAAACGGCAATATCGGCATGGACAGCGATTACACCCAGTTTCAGCTTGGCAGCGACATTGCGACCTGGCGCGATGATCAGCAAAGCATCACGTTTGGCCTGATGGCCAGTTACCTTGACGGCAGTACCGACAGCACCGGAAATCGCGGCGCGGATGGCAGTCAGTTTACAGCCACAGGCGATATCGACGGTTACAATCTTGGCGCGTATGCCACCTGGTTCTCTGATGCCCGGCAACATCGCGGCTGGTATGTTGATACGTGGTATCAGTATGGTTTCTACAATAACAGCGTCGAGAATGGCAATGTCGGTTCAACGCATTACGACTCCCTGGCTCACGCGATTTCGCTGGAAAGCGGTTATCGCTACGACATTAATATGAGCAGCGCTAACACAGTAAGCCTCACGCCTCAGGCGCAGGTTATCTGGCAACGCTACCAGGCAGATAGCGTTGAGACAAACGGTACACACATAGATGGACAAAACGGTGATAGTTGGACCACACGTCTTGGTCTGCGGATTGATAGCCAGCTTTCGTTCGATGATGCTACCGTCCGACCATTCGCTGAGATTAACTGGCTGCACACCTCTGACAATCTGGCCGTATCATTTGATAACGCAACGGTAAAACAGGATCTACCAGCGGATCGCAGCGAACTAAAAGTAGGGATTCAGGCTAATCTCAATAGTCAATGGAGTATCAGCGCCCAGGCCGCAGGTCAGATAGGGAACAATGATTATCAGGACCTCAATGGTAGTCTTAATCTGCGCTATAGCTGGTAAGTGAGTAACGAAGCGCGCCTGAATGGCGCGCTTAACTTTCACCCCATCACCGCAGTGCCTAAGCGGCAGGTGCAACAGCGTCGCCCCTGCTCATCAAAGATAACAATTTCCCAGCTTTGATTTTGACGCCCAAGGTGCAACGGCTGACAAACGCCGCGCACTTTCCCCTGCGATACCGCCCGATGATGCGTGGCGTTGAGTTCCGTCCCCACCACGCACTGCCCGTCGCGGGTCATCAGATAACCCGCCATCGAACCCAGCGTTTCCGCCAGGGCCGCGGATGCGCCGCCGTGCAGCAGGCCAAATGGCTGATGCGTGCGGCTATCCACCGGCATTTCGGCTTCCAGCACATCATCCCCCAGCCGGGTGTAGACCATGCCTAAATGCGCCACCAACGTGTTCTGACTGGTGGCATTGAGTTCATCCAGCGTTAAATGACGCTTCCAGATCATCGTCATGCCCCCAGCGTGGAACCGCCGTCCACCACGATATCCTGTAACGTAATGTGGCTGGCCAGATCGGAGGCGAGGAATAAAATAGTGTTGGTGATCTCTTGCGGCCGGGCGATTTTCCCCAGCGGAATCCCGAGCTTAAACTGCTCGCCAAATCCACGAATACGCTGTTGCTCCGCGTCATCGCTAACCCACAGCGTGCGCTGCATATCGGTGTCGGTCGAGCCTGGCGACACCACATTACAGCGCACACCGCTACCCGCCAATTCAAGTCCGACGGTCAGCGCCAGACTTTTCAACGCGGCCTTTGACGCACCGTAAGCACTCATGCCGATACGCGGCGTGTGCGCAGCATCCGACGCGACGGTCACGATCGCCCCGCCCTGCTGGCGACGAAACTGCGCCATCGTCTGCTGAAACAGATTGAACGCCCCACCAACGTTAACCGCAAACGTCTGCTGCCACTCCTCAACGCTCAACGCATCGGTGGCCCCCATACGCAAAATACCTGCGGCATTGACCAACACATCCAAACGCTCGCGCGCTTTGAGGACGCGCTGGCACACTTCAGCTACCTGTCCGGCATTCGCCACATCCAGCACTTCGGTCGCAAACGGGTAGTTATCCTGAGGAAATTCGCGATCGAATCCTGTCACCTCAGCGCCAGCATTCGCAAACGCCAGCGCCGTGGTGTAGCCAATCCCTTTACCCGCGCCGGTTACCCAGACGGTTTTCCCGGCAAAATCAAATCCAGCCATTACTTCACCTCGCGGGAGAGCAGCGCCCACCATGCGTCAATGGTCGGTTTTTTCGCCAGCATCACGAAATCAATGTCACCATGAACCTTACGCCAGCGCGCCGCCAGCGCCATCATGCGCACGGAATCCAGCCCGTAGTCGATCAGGTTTTCGTCATCCATCGGCTCTTCAGACTCATCCAGCAACGGCAGAATAACGCTGCGCAACGCATCTTTACTGGTCGGGACCGGTGTCGGCAATAATTCCTGGGTCATTACCACACGCCCGGAACGTCCCGCCACGTATTTCAGCGACATCAGGTGTTCGTCACGGCTAAAGTCCGCCAGCGCATCGGCAACCATAAACGGCTTGATGTCACGCATGAAGGCGTCCGTTGCGGTGGTCATACAGCCGATATGCGCATACACCCCGGTAATGATCAGTTGATTACGCCCGGTTTCCTTGAGCATCTGTTCCAGCGGGGAACGATGAAATGCGCTATAACGCCATTTCACCAGAATAGTATCCGCTTCATCCGGCGCCAGCGCCTCAACGATCTTTTGTTGTTCCGGGGAACGCGTCAGGCCCGGTCCCCACATATCATTGAGCAGAGCGCGGTCTTCATCACTCTGTTCTTTCGGCTGAGCGGTGTAATACACCGGAATGTTATGCTCTTTGCAGTACTGGCGCAGCGCGGCGATGTTCGCGACGACCTGCTCCATCATCGGGCAGTTATCGCCCCAAAAGCCGATAAAATAATCCTGCATGTCGTGGATCAGCAGCGCGGCGCGTTCAGGGTCAAATGCCCAGTCGACTTTGTTCACCGGAACATCGAGCGCCGTTGGTAGCGCATAAGCCTGCAGTTTAGGAATTGCCATTTCTATTTCTCCTTCAGGCCAGTGAACGTGATGCCAGCCACTGACGTAATTGTTTTTTATCTACCTTCCCCACTGGAGTCAGCGGTAATGACTCAACGCACTCAACACGATCGGGTAATTTGAATTCCGCTATGCCCTGTTCGCGTAGAAAACGGCGCACCTGCACCGCGCGCAGCGGCTCTTTCACCACCAGCCAGGCACAGCTTTTCTCGCCCATCAGTTCGTCATCCATACTGACCAGCGCGGCATGGATCACCATTGGATGGCGCAGTAGCAGGTTTTCAATCTCTTCAGCGGCGATCTTCTCCCCGCCGCGATTGATCTGATCCTTTTCACGCCCCTGAACGGTGATGTAACCATCCGGATCGATAGCGATCAGATCGCCGGAACAGTAAAAGCCGTTGGCGTCAAAGGCGCTGGCATTATGCTCAGGACTTTTGAAATAACCGCGGAAGGTGTACGGACCACGCGTCATCAGGCGTCCGGTCTCTCCCTGGGCTAAGGGGTTGCCGTCAGCGTCTGCTACCCAGACTTCATCATCGGGACACATCGGGCGACCCTGGGTATTGATGATGCGCTCAGGACTGTCGTCCAGACGGGTGTAGTTCACCAGCCCTTCCGCCATGCCGAAGACCTGCTGCAACTGGCAGCCAATCTCGGCTGGAATACGTGCCGCAAGCGTGGCGGAAAGTCTCGCGCCACCGACCTGAAGCAGTTTCAGCGAAGCCAGTTGCGCATTGCTGCCCCACTCCGCAATCGCCTGCAACCACAGGCTCACCGCAGGTGGCACCAGCGCCGTGACGTTAACCTGATGCTGTTCAATCAGCGGGAAACACAGAGTGGTACTCGGGTCAGCCGCCAGCACTACAGTGCCACCGGCCAGGAATACGCCCAGCGCGCCTGGCGAACTCATGGCGTAGTTATGCGCCGCCGGGATTGCGCATAAATAACGCGTTTCCCCGGTGAAGCGGCAAATCTCATTGCTGCGACGCACGCTGTAGTAGTAATCGTTATGAGTGCGAGGAATCAGCTTTGGCGTCCCGGTCGTCCCCCCAGAAAGCTGGAAGTACGCCACCTCATCAGCAGGCGATGGCGTGGCGCTAAAATCAGTCGCAGGCTGGTTTATCGCCGTTTGCAGATTGTGTTCACCTTCATCGTTGCGCAGTTGCACCACGCGCACAGAATTGTGTTCGGCCACAAAAGCGTTAAGAAAATCGTCCCCGCTAAACAGCGTATGCTGGCGATCGGCAATCAGCAGTGCCGGCTCAATCTGTTTGGCATAGGCGTTAAGTTCGTTACGCTGATGGCTGAACAGCGCCAGCACCGGAGCTACGCCCAGCTTGAGCAGCGCAAAGAAGGTGATATACAGCTCAGCCACATTGCCCAGTTGTACTAGCGCGGTTTCGCCGGGTTTGATCCCCTGGCGACGCAAACTGCAGGCAAGATTGTCAGCGGCCTGATTCAGTTGGCGATAGCTCAGATGGCGTTCACCATCAATTACCGCCGTATGCTCGCTGTCGGCGTGACGGGTCAGAATGTCGGTCAGCGGCAAATCCTGCCAGTAACCTTTTTCACGATAGCGGCGGGCAAACACTTCCGGCCAGCGGGTGAAAGGAATACTCATTATTGCTCCTTAAAACCAGTCCACAAGGCTCTTAGTGCAGTCCAAAAACATTCAACATCGTGGAGAGCTTAGCCCCCGTTTCGCGCCATTCCGCAACCGGGGAAGAGGCTGGAACAATTCCTGCTCCGGCAAAGAAACGTACCTGATTGCGCAGCAGCTTCGCACAGCGGATCGTCACTACCCACTCACCGTTACCTTCGGCATCACACCAGCCAACAATGCCACCGAACAATTCGCGATCGAACGGCTCCAGCTCGGCGATAAGCTTGCGCGCAACCTGATGTGGGAAGCCGCTCAGCGCAGGCGTCGGATGCAGTAGGCACGCCAGCGTCAGGGCGTTTTCCTGCGGGTTAGCTTTACCTTCAAACGGCGTGCCGAGGTGCCAGAGCGTCGGCGTGGTAACCAGCTGCGGAGAAGAAGGCAGTTGCAGTTCACGGCTGCGATCGCGCAATACCGTTTTCATCGCTTGCGTCACCAGTTCGTGCTCATGGCGGTCCTTCTCAGACGCCAGCAGGCGGATCCCTGCTTCGCGATCCAGCACATCATCAGGCTGACGACGTGCAGAGCCCGCCAGCGGCAGAGAACTGAAACGATCGCCTTCTTTGCGCAGTAACAGTTCCGGGCTGGCACCAATCAATACGCCGCCGTCTTCAATCGGTACATGGAAGTTGTAGCTCGCCGGGTTTTGCGCCACCAGACGCTCCAGCAGCGCACCGCTGTCAATGTTGGCATCGGCGGTGATATCGATCAGGCGTGACAACACCACTTTGTCGACTTCCGGAGTGGACGTCAGCGCAGCCGCCCGGGCGACCATATCTTCAAAAAAGTCCTGTTCCGGGATCGATTTACGTTCAACGACGTTCAGCGACTGATGCGCGGTAAAGTAACGTGATGATTGCTGCTTCGCCGTACGAGAAAAGCTCTGCCACGATTGGGGAATAAACAGCGATGATGGCTGGCGGGTATCAAAGGGAATAGCCCCGACCATGACAGGGTTCGTGATGCCCTGCGATTTGGCATCAGCAAACAGTGCGTTCATTTTTTGTTGGAAAGGGCTGTCTGGCGAATCGCCATCAATTGCCGGTTCCGCATAGCGGGCGAAGCATCCTGACGTCGTAAAACTACGGTACGGCGACATAAAGAAAAAACTGTCGGGAGCGAGCGTCGGCATAGTCTGCGTTTTTTCCTCGGCCAGTGACGTATCCATATCATCCTCCAAAAATGATAAAGGCTCTAATAATGATTATCATTTATATTTTCGGTCGCTAACCTAAAAGTAAAGCGGCGGTATGTCAACTCTTGTGGTAGCACAATGTGCGACTTTGGCTTGCATCCTTGCTCGCTAACAATGAAAATGAGAAGCATTACTCATACAGATAACAGGAAGCCGATTCGTGAGTCTCCCCTCTTTTTGCCGCACCGTGTTCTTACTGGCAGGTTTATCTCTTTCAGGAATTTCTTCAGGTCACGCCGCCGACTGGCCGCGTCAGGTTACTGACAGCCGCGGCACGCATACGCTGGAACATAAACCACAGCGAATTGTCTCCACCAGCGTGACCCTCACCGGCTCGCTGCTGGCGATTGATGCCCCGGTCATTGCCAGCGGTGCCACTACGCCGAACAATCGCATCGGCGATGCGCAGGGCTTTTTACGCCAGTGGAGCGAAGTGGCAAAAGAACGCAAACTGAGCCGCCTGTATATCGGCGAACCGAGCGCCGAAGCCGTCGCAGCTCAAATGCCGGATCTGATTCTGGTAAGTGCTACCGGGGGAGATTCTGCCCTCGCGCTATACGATCAGCTGTCCACCATTGCGCCAACGCTCATCATTAATTACGACGATAAAAGCTGGCAGTCGCTGCTGACCCAGTTAGGTGAAATTACCGGTCAGGAGCAACAGGCAGCTGCGCGAATTGCCGAGTTTGATAAGCAACTTCAGGCGGTTAAGCAACATATTCCCCTGCCACCACAGCCGGTCAGCGCGCTGGTATATACCGCCGCGGCGCACAGCGCCAACCTGTGGACGCCTGAGTCAGCGCAAGGCAAGCTGATGGAGCAGTTAGGGTTCACGCTGGCAACGCTGCCTGCCAACTTGCACACCAGCCAGAGTCAGGGCAAACGCCACGATATCATCCAGCTTGGCGGTGAGAACCTGGCGGCAGGCCTGAACGGTGAAGCGCTGTTCCTGTTTGCTGGCGACAGCAAAGATGCCGACGCTATTTACGCCAATCCGCTTCTGGCGCATCTGCCAGCCGTGCAAAATAAACGTGTTTACGCCCTGGGTACGGAAACCTTCCGTCTCGACTACTACAGCGCCACGCTGCTGCTGCATCGTCTGTCGGCTCTGTTTTAATGTTCAGCGCCGGATGCGGCTCACGCCTTATCCGGCCTACAACCTTAGAGCACAACGCGATCAGACATTCACGGGGACCTGCCGGAATCGGCGTACTTCTCCCAACAACAGCAGCAGTAGCAGACCGACAATCACCAGCCCGAATCCACTCACGCTTGCCGAAGCAACCGGCGTCATCATCGCGCCCAGACCACCTAACAACGCCGCGCCAATCGCATCGCCGGTGACGTTTTGCGCCGTCCACAAACCGTTAATTCGTCCGAGCATCGCTTCCGGCGTCTGCGTCTGTAACAGGGTGTACTGCAACAAAGAGCTGACCGCGCTCAACCAGCCAAACAGCGCCAGACAAACCACACCAAGCTGCCAGACGGGCATCAAGCCAAACAGGCCGATAGCCAGAAATGAAGCCACGGTCGATGCCAGCATAATCAGTCCCGGGCGAACGCTGTGCGCCAGTTGTCCGCTGGTCAATGCGCCCACGGCTGCCCCTAGCGGAATAGCCGCATACAACAGGCCAATTTGCGCACTCGACATGTGCCAGTTAATCGCCAACGCCGGATACAGCACACGCACGGCGCTCGCCATGGTTAACAGACCTCCGAGCAGCGCAATGCCGCCAATCAGCGGGCTGGCAAGCAGAAAGCGGAATGCCGCCAGCAGCGATTTCAGCGGATGCTCGCGCGGCTGCGGCGGAGGCGGCAACGCAGGAAGGCTCAGCAACGGTAGTAAGGTAATGAAGGTTCCCGCCGCCGCCAGTCCGTAGTTCCAGGCCACGCCGCCAGTCGCGAGCAGCACCCCGCCAAGCATCGGTGAAATTACCGATCCCAGACGCACCGTCAGCATGGTAATCGCCCCAGCCTGCATCAAATTCTCGCGCCCAACCAGCGCTGGCGTCGCAGCCAGCAATGCGGTCACGCCCAGAGAGGCAAAGAAACCGTCCCATAAGCCAAGCAGATAAATCGCCAGCAACGACGGTTCGGGCAGCAGCGCATTCAGACACAGGCCAATAAAGCCAATACCACAGGTTCCACGCGCCAGCAGGATCACTTTTTTACGCTCATAGCGGTCGGCCAGCACTCCGCCCACCATCAGGCCAATAAACATTGCGCTACCGGTCAACGTCACCGACAACCCCACCTGCCAGGTCGACTGGGTCATCATCTGGATCTGTACCGGAACCGCCACGCCGAGTAGCCCCAGAGAGACAATGGAAATAAAACGGGCGAGGAAGACAGCGCGAAATGCTGGGTGGGTCTTTAACAGGCTGAGATTGAGCAGCCAGGATTGTCGATTCATTACAGAGCCTTACCAGGTACTTTTTCAATATCCATTCGATGGCTGCACATGCTAACATATCCAAATAAGATCGATAACGATAATTACTATCATTATCAGGGAAGTTGATATGTCATGCTCTGTTTCCGCGACACGTGCCTTCGCCGTGCCCGGACTATTGTTATTACTTGTTCTCACCACGGTATTAAGTCTGGTTATTGGCGCCAAGTCGCTACCTGCCTCCGTGGTGCTGGATGCGCTCACCGGCAGTTGTCAAAGTGCTGATTGCACCATCGTGCTGGACGCGCGCCTGCCGCGCACGCTGGCGGGGCTGCTCGCCGGTGGCGCGCTGGGCCTGGCTGGCGCACTTATGCAAACGCTCACGCGTAACCCTCTCGCCGATCCCGGCATTCTGGGTGTCAACTCCGGCGCCAGCTTCGCTATTGTGCTGGGGGCAGCGCTGTTCGGCTTTTCCTCTGCGCAAGAGCAGCTGCTGATGGCCTTTTGCGGTGCGCTGGCTGCGTCGCTGATCGTAGCTTTTACCGGCAGTCAGGGCGGCGGGCAGTTAAGCCCGGTGCGTCTGACGCTGGCGGGCGTTGCGCTGGGCGCGGTGCTGGAAGGATTATCCACCGGCATCGCCTTGCTCAACCCGGACGTTTACGATCAGCTGCGTTTCTGGCAGGCCGGTTCACTGGATATCCGCAGCCTGCAAACGCTGAAGGTTGTGCTGGTACCGGTACTGATTGCCGCGGCTGTCGCACTGTTCCTCAGTCGCGCCCTGAATAGCTTGAGCCTCGGCAGCGACACCGCTACCGCGCTTGGCAGTAAAGTCGCTCGCACGCAGTTTATTGGCCTGCTGGTTATTACCGTACTGTGCGGCAGTGCGACCGCGATTGTCGGTCCTATCGCCTTTATCGGCCTGATGATGCCGCACATGGCACGCTGGCTGGTGGGGGCGGATCACCGCTGGTCACTGCCCGTAACCCTACTGGCAACGCCTTCTCTGTTACTGATTGCCGATATAATCGGTCGCCTGATTGTCCCCGGCGAGCTGCGCGTGTCGGTAGTCAGTGCGTTTATCGGTGCACCGGTGCTTATCTTTCTGGTACGCCGTAAATCGCGCGGAGGTGGCGCATGATGCACCTCTCCCGCCGCCTGATAATCAGCAGCCTGCTGCTGATTGCAGGTTGTCTCGTCATGGGTTTGTGGAGCCTGCGTAGCGGCGTTGTTACGCTGGAAACCCAGCAAATTATTGCCGCCCTGCTCGGCGATGCGCCGCGCAGTATTACGCTGGTGGTGACCGAATGGCGTTTGCCACGCGTGCTCATGGCGCTATTGATTGGCGCAGCGCTCGGCGTGAGCGGCGCAATATTCCAGTCGCTGATGCGCAACCCGCTGGGCAGCCCGGATGTGATGGGTTTCAACACCGGGGCCTGGAGCGGTGTGCTGGTGGCAATGGTGCTGTTCGGACAGCATCTCACCGCTATCGCGCTGGCGGCCATGCTGGGTGGGATTCTGACCTCTCTGGTGGTCTGGGCGCTCGCCTGGCGCAATGGGATCGACACCTTCCGGCTGATTATTATTGGTATCGGCATTCGCGCCATGCTGGTGGCGTTCAACACCTGGCTACTGCTGAAAGCATCATTAGAAACCGCGCTGACGGCTGGGCTGTGGAACGCCGGATCGCTCAATGGCCTGACCTGGGCCAAAACCTGGCCTTCTGCTCCGCTGATTATCATCATGCTGGTGTGCGCCGCGCTGCTGGTACGCCGGATGCGTTTACTGGAAATGGGTGATGACAGCGCCTGTGCGCTTGGCGTCAGCGTTGAGCGTTCACGTCTGATGATGATGCTGGTTGCGGTGGTACTGACCGCTGCCGCCACCGCGCTGGCCGGTCCTATCTCGTTTATTGCTCTAGTCGCGCCGCATATCGCGCGACGTATAAGCGGTACATCGCGCTGGGGATTAACCCTGTCGGCGCTGTGCGGCGCGTTGCTGTTGCTGATGGCGGATTTATGCGCCCAACAGCTGTTTATGCCTTATCAGCTTCCGGTGGGCGTTGTCACCGTAAGCCTCGGCGGTATTTATCTTATCGTCTTGTTAATTCAGGAGTCCCGCAAAAAATGATCGAATCAGTAGCCCGTTTGCGTGGCGACCAGTTAACGCTGGGTTATGGCAAGTTTACCGTGGCGGAAAACCTCAATGTATCGATTCCCGACGGCCATTTCACCGCGATTATCGGGCCAAACGGCTGCGGGAAATCAACGCTACTGCGCACGCTGAGTCGTCTGATGACGCCCGCGCACGGCAAGGTCTGGCTCGATGGCGAGCATATACAGCACTATGCCAGCAAAGAAGTCGCCCGCAGAATAGGTTTGCTGGCGCAAAACGCCACCACGCCGGGAGATATTACGGTACAGGAGCTGGTTGCCCGCGGACGCTACCCGCACCAGCCGCTGTTTACCCGCTGGCGGAAAGAGGATGAAACTGCGGTCTCAAACGCCATGCAGGCGACGGGTATCACCCATCTGGCATCACAAAGTGTGGATACCCTTTCCGGCGGACAACGTCAGCGTGCATGGATTGCGATGGTGCTGGCGCAGGAAACGTCGATTATGCTGCTCGATGAACCCACCACCTGGCTGGATATCAGTCATCAGATCGATCTGCTGGAACTGTTGAGTGAGCTAAATCGGGAAAAAGGTTATACGCTGGCCGCCGTTTTGCACGACCTGAATCAGGCCTGTCGCTATGCAACACATCTGATCGCGCTGCGTGACGGAAAAATAATTGCCGAGGGTGCACCGAAGGAGATCGTCACCGCGCAGCTTATTGAAAAAATCTATGGACTGCGCTGTATGATTATCGACGATCCGGTTGCCGGAACGCCGTTAGTGGTGCCGCTTGGACGCAACAAATAACACGCGTTACAGTATGGCGGCCAGCTTGCCGCCATACGACAATTCATCACACCAGTTGCTGATCAATAAACGTCATTTTTTGCTTACGCGACACCATGGCATAGTTCAGCAGAACGCCACCACACGCCACTATTCCCCCCAGTAATGCGGCCAGAATAACGATCATTGATTTAGCCGGACCGTCTTTTTTAACCGGCAGCGAAGGTGAGAGTTGATATTTAAACGGCGTAAATGTTACGTCACCCACATTCATCGCTAACAGTTGCTCAACGTGATACTGGCGATTACGTAATTCACCGTTAATTTCAGCAACATCCGTTACTGATTTTTCTATTTCTAATTTACGTTCGATGCCGTCAGCACCCAGTGAAATAGAGAAATCGGGGTCATCCTTCACGGCCTGGCCATTACTGTAGACCGGCTTTTTAATCCCGGCGGCATTGGCGATCTCCAGCGAGTAGTTCAGTCGCTGGATATTTGCTTCCAGCTGGTTTTTGAGCCTGACGCGATCCATCTCCAGTCTCTCTTTTTCATAACTGGTTTTGATGGACAATTTATTGCGAATATCTTCCAGCGTTTCTTTCACCACAAGGGCAGAAATATACTGGATATATCCCTTCAGCACTGACTGGGCTTCTTCGGCCTGAGGTGCGGTAAAACTCAGCGTCCATGAGGTATACAGCGAAGTTTCGTTCTTCTTACCCAGGTTAGTATCAACCGCTTTCATTTTCTCACTGAGCCTGACAATTGCCTGATGCAACTCCATTTCGTCGATATCAGCACCTTTCAATTGATCCATTACGTAAGGCGAAGAGCGCAGATATTCTTCTAACAATGAAGGCGACTGGAATTTTTTGATAAACAGGTTAAACACATCACCACTGCTAACGCTAATATCCATATCCAGCACGCGCAATTTGGTCAGCGTATTCTCTAATCCCTGCCATTGAACCGCTTCCGCTGGCGTCACGATGGCCTGACTGGTCCATTTTTGTGGCAGCAGAAAAGAGACCAGAATACCCACACAAGCAAAGGCGAAAACGGTCGCTATAATTTTCGTTCTTGCGCGCCATAAGATTTCGATTAGATTCACTAAATCGATTTCATTTGCGTTTGCCGTTGGCTGAGGATACCCAGTAAATTCCGAAACGTTATCTTGCTTTATATTTAATGATGACATGTTGCGTGACCTGAAAACTTTCCTAAAAGAAAAACATTCCTGTGGGAGAAGTCTACCAGTTAGTCAGAATTATCCGAAACATTCTTTGTGCTTGTTGCCCTACCAAAAATTATATTCGGAATTTATTCACCCCTTTCATCACCTTGCACCGCACAAAAAAGAACAATTCCATAACATATTTTTTACATTATGGAATTGTTCGATCACCGCGATAGCAATATTCGTCTTGTTACACAGATTTATTAATCAGTGTATTTATTACAGGTCCTATCACCTCAAATGCGGTGGGGGAAATAATATCAACATGCGCGCAATCCTGGCGGTAAACATCCAGACTGGATATCCACGGCGACCAACTGCGCTCAGGACTCACACCCGGTACTAACGTGCGCTCAGCGACGAAAAGCGTGGCGTGACCTGCAAACGGCACGCTGTGCGCCGTGGTAAGCAGGCGAACCGCATCGGCGTAGTTGCCTTCGATTGCGTTAAATAAAGCCTCTGACGCATTCCCCTGCTGCGCCGCCAGAAACGCTTCGCGTTCACGCTCGATCTCCGCCAGTACAGCTGGATCCAACCCATTAGCCTCTTTTTCTTGCCAGTTTTGCGTTTCCGGCGGCCAGGTATCCAACAGCCCGAGGAATGCAACCGTCTCTCCTCTGGCATGTAAGCGCGCGGCGATCCCCTGTGCCAGCGTGCCGCCCAGCGAATAACCTAATAAATAGTAAGGTCCGTGAGGCTGTTGACTGAGCAACGTTGCCAGATGATGTTCGCATACCGCGTCGAGGTTTTCCGCCGTCTGCATAGGCCCATCCTGTCGTGGCGACTGAATACCTATAATCGACCACTGCGGGCTGAGATATCGCGACAGCACGCTAAACTGCCAGGCAAAACCCGACGCCGGATGGAAACAGAACAGCGTTGGGCCGTGACTTTCACGCAGCGGCAGCAGTGCCTCAAATCCCAGACGCTGTGACTGTTCATCATCAGTGCTCTCCAACAGAGCGCTCAGTTGTTCAACGGTAGAGGCCACCATAATCTGCCCCGGCGTCACCTGACGCTCAAAAACCCGGCTCAACTGTGCTGCCAACTTCATCGCCAGCAGCGAATGCCCGCCAAGCGCAAAGAAGTCCGCCGCCGCGTCATTAACCTCGCAACCCAGCAAGGCCGCAAAAGACTGCGCGATGGTCGTTTCAGTCCCTGCTCGCAGTGCGCGCCCGGAAACACGCGACGTCAACTGAGGCATCGGCAGCGCTTTACGATCCAGTTTACCGTTCGCGCTAAGCGGCAGCTCCGCCAGTTGCAACAATACTGTCGGCACCATATGCGCAGGCAGTTTTTCACGCAGCTTTTCCCGCAACGCTGACGTATCCAGCGGTAAACCCGATTGTGACACCAGATACCCCACCAGTTGACGCGCATCGCCGCCTGTCGCTGCCGCCTGGTTGAATACGCAGGCATGGGCAACGGCATGCTCGACATCAGGCAACTGCTGCATCACCCGGTCAATCTCACCGAGCTCAATGCGCTGTCCACGAATTTTTAGCTGGTCATCGCTGCGCCCGAGGTATTCCACCGCGCCATTTTCCAGCCAGCGCGCCACATCTCCGGTACGATACATACGTTCACCAACGTTAAACGGATCGGCGATAAAGCGGCTTGCGGTCAGATCCGGACGGCCCAGATAACCTTGCGCCAGTTGGATCCCCGTCAGGTATAAGTCACCAGCCACGCCGAAAGGCACCGGGCGCATCATGGCATCCAGAATACGTAAACCGGTATTCCATACCGGATAGCCAATCGGCACGCTGTTGCCGGTTACATCAGCAAGGTCTTCCCCCCAGGCCGGATACCAGCTCACATCAACCGCCGCTTCCGTTGGTCCGTACAAATTGTGCAGTGGCGCATGAGTTAACTGTTCCCACTCACGGCATAAATCTGCAGGCAAGGCTTCGCCGCTGCAAAATACCCGTTTCAGCGAGGCACAACTCTCCCGCGCGGTTTCCGGCGTCAGTGAAGCGACAAAAGCGGCCAACATAGAGGGAACAAAGTGCGTGGTCGTCACCCCATATTGGGCAAAGAACTGCTGCATCGCCAGCGGGTCGCGGTGCGCCTCAGGCTCGGCCATTACCAGCTTTGCCCCGGCAATAAACGGCCAGAAAAACTCCCATACCGAGACGTCAAAACTGCACGGTGTTTTTTGCGCCACCACATCATCCGCGGTCAGCGGATAGTGATTTTGCATCCACAGCAGACGGTTAACGATGGCGGTTTGCCCAACCATCACCCCTTTTGGTCTACCGGTAGAACCGGAAGTAAAAATGATATAGGCAGTATGAATGGGCTGAGATAGTGCCAGCGGAGCAGCATCTTCTGCTGGCAGGGGTGAGTCATAGCACAGACTTTCCAGCCCAGGAATATCGCTAAAGCGCGCCAGTTGCTCATTGGTCGCGATCAACAATTTTGGCTTCGCGTCTTCGAGCATCATCCGCAGGCGATCGTCCGGGTATCCGGTATCCAACGGCAGCCAGGCTGCACCGGCTTCAACAATACCGTGCAGCGCCAGCGTCAGGAACACGGAACGCGGTAATGCCACGGCGACGCTGTCGCCAGGCTTGACGCCGCGTGCACGCAAAAGGCTCGCCAGCGCCACGACCTGCTGGTGCATTTCGCGATAGCTAAACTGATAGCGGGCATCGGCCAACGCCGGGGCATCCGGCGTTTTATCGGCCTGCTGTGCCACCAGCGCGCTCAGCGTAGTGGACGGGATCTCGACGATCGTGTCGTTAATCTTCGCCAGCCGCTCATGTTCTGTTGGCAACAGCATCCCGGCGTCGCCGCAGCATAGCGCCGGATTGTCGGCAAACTGCTCGATAAGCCCGATTAAACGCGAGGCATGCTGCGCCAGCATTTCTGCATCGTAGCGCTGTTTATTGGCCAGAATTTCAATACTCAGCCCACCGTTTTCATCCGGGAATAACGCCAGCTCAAGATCGTTCACCGGCCCTGTCGCCAGCGTGTGGGTTTGTGCCTGAACGCCGGGAATATTCAGCTGATAGTCGAATATTTTCACGTTCAGCACCGGGCCAAACAGCGGCTCGGCACCGGCTGCACGCCCGCTGTCGCGAACGATTTGTTCGGCATCATAACGTTGATGCCGACGCATTTTCTTCAACTGTCCGGCCAGTCGTTGTGCAAGTGCAGGCAAGCTTTCTGCCGCATCCAGCCTCACACCAAATGGCAGTACGTTTAAAACCGGTCCAGTGGAGGTCAACGCCGCCGACCCCATACGCCGCATAAAGATAAACCCGGCGGCATAATCCATTCGGCTGCATAAACGTCCCAGCCACAATGCCACCAGCGCGAGGGCCAGATCCGCACGCTGAACGTCAGGCATACGTGCCGCAAGCCGACGAAACGCCCCTTCAGGCGCGGTTAACTTCATACGAATAATATCCGCGCTGGCCGATCGTCCCGGCAACGGATTGTTCGACAGCGAGACAGGAGGCGGGAGTTGCTTTCGCTGCTCGCGCCAGAAAGCGCCGTCGCGTTGCCAGGCATCGCTTTGACGGTACTGTTGATACTCTTCCACCACCTCGGCGAACGGCGTAAAAGGCGAGTCTGGCGTAGGCTCGCTGTGTAGCCATGCGCGATAAATTGCGGCTATCTGGCGGGTAATGGCTGGAAAACTGAAGCCATCGACCAGCAAATGATGGTAACGCTGATACCAATACCAACGCTTTTCTCCCACCTGTATAAGCAGGTGAAAAACCAGCGGCTTATTGCCATCAGCACGTATGTCCTGCTGCAGGTCTGCCTGCATCAACGCACGCGCCGCCTCATGTGGATTGGCTTTTTCGCGCAGGTCGATAATTTCAGGTTGCGCAAAGGCGAGCGCAGAATCCACCCATTGCCAGATCTCACCGTTATCTTCGCTAAACCGCATCCGCAGGGTATCGGCCTGCTCCAGGCCCGCCACAACGGCTTTCGCCAGCAACGACGCGTCCAGTTCGCCAGTTAATTCTACGTAGTGCGCCACGCTCCACGCCGAGGGCAATGTGGAGAGTTTTTCCGCCATCCAGATCCCCGGCTGAGCCGCCACTAACGGTAAACGCTGAGTCATAGAGCCTCCTGCACATCGACGTAGTTCGTTGGCGTCAGCGTGGTCCAGTTTGCATCCAGCCATTGCTGGCAGGCTTCCTGGGATTGAGGTTCGCAAGCAATTTGCCAGCCAGCAGGAAGCGAGCACTGCTGCGGCCAAAGGCTAAACTGACGTTGGGGATTTTGCAGAATGTAAAACTGGCCCTGCGGATTATCGAAGGGGTTACTGAATTCCATACTCAACTCCTGTCGTGGAACATCGTCCGGTTAAATCGTGTCGGTAAGCGGTTGCCAGAGCGTCATTAGCCCTTGCATCAGACCGCCGCGCCAGCAAAGCGCATCGTGTCCGCCATCAACCTGACGCCAGAAAATAGACTGTGGTGCAGAAGGTAACTGGGCATATAACGCCTGATTAGCGCGATAAATAATGGGCTCGCGGATCCCCGCTTCCAGGACAATACGCAGCCCCTGAGCGCTGACGGTCCCGGTCTTCAGTTGCTCGACGATCGCCCCGTCCTGATAACCACCACGATGCGGCCACCAGTAAGAGCCCGACTGGCTAAGCACACAGCCAAAGCGCGCGGGCCAGTTCAGCCCGGCATACAGCGATGACAACCCGCCAAAACTTTGCCCAGCCACCACGGTGCGCTGCGGATCGTCACTAAACGCGGTCGTTGTCTTCACCAGTGGTAATAGCTCCTCCTGCACCGCCAACCAAAAATCCGCATTACACGGTAGCTCATGGCTGCGGTGAGCCGTATCAATGGCATCAATCAGAATATAAACGGCAGAAGGAAGGTGTCCGCGATGCGTGAGTGAAGTCAACGCAGGCCAGACCGGCATACTCTGTGCCCAAAACTGCCCATCCAGCAGGATAGCCAACGGACGCGTTTCGGGTTGAGCATCACCGGTGGTAAACACCCATACGCGACGCGTATTGCCGAGCCTGGCGCTATGCCATTGCAGGCAAACTGTGGGTGAATCTGGGTTTTCAGGTCGATCCCATCCTGGCTGTACGGGTGCCTCCGGCATTTCCAGCGCAGACACCGCGTGGCCACGACCGCCCCGCCAGCTCTGCGGATTAAGGGGATCGGCAATGGCCTGCGGCAGCAATTGCCGCCAGCCTTCACGCAGGATGCTTCGGTCAGGCGCAGCGTCCGCCGCCAGCGAGGAGAAGATATCGTTTCGTGCTGTTGGGATAAAACAGTAGCTGCCACGCCAGTTGGCGCTGAGGGAAACACTCCAGCACCAAACATTTGTTCCATCAATGCGTCGCATCGACTGAGGGATGGCATTTTGATGGTGGTCGGTGACGCCGGTGATATAAACCCAAACGCGATGAATGGCTGACTCTTTTTCCGTTCCCCGTGGGTCACGCCACCAGAAGGTTACCCGATAATTTCCGTTGTCTTCACGCTCCCACTCCGGGCCTTTTTTCGACTGCCACCACGCCTCGCTTCCCATCTTTAACGTCGTCACAGCCATAACCCCATGTTTATTGTGAAATTTTATGATCTAGCGTGAAATATATTGATAATATTATTGATAACTATTTGCATTTGCAATAGCGTATTGTCGCGCTGTGGGAAGCGCGTACAGTTTTTCACCACTTATAAACCGACCTGGCGCTGCGTACTTTTTCTGGAATGGATAGTTTACGCAGATGCGGGCGACATCAGGCCAAATGCCGCACCACGGCACATTGGTACTCGTGGCTAAAAGAACAGCAGGACATACAATGAACAACAAGATTCATTCACTGGCCTTATTGGTCAATTTAGGGATTTACGGGGTAGCCCTGCCAGCAATGGCAGAAGATCAAACCGATAGCGTCGCTGTCTCTCATGAAGACACCATCGTCGTTACCGCCGCCCAGCAGAACCTGCAGGCGCCGGGTGTTTCAACCATTACCGCTGATGAAATTCGTAAGAACCCTCCCGCTCGCGATGTGTCGGAAATCATCCGTACCATGCCTGGCGTTAACCTGACCGGCAACTCAACCAGCGGTCAGCGCGGCAACAACCGCCAGATCGATATTCGCGGCATGGGGCCAGAAAACACCCTAATTTTGATCGACGGTAAACCGGTTACCAGCCGTAACTCCGTACGCCAGGGCTGGCGCGGCGAGCGTGATACCCGCGGCGATACCGCCTGGGTTGCTCCGGAAATGATTGAACGTATTGAAGTGCTGCGCGGTCCTGCCGCAGCACGCTATGGCAATGGCGCAGCTGGCGGTGTGGTGAATATCATCACCAAGAAAGGCGGCGATGAGTGGCATGGTTCCTGGAATACCTATTTCAACGCCCCGGAACACAAAGAGGAAGGTTCAACCAAGCGTACCAACTTTAGTCTGAATGGACCGCTGGGCGGAGATTTCAGCTTCCGCCTGAACGGTAACCTCGACAAAACCCAGGCCGATGCCTGGGACATTAACGACGGTCACCAGTCAGCACGTACAGGGTCATATGCCGATACGATGCCTGCGGGTCGTGAAGGGGTAAAAAACAAAGATATCAACGGCCTGCTGCGTTGGGATTTTGCCCCAATGCAATCGCTGGAGTTTGAAGCTGGCTACAGCCGTCAGGGCAACCTGTATGCGGGTGACACTCAAAACACCAACAACGATAACAAAACTAACGGGCTGGTAAAAAAATACTACGGTAAAGAAACCAACCGTATGTACCGCCAGAACTATGCGCTGACGTGGAACGGCGGCTGGGACAACGGCATTACCACCAGCAACTGGGCGCAATACGAACACACCCGTAACTCCCGTTTGGGTGAAGGTCTGGCAGGTGGCCTTGAAGGGTTATTTAACAGTAATCAATTTACCGACACTGACCTGGCGGATGTCACCCTGCACAGCGAAATTAGCATTCCATTCGACCTGTTAGTTAACCAGAACCTGACGCTCGGTACCGAATGGAACCAGCAGCGTATGAAAGACATGAGTTCCAATACCCAGACCTTTATGGGCGGGAACATACCTGGTGCCAGCAGCACCGATCGTAGCCCATATTCACAGGCTGAAATTTTCTCCCTGTTTGCTGAAAATAACATGGAGCTGACCGACAGCACCATGTTGACGCCGGGTCTGCGCTTCGACCACCACAGCGTCGTTGGCGACAACTGGAGCCCGTCCCTGAACCTGTCCCAAGGTCTGGGCGACGACTTTACGCTGAAAATGGGTATCGCACGGGCCTATAAAGCACCTAGCCTGTACCAGACTAACCCGAACTATATTCTGTACAGCAAAGGCCAGGGATGCTATGCCACCGGATCTGCGACGGGCATTGGTTGCTACATGATGGGCAACGATGACCTGAAGGCCGAAACCAGTATCAACAAAGAGATTGGTCTGGAGTTCAAACGTGACGGTTGGCTGGCCGGCGTCACCTGGTTCCGCAACGATTACCGTAACAAGATCGAAGCGGGGACTGTACCGCTAAGCAGAACGTCAATTACCCAGAAAAACCCGACTACGGGTAAAGAAACAACAACCTACACCGATATCTATCAGTGGGAAAACGTACCTAAAGCGGTGGTGGAAGGCCTGGAAGGGACGTTGAACGTACCGGTTAGCGAAACCGTTACCTGGACCAACAACATCACTTACATGCTGCAAAGTAAGAATAAAGAGACCGGCGAACGCTTGTCGATTATTCCTGAATACACGCTGAACTCAACGCTGAGCTGGCAGGCGCGTGAGGATTTGTCACTGCAATCCACCTTTACCTGGTACGGCAAACAGCAGCCGAAGAAATATGATTACCAGGGTAAGCCAGTGACCGGCAGTTCAGCCCAGGAAGTGAGTCCGTACAGCATCGTCGGCCTGAGCGCGACCTGGGATGTGACGAAAAACGTCAGCCTGACCGGCGGCGTGGATAACGTCTTCGACAAACGTCTGTGGCGTGAAGGTAATGCCCAAACCACCAGCGATATCAAAACTGGCGACTATATGGCGGGCGCTGGCGCGTACACCTATAACGAACCGGGTCGTACGTGGTATATGAGCGTTAACACCCACTTCTGATAGCGTTGTTCCCTCTCCTCGCGACGGGGAGAGGGAAACGATACACAACCATGCGTACAACACACACATCGCTTCCCTTCGCCGACCACGCGCTGCATTTTGTCGAGTTTGATCCCGCCAGCTGCCATGACCACGATCTGCTCTGGCTCCCCCACCACGCCCAGCTTCTGTCCAGCGGACGCAAGCGTAAAGCTGAACACTTAGCAGGGCGGATCGCCGCAGTACACGCTTTGCGCGAATTTGGCCTTAAAACGGTACCCGGCATCGGTACACAACGCCAACCGGTATGGCCGCAGGGGCTGTTTGGCAGTATCAGCCATAGCGCATCAACTGCGCTGGCGGTGGTATCAAGACAGCCGGTGGGTATTGACATAGAAGCCATTTTTACGCCACAAACGGCAACCGAACTGGCAAGTAGCATTGTCACTCATGCTGAGAAAGAATTGTTGGCAAACAGCGGCTTGTCTATTGAACAGGCGCTCACCCTGGCGTTTTCCGCCAAAGAGAGCGCTTTTAAAGCAACCCGGACATCAAGACAAGCAGACGCCGGGTTTACGCAATATCAAATCGTGGTGTTACAGCATAACCAGATGATCCTCCGCGCGCACCACCAAACGTATCGTGTGCAATGGCGTTTTTCGGACAACGCTGTAATCACACTGGCAACAGTATAGAATTCAAAGCAGTTCGCGGGCCAGAGCCGCGATGGCTGCGGCGTCAAAGCCATGGTGCTGGCGTAACCAGCCTCGATCCGCCGCCGCCGCGTACTCCCCATCCGGGATGCCTAAACGCTTCAAAATTGCCCCCATTCCGGCCTCTGCCAGCACTTCGGCCACCAGGCTTCCCAACCCGCCATTAATATTATGCTCTTCCACGGTAATCACCGCTTTACAGCCTTGTAACGCAGATAACAGGGCTTTGGTATCGCAGGGGCGAATTGAAGGCACACTGACCACCTTCGCCTGAATTCCCGCGTCAGCCAACAGCGCGGCGGCATCAACAATTTCATGAACTGTCGAGCCCGTTGCCACCAGCGCCACATGCTCCCCCTCACGCAGCGTCAACACCGCCCCCGGAACAAAACGGTAACTCTCGTCATGAAGTTCCGGCAGAGCTTTTCCATCAAGACGAATATATACCGGTCCCTGATAGCCAATCGCATAATCGATAATCTGTCGGCACTCTCGTGGCGAAGATGGGGCGAAAATCTGGATATTGCCGAAGCCTCGTATAATGGCAATATCATCGATCGAATGGTGAGTGCTCGCCAGCGGGCCATAGCTGGCACCAGCATTAAGACCGAATAGCTTCACATTGGTATTGTTGTAGCAAACATCGACTTTAATTTGCTCATTGGCACGGGAGATAAGAAATGGCGCAGCGTTACAGGTGACGGCGACCTTACCGCCAAGTGCAAGTCCTGCCGCCGTTCCAACCATGCTTTGTTCGGCAATACCTACGTTGACCAGGCGACCGGGAAACTGCTTTATAAAAGGAGCAATTTTCGCGGTTGATGTCGAGTCCGCTACGACCGGCACCAGGTCAACACCTTGTTCCACTGCATCAATGAACGCCTGAACCATGACGTTCGCGAGGTGTTCTGCATTACTCATCTTTTAATTCCTCCAGAGCCAGTTCGATCTCTTCACCTTTTGGCACCCGATGGTGCCATTCAGGGCGCCCCTGGATAAAAGATATACCCGCGCCTTTCGTGGTATTGGCAATGATGACGTTAGGTTTGCCATCCTGCTTAAGTCCTTCCAGCGTGGCGACAACCGACGCCATATCATTCCCCTGACACTCAGTCACCGTCATACCAAATGCCTGCCATTTTGCGGCAAGCGGATCGGTATTCATGATTTCGCGAGTCGGTCCGGCTAATTGAAGATTGTTCTTGTCATTAATAATGATCAGGTTATCGAGGCCATAATGAGCAGCAGCCAGCGCCGCTTCCCAGTTACTTCCTTCGGCCAGTTCGCCATCGCCTGTGATTAAAAAGATGCGGCGTGAACTGTTACTTTTCTTCGCAGCCAGAGCCAGTCCCACCGCAACAGGTAAACCGTGGCCCAGAGCACCGGTATTCAGCTCAATACCCGGCGTTTTCTGGCGCACCGGGTGTCCGGGAAGATGGGAATTGGCATGTTGATAGGTTTCCAGCCAGTCAACGGGAAAAAAACCCGCCTCCGCCAGAACGCAGTAGTAACAGCCTACCGCGTGACCTTTAGACTGGATGTAGATATCCCGAGCCTCATCAGCGATACGCTCCGGAGCGACATTGAGTATACGAAAATAGAGTGCCGTCAACAGCTCAACTTGAGACAAGTCCGCACCAGTATGCCCACCCGCAGGGCTGTTAGCATTTAATCTAACAATGTGACGGCGAACCGCCCGCGCTTTGCGCTCAAGAGTCTGGATATCATAGTTCCAGGGATTCATTTAGCACCTCTGAATTTATTTTCAATATGGAATATTTATTCCGAATGGGACTAAAAAAACCAGAATTTCCCATACGTCACATCTTCAGGCTTACGCCGTTGTATCATACTCAGGAACATTCTGCCTCCTTACCGCGACCACACTGACACTGGTAATAATAAGTTGACCTGTAACCACCATGAATATATATTCACAAATGATTCTTTATTCAATTATGCAACCTAATTTTCGTATTTGTCCATAGCTGTTTTGGAGGATTGGTTAAAGTTAGAGCTTTATCACACTTACCTGTCTTCAATTTTCGCGTATGATAAAACGCATTAAGATAATGGCGGTACGTAAATGATTTTCGAGGAAATATATGGCTAAGCAGGACGAACAACGGCTATTGGTTAAAATCGCTACCCTTTACTATCTTGAAGGACGCAAACAGTCCGATATTGCTCAACTTCTCTCGCTTTCTCAGTCGTTTATCTCCCGCGCCATCACCCGCTGTCAGAAAGAAGGGGTGGTGAAAATCAGCGTTGTCCAGCCCTCAAATATCTTCCTGAATCTTGAAAAAGGGATCGAGGAACGTTACGGCATTAAGCAGGCCATTGTGGTTGATACCGAAGAGGATGCCAGCGACCACACCATCAAACGCGCCATTGGTTCTGCCGCAGCCCACTATCTGGAAACCAGGCTGCGCCCCAAAGATCTGGTGGGCGTTTCCTCATGGAGTTCGACTATCCGAGCGATGGTGGATGAAGTCCATACGCAGAACCTGAAGGCCGGCGGCGTAATTCAATTGTTGGGCGGCGTGGGTCCCAACGGCAACGTACAGGCCACAATTCTGACGCAGACGCTGGCACAACATCTGAATTGTGAAGCCTGGCTGCTTCCTTCGCAGAGTATCGAAGGCTCGGTTGAAGAGAAAAACCGTCTCGTTGCCAGCAAAGATGTCGCCGATGTGATTTCACGCTTTGATAATGTAGACATCGCCATTGTTGGCGTCGGGATCCTCGAACCGTCCCAATTGCTGAAAACATCAGGCAACTACTACCACGAAGATATGTTGCAGGTACTGGCAGATCGCGGCGCGGTCGGAGACATTTGCCTGCATTACTACGACAACAAGGGCCAGCCGGTATTGCAAGATGACGAAGATCCAGTGATTGGCATGGCCCTGGACAAGGTAAAAAAATGCCCGAATGTCGTGGCGCTTGCTGGCGGTACAGACAAAGTCGCGGCAATTAAAGGGGCGTTGAACGGAGGTTATATCGACGTGCTCATTACCGACTATCCTACGGCCCGCATGCTGGTCACCTCCTGATCCTCAATTCGCTGATAGCCTTTGCACGAAAGATAAAAAGCAAAGGCTGTGACTAAAATCCATATATTTCAATAGACTGAATGGTTTCACCTCGCCTTAATTTACTCTTCTTTCTGTTATTGTCCCGTCTGTGTAAGTGTGATTCTCAGCACAATTGATGATTTTTTCTGTAGCCCAACGGAAAGATTGTGGCTAAGGTATTAAATAAATAATCACTATCGAATATATATTCAATAATTGAAAAACGATGTCACAGCCAGGCCTGATGTAGTAATGACGCGACAATGAGGGGGCTTTATCCTCCAAACCGGGACGCAATGTGACTCAGGAGATAATCTATGTGTGCAGCGAAGAAAGAGTTCATCATTGCGCTGGATGAAGGCACAACTAACGCCAAAGCGGTTGCGCTTGATGCACAGGGCAATGTGGTGGCAAAGTTTTCTCAGCCACTGGCGATTCAGACCCCTCGGGATGGCTGGGTTGAACAATCTGGCGAGGTGTTGATTGATGCTTCTATTGGTGTCATTGCCAAAGCTGCGAATCATGTTGGTACTGAAAACGTCGCAGCACTGGCTATCAGTAATCAGCGTGAAACCGCCATAGGCTGGTATCGCCAGACTGGCAGACCGCTAAATTCCGCAATCACCTGGCAATGTACGCGCAGTGCGGCTTACTGCGAGGAACTGCGGCATGAAAATAAAGAACAACTAATAAAATCAACCACTGGTCTGCCAATCGCACCACTTTTCTCCGCATCAAAAATGCGCTGGCTACTGGAATCCGTGACCGATGGCCCACAGCTGGCTGCGCAGGGACAAATTTGCCTGGGAACGATCGACAGTTGGTTGCTATGGAATTTAACCGCTGGTGAAGCCTTCTGCTGTGACTATTCCAATGCCGCCCGCACACAGTTGCTAAACCTGCACTCTGGAGAGTGGGATGAAGCCATGCTGGCACTCTTCCACATTCCGCGCGCCGCCTTACCGGAAATAAAACCCTCCAGTGGATTATTTGGTCATACTCGTGGACTCAATGGCATCCCAGACGGCATTCCTGTGATGTCGATGGTGGGTGACTCACATGCCGCTCTGTTTGGCCATGCTCTTGGCGAAATGGGATGCGTTAAAGCAACTTACGGTACCGGGTCATCGGTGATGGCGCCGGTCAAATCAGCCCAATGTGATATTGACGCACTGGCTACCACCATCGCCTGGCACGATGGAAACAGCATCATATACGGACTGGAAGGCAATATCCCGCACACGGGTGATGCGGTGGCATGGATGGCAGACAGTACGGGTCTGAGCGAACTTTCGGATGCCGAACTGACCTACGAACTCAACACCCTTCCCGCCTCCGTTGATTCAACCCTCGGCGTTTATTTTGTGCCAGCACTGACCGGGCTTGGCGCACCATGGTGGGATGATAGTGCCCGTGGAGTCATCTGCGGACTCAGTCGGGGAGTTAAACGAGCACATCTCATTCGTGCCGCACTTGAGTCGATTACCTATCAAATCGCCGATGTTGTAGTTGCCATGCAGCAGCACGATGATTTCAAGTTAACTGCATTAATGGTTGACGGTGGCCCCACCCAAAACGACTGGCTAATGCAATATCAGGCAGACTTGCTTGGTTATCCGGTTATGCGTAGCGATGTGCCAGAACTTTCCGCCATTGGCGCGGCATTACTGGCGCGTAAAGCGCTTTACCCTGGCTCACTGACTGATTTAAAAGCTTTTTTAACCGTACATAGCACATTTCAACCCGACATGGATCGCCACCATCGGTTGCAAAAAAGATGGCAGGAATGGCGCCATGCGGTAAACAGAACATTATGGAAACCGGCCCCGTCCGCCTGATGCCTCACCTGGGAAAACGCGCGACGTTATTTACCACATATACAGGAGGACACCGGACCATAAGAAATTCAAGCTTTACGTTGTTTCACCGTACCCGACAATAACAACACAGAGAGAACATTGTCATGAAATTACGTTTAACGCTGTTAACTGCTGCAACCCTGACTGCTTTGTCTTTTACTGCTCATGCAGCGGAAAAAGGGACAATCATGATTATGGTGAATTCACTGGATAACCCGTATTACGCCTCAGAAGCAAAAGGTGCCAGTGAAAAAGCCAAGGAACTGGGCTACAAAACCACAATTTTGTCGCACAGTGAAGATGTGAAAAAACAGAATGAATTGATTGATACGGCAATCGGCAAAAAAGTCCAGGGTATCGTTCTGGATAATGCAGATTCAACGGCCAGCGTCGCGGCAATTGAAAAAGCGAAAAAAGCTGGAATTCCCGTCATATTAATCAACCGTGAAATTCCCGTTGATGATGTTGCACTGGTGCAAATTACCCACAATAACTTCCAGGCGGGTTCCGAAGTTGCAAATATTTTCGTCGAGAAGATGGGCGAAAAAGGTAAATATGCTGAACTGACGTGTAACCTTGCGGATAATAATTGTGTTACGCGCTCCAAATCCTTCCACCAGGTTATTGATCAGTTCCCGGATATGGTTAGTGTCGCCAGACAGGATGCCAAAGGTACGCTTATCGACGGTAAACGTATTATGGACAGCATCCTACAGGCCTACCCGGACGTGAAAGGTATCATCTGCGGTAACGGTCCTGTTGCACTGGGCGCTATTGCTGCATTAAAAGCGGCGAACCGCAGCGACGTGGTAGTGGTCGGTATCGACGGCAGCAACGACGAACGTGATGCGGTGAAAGCAGGCACTCTACAGGCAACCGTCATGCTCCAGGCTCAGGCTATCGCAGCACAAGGGGTTACCGATCTGGATAACTACCTGCAAAAAGGCATAAAACCCGAAAAGCAACGCGTCATGTTCCGCGGAATTCTTATCACTAAAGAAAACGCAGATAAAGTGCAGGATTTCAATATCAAGTCCTGATCCCGGGTTGTTGCGCCTCTCAGGAGGCGCAGAGGAGAACATTATGTCTAAAAAAGCCTGGCTTGCGCTGGCCTTGTTGACCGTGGGCGGATGCCGCATCGTCTCGCAGCAGGAACTTGCGGACCTCAAGTCGCCACCGAATCCACACATGGCCAATATTGATCAAACGTGGCAAAACAAAATTGTTCCGCAAATTGTCGGGCAGGCTCGTCCGGTGGCCGATTTATTAATGGCCTTGCATGCTGAAAAAGATTTTGATAGCGCCTGTAAAAATCTCGGCTACCGTTCTCAGGAAGAGAATCCCTGCATCTTTTACGTACAAGTAGAAGGAAAAATTAGCAATCTTGATACCGCCTCTCGTAGTGGAAAAATGACTATCGCCGATAAAAGCGGCAACAGCATTATTGTGCAGATTGGTCCGACGCTGCGCGGCACACAATTACGCGATGCCTTTAAAGGCACAAGTTATAGTGATTTCAATGACCAGGTATTATTTGGTGAATATGGTCGAGGAATTAACGAACAAGCAATAAAGATGATCCAATCTGCGCAGCTTAAAACCGGAGAATCAGTACACGTTTATGGTGTTTTTTCTGAGTGGGAGATACCAAAATCCATCCCGGTTATTACACCAGCGAAAATTGAATCTGTAGGAGGACAATAACATGCAGCAGCAAGATATCGTCACTCCTCATTCCGTCGAATCTGAAGTTATTATCGAAACACACGATTTATCGCGTGTTTACCCTGGGGTAGTGGCATTAGATAGCGTCAACTACCGGGTATATCGGAATAAAGTAAACGTGCTGATCGGAGAAAATGGTGCGGGTAAGTCCACCATGATGAAAATGCTTGCTGGTGTCGAAAGTCCCTCTTCCGGACAAATTATTATGGATGGCATACCCGTCACATTAAATTCGACCCATCAGGCCGAAAAACTGGGTATCAGCATTATTTTTCAGGAGTTGAATTTATTCCCAAACATGAATGTCATGGATAATATTTTCATGGCTAACGAGTTCTTTCAAAAAGGGAAAATCAACGAAAAATACCAATACGCACTAAATAGCTGCGCGGAATAGTAGATCACTGAAAGGGAACTCAGCCCGGATTGTGCGATCTGATCAATCGCCAAACCAACCAAAATCACCAACCGGACTGAGCGATGCCGATCATAGTACCAATACCCCGTGGCGAACGACGCCTGATGCAGAAAGCTATTCATAAAACGCGTGATAAAAATCATGCCCGCAGACTCACGGCCATGCTGATGCTTCATCGGGGTGAACGGGTCAGCGATGTTGCCAGAACTCTCTGTTGTGCCCGTTCATCCGTTGGTCGCTGGATTAACTGGTTTACGCACTCAGGTATTGAAGGCCTGAAATCCTTACCCGCAGGGCGCTCCCGACGCTGGCCTTTTGAACATATCTGCACCCTGTTACGTGAGCTGATAAAGCATTCTCCCGGCGATTTTGGTTATCAACGTTCACGCTGGAGCACCGAATTACTGGCAATAAAAATCAATGAGATAACCGGTTGCCAGTTACATGCAGGAACCGTTCGCCGCTGGTTGCCATCTGCGGGGCTTGTATGGCGCAGGGCCGCGCCAACTCTGCGTATCCGTGACCCACATAAAGATGAAAAGATGGCGGTAATCCACAAAGCGCTGGATGAATGCAGCGCAGAGCATCCGGTATTTTATGAAGATGAAGTGGATATCCACCTTAATCCTAAAATCGGTGCGGACTGGCAGTTGCGCGGACAGCAGAAACGGGTAGTGACGCCGGGGCAGAACGAAAAATACTATTTGGCCGGCGCACTGCACAGTGGCACGGGTAAAGTCAGCTACGTGGGCGGCAACAGCAAAAGTTCAGCGCTGTTTATCGCTCTGCTGAAGCACCTGAAAGCCACTTACCGGCGGGCGAAAACAATCACGCTGATCGTTGATAACTACATTATCCATAAAAGCCGCGAAACACAGCGCTGGTTGAAAGCAAATCCCAAGTTCAGGGTAATTTACCAGCCGGTTTACTCGCCGTGGGTGAATCATGTGGAACGGCTATGGCAGGCACTTCATGACACGATAACCCGTAATCATCAGTGCCGCTCAATGTGGCAGTTACTGAAAAAGGTCCGCCATTTTATGGAAACCGCCAGCCCATTCCCCGGAGGAAAACATGGTCAGGCAAAAGTGTAGCGGTATTAGGCGCAGCTATTTAG
>NZ_JAOWHJ010000061.1:0-4022 GCF_030332695.1 Citrobacter sp. Cpo089 | reverse complement strand
TGTAGATTCAATTGGTCAACGCAACAGTCATGTGAAAACATGTAGTTGCGGAGGATTGTTGAATGAGACGAACATTTACAGCAAAGGAAAAAACATCTGTTTTTGAACTGTGGAAGAACGGAAAAGGCTTCAGTGAGATAGCTAATATCCTGGGTTCGAAACCAGGGACCATCTTCACGATGTTAAGAGATACTGGCGGCATAAAACCCAATGAGCGCAAGCGAGCTGTTGCTCACCTGACGCTGTCTGAGCGCGAGGAAATACGAGCCGGTCTGTCAGCTAAAATGAGCATTCGAGCCATCGCTACAATGCTGAATCGTAGCCCTTCAACAATCTCACGTGAAGTTCAGCGTAATCGTGGTAGGCGCTATTACAAAGCCGTTGATGCGAATAACCGGGCCAACAGGATGGCTAAAAGACCAAAACCGTGCTTACTGGATCAGAATATGCCGTTGCGAGAGCTTGTTCTGGAAAAGCTTGAGATGAAGTGGTCCCCAGAGCAAATATCAGGATGGTTAAGGCGAACGAAGCCGCGTCAAAAAACACTACGAATATCACCTGAGACAATTTATAAGACGCTTTACTTTCGTAGTCGTGAAGCGCTACACCACCTGAACGTACAGCACCTGCGCCGATCGCACAGCCTCCGTCATGGCAGGCGCCATACTCGCAAAGGTGAAAGAGGCACTATCAACATAGTGAACGGAACGCCAATCCACGAACGTTCCCGGCATATCGATAACAGACGCTCTCTGGGACACTGGGAAGGCGATTTAGTCTCGGGTACAAAAAACTCCCATATAGCCACACTTGTAGACCGAAAATCACGTTATACGATCATCCTGAGACTCAGGGGCAAAGACGCTTTATCAGTGAATCAGGCTCTTACAGATAAATTCCTGAGCTTACCACCTGAACTCCGGCGATCACTGACATGGGACAGAGGAATGGAGCTGGCCAGACATCTGGAATTTACTGGCAGCACAGGAGTTAAAGTTTACTTCTGCGATCCTCAGAGCCCCTGGCAGCGGGGAACAAACGAAAACACTAATGGGCTAATCCGACAGTACTTTCCCAAAAAGACATGCCTTGCCCAATATACTCAATATGAGCTGGATCAGGTTGCAGCTCAGCTAAACAACAGACCGAGAAAGACACTGAAGTTCAAAACACCTAAAGAGATAATTGAAAGGGGTGTTGCGTTGACAGATTGAATCTACAGCGGCGTACTTCGCAAAGCTGTCCGACTGAGGTACGCCTTTATCCGTGACAACACCTGTTGCTGGCCTGTTCGCCTGCTCTGTCGGGTGCTGGATGTACATCCCAGTGGTTTTTACGCCTGGCTTCAGCAGCCGCATTCACAATGCCACCAGGCAGACCTGAGACTGACAGGGCAGATCAAACAGTTCTGGCTGGAATCGGGATGCGTCTATGGTTATCGCAAAATCCATCTGGATCTGCGGGACAGCGGGCAACAGTGCGGAGTGAACAGAGTCTGGCGACTGATGAAACGTGTCGGGATAAAGGCTCAGGTCGGATACCGGAGCCCGCGGGCACGTAAAGGCGAGGCCAGTATCGTGTCGCCCAACAGGCTCCAGCGACAGTTCAATCCGGATGCTCCGGATGAGCGTTGGGTAACAGACATAACCTACATCAGGACCCACGAAGGCTGGCTGTATCTTGCCGTGGTTGTTGATCTGTTCTCACGCAAAATTATCGGCTGGTCCATGCAATCCCGGATGACAAAGGACATTGTCCTGAACGCTCTGCTAATGGCTGTATGGCGGCGTAATCCCCAAAAACAGGTGCTGGTTCATTCGGATCAGGGCAGTCAGTACACAAGCCATGAGTGGCAGTCGTTCCTGAAATCACACGGTCTGGAGGGCAGCATGAGCCGTCGCGGTAACTGCCATGATAATGCGGTTGCAGAAAGCTTTTTCCAGTTGCTGAAACGCGAACGGATAAAGAAAAAGATCTACGGAACGCGGGAAGAAGCCCGCAGCGATATTTTTGATTACATCGAAATGTTTTATAACAGTAAGCGTCGGCATGGTTCCAGCGATCAGATGTCACCGACAGAATATGAAAACCAGTATTATCAACGGCTCGGAAGTGTCTAGATTATCCGTGGCGATTCAATCCATGTTTACATCGATGTGTTCTGAATCATATGGAACAGATCACCTGACGTTCTTGTTTTTCGGTTAGTGTGATTTATTTCTCTAAATATTCAATACGATAGCTGTATGCAAATCTATAAATAGCAATTGGTTTAATTTATGTTGTATTTCAGTTTGTAGAATAGAGACTAACCAAATACATAAGGATTGTTCTTTACATGAAAACATTAGTAATTGCCACCACCATTTTAATTGGTACTTTTCTAAGCGGTTGCTCTGTGCAAAATGATAAAACACAGTTTCAAGGCCTGGGTCTGACATATCAGTCCGATGTCAAAAAACTGGATAATGGGAACTACCTCACTGAGGTAGAAGCTGCTCCTGCTGCAGGTCGTATACGAGGCGCTATTGGCACTGCAACAAAAAAGGCTTCTGATTTCTGTAGGGTACAAAATAAATCTATGAAAGAAGTCAGAACTGATATTGATACACACTTACTTGTTAATGGCGTTGCTCGCCTGACGTTTAAATGCGTTTAAATATTCCTACGGTTTATGATTTTTCATAAAACTAAGGTGGCTGTTGTGAAATATGTTCTCTCTGCGCATATTCTTACGGCCACTAGGTGATAATATAGTTATCCCCTAAAAACGTCCCTTTCCCTGTTGGAGATATTCCGATATTCACCTATTTATACCAATACCTCCATTCTTCATTAAGGGCTAAGGAGCGGTTTGCTTGAGCTAAATAGCTGCGCGGAATAGTAGATCACTGAAAGGGAACTCAGCCCGGATTGTGCGATCTGATCAATCGCCAAACCAACCAAAATCACCAACCGGACTGAGCGATGCCGATCATAGTACCAATACCCCGTGGCGAACGACGCCTGATGCAGAAAGCTATTCATAAAACGCGTGATAAAAATCATGCCCGCAGACTCACGGCCATGCTGATGCTTCATCGGGGTGAACGGGTCAGCGATGTTGCCAGAACTCTCTGTTGTGCCCGTTCATCCGTTGGTCGCTGGATTAACTGGTTTACGCACTCAGGTATTGAAGGCCTGAAATCCTTACCCGCAGGGCGCTCCCGACGCTGGCCTTTTGAACATATCTGCACCCTGTTACGTGAGCTGATAAAGCATTCTCCCGGCGATTTTGGTTATCAACGTTCACGCTGGAGCACCGAATTACTGGCAATAAAAATCAATGAGATAACCGGTTGCCAGTTACATGCAGGAACCGTTCGCCGCTGGTTGCCATCTGCGGGGCTTGTATGGCGCAGGGCCGCGCCAACTCTGCGTATCCGTGACCCACATAAAGATGAAAAGATGGCGGTAATCCACAAAGCGCTGGATGAATGCAGCGCAGAGCATCCGGTATTTTATGAAGATGAAGTGGATATCCACCTTAATCCTAAAATCGGTGCGGACTGGCAGTTGCGCGGACAGCAGAAACGGGTAGTGACGCCGGGGCAGAACGAAAAATACTATTTGGCCGGCGCACTGCACAGTGGCACGGGTAAAGTCAGCTACGTGGGCGGCAACAGCAAAAGTTCAGCGCTGTTTATCGCTCTGCTGAAGCACCTGAAAGCCACTTACCGGCGGGCGAAAACAATCACGCTGATCGTTGATAACTACATTATCCATAAAAGCCGCGAAACACAGCGCTGGTTGAAAGCAAATCCCAAGTTCAGGGTAATTTACCAGCCGGTTTACTCGCCGTGGGTGAATCATGTGGAACGGCTATGGCAGGCACTTCATGACACGATAACCCGTAATCATCAGTGCCGCTCAATGTGGCAGTTACTGAAAAAGGTCCGCCATTTTATGGAAACCGCCAGCCCATTCCCCGGAGGAAAACATGGTCAGGCAAAAGTGTAGCGGTATTAGGCGCAGCTATTTAG
>NZ_JAOWHJ010000060.1:0-55393 GCF_030332695.1 Citrobacter sp. Cpo089 | reverse complement strand
TTAACGCTGAGGTGTGATGACGAGGCACTACGGTGCTGAAGTAACAAATGCCCTGCTTCCAGGAAAAGCCTCTAAGCATCAGGTAACACGAAATCGTACCCCAAACCGACACAGGTGGTCAGGTAGAGAATACCAAGGCGCTTGAGAGAACTCGGGTGAAGGAACTAGGCAAAATGGTGCCGTAACTTCGGGAGAAGGCACGCTGATATGTAGGTGAAGTGGTTTACCCATGGAGCTGAAATCAGTCGAAGATACCAGCTGGCTGCAACTGTTTATTAAAAACACAGCACTGTGCAAACACGAAAGTGGACGTATACGGTGTGACGCCTGCCCGGTGCCGGAAGGTTAATTGATGGGGTTATCCGTAAGGAGAAGCTCTTGATCGAAGCCCCGGTAAACGGCGGCCGTAACTATAACGGTCCTAAGGTAGCGAAATTCCTTGTCGGGTAAGTTCCGACCTGCACGAATGGCGTAATGATGGCCAGGCTGTCTCCACCCGAGACTCAGTGAAATTGAACTCGCTGTGAAGATGCAGTGTACCCGCGGCAAGACGGAAAGACCCCGTGAACCTTTACTATAGCTTGACACTGAACACTGGTCCTTGATGTGTAGGATAGGTGGGAGGCTTTGAAGTGTGGACGCCAGTCTGCATGGAGCCATCCTTGAAATACCACCCTTTAATGGCTGGTGTTCTAACGTAGACCCGTAATCCGGGTTGCGGACAGTGTCTGGTGGGTAGTTTGACTGGGGCGGTCTCCTCCTAAAGAGTAACGGAGGAGCACGAAGGTTAGCTAATCCTGGTCGGACATCAGGAGGTTAGTGCAAAGGCATAAGCTAGCTTGACTGCGAGAGTGACGGCTCGAGCAGGTGCGAAAGCAGGTCTTAGTGATCCGGTGGTTCTGAATGGAAGGGCCATCGCTCAACGGATAAAAGGTACTCCGGGGATAACAGGCTGATACCGCCCAAGAGTTCATATCGACGGCGGTGTTTGGCACCTCGATGTCGGCTCATCACATCCTGGGGCTGAAGTAGGTCCCAAGGGTATGGCTGTTCGCCATTTAAAGTGGTACGCGAGCTGGGTTTAGAACGTCGTGAGACAGTTCGGTCCCTATCTGCCGTGGGCGCTGGAGAATTGAGGGGGGCTGCTCCTAGTACGAGAGGACCGGAGTGGACGCATCACTGGTGTTCGGGTTGTCATGCCAATGGCATTGCCCGGTAGCTAAATGCGGAAGAGATAAGTGCTGAAAGCATCTAAGCACGAAACTTGCCCCGAGATGAGTTCTCCCTGACTCCTTGAGAGTCCTGAAGGAACGTTAAAGACGATGACGTTGATAGGTCGGGTGTGTAAGTGTAGCGATACATTGAGCTAACCGATACTAATGAACCGTGAGGCTTAACCTTACAACGCCGAAGATGTTTTGGCGAAAGACAGAGACAATATTCAGCCTGATTACAGATTAGATTGACATGCAAAAGCGTGTTGATAAACAGAATTTGCCTGGCGGCTGTAGCGCGGTGGTCCCACCTGACCCCATGCCGAACTCAGAAGTGAAACGCCGTAGCGCCGATGGTAGTGTGGGGTCTCCCCATGCGAGAGTAGGGAACTGCCAGGCATCAATTAAAGTGAAGAAGCCCATCCTGCCGGATGGGCTTTTTTGCGTCTGTGCGGGATGAAAACCGCCGGATGCGGCGTGCCGCCTTATCCGGCCTGCAGGGGCTGGGCTGAATGTATTTTGTAGGCCTGATAAGCGCAGCGTATCAGGCAACGCGGCGGTACATTGCCGGATTCGACGTAACAGCCTTAATCGACCAACAAAAGCACACTGTCTCGATCTACTACACGGATCTCTCCCTCGACCATATCTGAATCCTTTCTCTGCTAATTAAAATCGTGATCTTTACCGCACAATAAGATATAACAATTATATAACATTCTATTCACTAAAAAACACACAACCATCATTGATAAATTCACGCGATCGTTGGCAGGGGTACAATTCTAATGGCTGATAGTAGTGTAACTGAGAACGGGGCGCTGTCAGACGGCGATACCCGTCGTCGTATATGGGCGATTGTCGGAGCATCATCAGGAAATCTGGTCGAATGGTTTGATTTCTATATCTACTCTTTCTGCTCTCTCTATTTCGCTCATATCTTTTTTCCCTCCGGAAACACCACCACACAACTCTTACAAACCGCCGGCGTTTTTGCCGCTGGCTTCTTGATGCGACCAATTGGAGGCTGGCTGTTTGGCCGTATCGCAGATAAGCACGGGCGTAAAAAGTCCATGTTGCTGTCCGTTTGCATGATGTGCATGGGATCGTTGGTGATCGCTTGTCTACCGGGATATGAAACTATCGGTACCTGGGCGCCTGCGCTATTACTGCTGGCCAGGCTATTCCAGGGGTTATCTGTCGGTGGTGAATACGGAACCAGCGCGACCTATATGAGTGAAGTCGCCGTTGAAGGTAAGAAAGGTTTTTATGCTTCATTCCAGTACGTAACGTTAATCGGCGGACAGTTACTGGCATTGCTGGTTGTGGTCATATTACAGCACACGTTAGAAGACTCAGCGCTCAGAGAATGGGGTTGGCGTATTCCATTTGCGTTGGGCGCCGTGCTGGCTATTGTTGCGCTATGGCTGCGTCGCCAACTGGATGAAACCTCGAAACAGGACGTTCGTGCGCTGAAAGAAGCGGGCTCTCTGAAAGGTCTGTGGCGTAATCGCAAAGCTTTTGTCATGGTGCTTGGTTTTACCGCCGCGGGTTCGTTGTGTTTTTACACGTTCACAACCTATATGCAGAAGTACCTGGTTAACACAGCCGGTATGCATGCCAACGTAGCCAGCGGGATTATGACGGCGGCACTGTGTGTGTTCATGCTAGTACAACCGCTGTTCGGCGCCTTGTCTGATAAAATTGGCCGACGTACTTCAATGCTGTGTTTTGGCGCGTTGGCCGCGATTTTCACTGTTCCCATTCTGACAGCATTGCAAAGCGTAACATCCCCGTATATGGCGTTTGCTCTGGTGATGTGTGCTCTGTTAATCGTCAGTTTCTATACGTCAATTAGCGGTATTCTGAAGGCCGAAATGTTCCCGGCGCAGGTGCGCGCTCTGGGGGTTGGATTATCTTATGCGGTGGCCAATGCGTTGTTTGGCGGTTCAGCCGAATATGTCGCGTTGTCCCTGAAGTCTGTCGGTATGGAAACGACATTCTTCTGGTACGTCACTGCGCTGGCAGTCGTTGCGTTTTTAGTATCGCTAATGCTGCATGGGAAGGGGAAAGGTCTGCGCCTCTAGTAATGTGCCAGTTGCCAGACCGCATAGCCGGTAGATGCGCCTGCAACATCCCAGGCGAAGTCCTTCCAGCTCCAGCCGCTCCCAGCGGGACGGCTGTCCCATAGCTCTTTTGACGCACCCAGGCTGACTGAGAACATCAGGCCGATAGCCGCACTGCGATCGCGGCTGTTACCCTGATGTTGGGCATATTCATTGCCGGCTGCGGCAAGCATGGCGGAGGCGATGAAGTGTTGAGCTTTGTCTTGCCCGCTCCACTGGTCGTTAGCCATATGGCTGCAGCCCGAAATGGCAAGGATACTGATAAGAATGAACAGGCGCACCGTTGCCTCCATATGAAAAACCCCGTCACTGGACGGGGTCTTGATTACAGAATACGGCTAATTAATCTGTCGATACGAATACGGCGTAGTCGACGGATGAGCTTACGCACTTTGACTGGATAGTCAGCAATGCTTTGCAGGTCGCGATAGTGCTTAACGACGGTAGTATGCGTACGGATAAGCTCCAGCTCTTTATCGCGCTGAGGGGTGAGCTCTTGCTTAGGATCGTGGATAAGGATGGCGTTTTCCAGATCCAGACGCCAGGCGCGAGGGTTAAGGTTGTTGCCGGTGAGTAGCATCCATTTATCATCAACCCACATACCTTTCAGATGATAGGTATTGTCATCATCTTTCCATAAGCGCACGACCAACTGGTCGGTATTCACGTAATACTGCAATCTGCTCAGGAAACGGCGCAGATTTATTTCATACAGATAAGGCAGCGCACCGATGATCTTGAATGGCTCATCTTCCGGGATGAAAAAGTCGTTGGCGGTTTTATCACCGACAATGATTTCAACCTTTTTCCCTTCACGCAGCAGTTGAATGATATTGCGCACCAGTATGGCGGGAAGGTTGAAATAAGGGGTACAGATTGTAAGCTTGTGCTCCGCGCAGGGCATAAGATGGAAAATGGTCTTATTTAACAGACTGGATTTCCCAAGACCCACCAGAGGCGTAACCGAAAGCTGTTCGTTATCAGCATCACCCTGAAAATGGAATGACGCATCGCGCAGTTCCTGACGGTACAGGCGGATGTCGTTTTTAATTTCTGGGCTTTTAGGGCGGTTGATATCATCAAGACGGTTAACGCCTCGACCGTTCATCAGGTTTTGCGTCACCCAATCGAACATGATATCGGCCATTTGCGCGTTGCGAATCAACTGATAACGGTCATAGCGATATTTATCATGCTGATGCAGGTAAACATCGTTCAGACTGGCCCCGCTGTACAGGACGCTGTCATCAATGATAAAGCCTTTGAAATGCAGGACGCCAAGCGCTTCACGGGTGTTAATCGGAACGCCATAGACAGGAATATCGATACCAGGGTTTTCTTGCGCCATTCGGCAATACCAGTCAGCATTGGTATTGGATGCCGCAGCCCCAATACGACCGCGCTGGGCTCGGTGCCAGTCGACAAGCACCCGGACATCCAGTTCAGGACGCTGCCGTTTTGCCGCATAGAGAGCGTCAAGTATGCCTTTACCACCGTCATCCTGTTCCAGGTACAGCGCAATAATGCAGATCCGTCGCGTCGCGCTGGCTATTTTTTCCAGCAGAGTCTCCCTGAAATTAGCGGGAGCATAAAAGAAATCTACATCATCAACTGACTGAGAAATCTTGGGTAGTTGGGCAAGGTGTTGTTGATGTTTATTACGCTTAAATTTTGACAACATCACAGTGCATTTCTTCTCTGTTCATTGAAGGGTCCTCTGTGCTATGCAGACGACATAAGCGGGCAATGATACCACCAGTACCCATTAATGTGGTCAACATTTCCAGTACCTTACTCACGATTCCTCACATTGGGCCAGATTAAGCGTTAGCCCAACAATTCCCTCTTCGAGCTGGACGTCAACAACAAACCCGAGTTTTCGGGCCAGGGCGACCATCCCACGATTGTTCGGCATCGTAATACCATTCAAACGTATAAGTCCGTGATCTCGAGTATAGGCAATTAATTTTTCCATCAATCGGCGACCCAGTCCAAGCCCTTTGAGATCGGAACGAACCAGTACGGCAAACTCAGCGTCTACGTTATCAGGATCCGAGATCGCTCGCGTTACGCCGAGGATCTCTTCGTGATTATCTTTACAACGCACCGCAACAAAGGCCATTTCCCGATCGTAGTCGATCTGCGTCATATTGGCTAAATCTTCGTGGGTAAATTCGTTGATCTCACTGAAATAGCGATAATAAAGATCTTCTTTTGTCACCTGAGAAATGAACTGCTGAAGATGAGGTTCATCCTCCGGCAAAATGGGGCGGAACAGACAGCGCTCGCCGTTCTTCAACTCCACCCACTCTTCAAGCTGATGAGGGTAGGGACGTACAGCCAGTCTGCTTTCGTTATCGCCCGTGAAAGGGGCAATATCCAGCGTAACGTCCAGCGCGGTAAATTCTCCGGCCGAGGCCAGCAGCGGATGAATATCCAGACGCTGAATTTCCGGACAGTCGACGATCAGGTTGGAGACCTGCACCAGAAGCTGGCTCAACCCGGCGATATCCAATGGGCGCAGTGCACTGCGCGCGCGGATCTTTTTATTTTTGATCCCCTGGATCACCAGATAACGCGCCAGATTCATGTTCAATGGCGGCAATGCCACCACGGCTTGATCTTCCGGTCGCCACTCAACACCACCTTCACCCAGCATAATCAACGGGCCAAATACCGGGTCGTGTTCAACGACGACGCGAAGTTCCTGAGCACCAGCGCGATTCGCCATACTTTGTACTAATAAACCGTGAATGCGTGCCTGCGGCCAGGCCATTTTTACCCGATCGAAAATTGCATTGGCAGCCTGCTGCACTTCTGTTGCTGTACGCAGGTAGAGCATTACCCCTTGAACTTCCGACTTATGCGGGATATCAGGAGAACGCAGCTTGAGCGCCACCGGGTAGCCGATTTGCTCCGCGATGTGTACCGCTTCCGCGCTGTCGCTGGCGATCCACGTTGGCAGCGTGTGTAAGCCATAAGCCTGTAAAATCGGCTGCACTTCGTGGGTATCAAGCGATGTGGCTCCTTCAGCAATCGCCCGCTGTAACAGATTATGCGCTTCGGCGGTGTTGGAGGTCAGGCTGTCAGGCAGCGCAGGCGTTTCTCGTAGCTGCTTCTGGTTTCGCCGATACTCCACCATATGCATAAATGCGGTGATGGTACCTTCCGGCGTGCGGTAGGTGGGCAGTCCGGCTTCACTAAACAGTCTGCGGGCTTCCTGAGAGGAAAACTCTCCGCACCAGTTGGTCAGTAACGAGACGAATTTTCCTCGGGGGTGATGCTTTACCGCTTCAATCAATGCCTGTGCGCTTTCGGTTCCGGGAGCGGCTGCGCTGGGGGAATGAATCACCATCAACGCGTCGAAATCCTGGCTGGCAAGCAAAATATCCAGCGTCTTAACGTAGTGTTCGCTGCTGGCGTCATCACGCAGATCCAGCGGGTTGGCGATATCAACATGTTCAGGCAAGGCATCGCGTAATTTCTGGCAGGTGTCTTCACTCAACGTCGCCAACTTGCCATTTTTTGACCACAGTTCATCTAATGCCAGTGCGGCAGGCGCGGCCCCATTGCTGATGATCATCAGCCTGTCGCCACGCAGCGGGCGCATGTGGCTCAGGGTTTCGACCGCCGAGAACAGCTCGTGGGTGTCTTGTACGCGTAGTAAACCGGCGCGCTGAATAGCGGCGTCCCACGCGGGGTCCATCCCGGCGCTGGTATGCAGTAAACGCTGCGCCGCTGGACTACGACCGCTCTTAATCACCAGAATAGGTTTATTGCGCGAGGCGCTGCGGGCGGCGGAAACAAAGCGTCGGGCATCACTTAAATGCTCGAGATACAGCAATATCGCGCTGGTTTTGCTGTCGCGCGCCAGGTAATCCAGCAGCTCATCAACGTCAATATCCAGGCTATCACCCAGCGCGATAAAGTAAGAAAAGCCCATTTCTCTCTGCTGTGCCCAGTCGAGAATGGTGTTGGATACGGCGGCGGATTGAGAGATAAAAGCCAGCTTGCCGCGCTTAATCGGAACGGGGGAAAAGCTGGCGTTAAGTCCTTGCCAGGGCGCGAGAAGTCCCAGGCTGTTGGGGCCCAGCAAACGTATGTTGTAGCGTGATGCGCAGGCCAGTAGCTCTGCGTGCTGCGCCGCGGGAGCTGAGAGAATAATGCAGGTTTTACAGCCTTTCTCGCCAAGCGCTTCGAGTAACGCCAGGTTACGGCTGGCATTGGTGCACAACACAGCGAGATCCGGGCTAAAAGGCAGGCTGTTGATATTGGGCCACGCCAGTACGCCCAACACCGCTTTCCATGCGGGCGTCACCGGTAAAACAGGTCCATTGAAACCGCCGGCAAGCAGGTTACGCATCATCAGGTAACCCGCGCGATTAGGCTTCATTGACGCCCCAATCACTGCAATGGATTTCGGTCGCAGTAGTGCTTCCAGGCCACGCTGACTCATATCGGCTTCCTTAATGACACCAGTGACCGAATGATTTTAAACGTTTTCTGATGAATCTGCTGTGACGCTTCCCTGATGTTGAGTTTTTCCTGCCAGGTAGCGGGTTTTAAAGCGAGTGAAATGATCGCTTAACCCTTCAGCGGCTTGCGTATCTCCCGCCAGATCCAACAAGGCGATGGCCACTTCGGCAGTGCAATATTGCCCTTCAGCGTGAACGCCACGCAGGTGGTAAGCAGAAAGGCGTGATAAATCAACGGAGATCACCGGCAGGTTATCGAGGTACGGGCTTTTGCGGAACATTTTACGCGCCTCAGGCCAGGTGCCGTCGAGCATGATAAACAATGGGGGCTTACCGGCTGGTGGCGTGAAAATCACTTCACGCTCTTCACCCGCATAGGAGGCCGGGAATACAACCATCGGCTGGTAATCCGGATTTTTCACCAGTTCCAGCAGCGCCTGCGGCGGCTCGGTGCGTGACCACTGAAAAGCCGTGGTATCGGGCAGAATATCAGCAATCAAACGCCCCGTGTTGCTGGGCTTCATCGGCTCGGTATCAAACATCACCAGACAAAAACGACTTTTTGCCTCAGAGGGTGCCAGCGTTGCGCACAAGCAGAGTTTCTGCGGCAGCAGGCAGCGCTGACATCGGCGAACGCGATTACCTCGGGCAAGGAAAGGACGCGTGGCGCGCGCGAGGCGCTCAGCGCGTAACTGAAGAACAGCGTTATCGGTCATGGGTAAACACGTTGAAAAACGCTATTGTCGCAGAGGTGAAAACGGGGCACAAGATGCGCCCCGTAGAGATTATAATGATTCGTTAAGCCAGCTATCAAACGGGGCTTTTGGTACAGCGCCGTTAAGCATGTCGACGATTTCCCCTTTTTTGAAAATCATAATGGTCGGAATGCTGCGGATACCGAAACGGGCGCTGAGTTCTCGCTCGGCTTCCGTATTCACTTTAACAAAACGCACTTTACCGCTACGCTCTTCCGCGACATCTTCAAAAATCGGGGCGAAGTTACGACATGGACCACACCAGGGGGCCCAAAAGTCAACGACCACCGGGAGATCGTCTTTTAACAGTTTATCCAGTGTCTCACCGGTCGCATTGATCACCTCCCCATCAAACAGGTCGTGACCACAGCGTCCACATTTAGCCGCTTCCTGGACACGATTGTCAGGGATGCGGTTGATAGCCTGGCAGCTGGTACAAACGGTATTCATAACTAACCTCTGGATGAGTGGAGTGGACTTCACGGCAGGAACGCCAGTATGTTTCTATTATGTTACATATTATCGGGGAGTCTGTTCTAAACAACAATGCGTTTTATTCAATGAGTACAATAGTCCTTAGCTTTTAAATGAAATAATGGCTAACGACGTGCACATCGGGTAATCTGCGCGCTTCGCGCAGAGCAGGTGGAGAAAAACATGAGCGACGAACTGAAGAACAAAAACGGCAAGGTCAAAGTGATGTACGTCCGCAGTGACGATGACTCGGATAAACGCACCCAAAATCCACGTACTGGCAAAGGCGGTGGTCGCCCCGGTACTTCCCGAGCCGAAGGCGGTCGTCGCCCTGCCCGTGATGACCGAAAGGGTCCGAACAGCGAACGCGGTCGTGAACGTGGTCGTGACCGCGATGTAGAACGTGACCGCAGACGTGAAGATTCACCGTGGCGTACCGTGTCCCGCGCACCGAATGATGACGCAGCGGATAAAGCCGATCACGGCGGTATTAGCGGTAAGAGCTTTATCGATCCTGAAGTATTACGCCGTCAGCGCGCGGAAGAAACCCGCGTTTACGGTGAGAATGCCTGCCAGGCTCTGTTCCAGAGTCGCCCGGACGCCATCGTTCGCGCCTGGTTTGTTCAGAGCGTAACCCCGCGCTTTAAAGAAGCATTACGCTGGATGGCGGCAAACCGCAAAGCCTATCACGTGGTTGACGAAGCCGAGCTGGCGAAAGCCTCTGGCACCGAACACCATGGCGGCGTCTGTTTCCTGATCAAAAAACGTAACGGTACTACCGTTAAGCAATGGGTTGGTCAGGCAGGGGCGCAGGATTGCGTGCTGGCACTGGAAGATATCGCTAACCCCCATAACCTGGGCGGCATGATGCGTAGCTGCGCGCACTTCGGTGTGAAAGGCGTAGTGGTTCAGGATGCGGCGCTGCTGGAATCAGGTGCGGCCATCCGTACAGCTGAAGGCGGAGCTGAGCACGTTCAGCCGATTACCGGCGACAGCATTGTTGATGTGCTGGACGACTTCCGCCAGGCGGGTTACACGGTTGTGATGACCTCAAGCGGGAAAGGCAAACCGCTGTTTACTACCACCCTGCCGGAAAAAATGGTGCTGGTATTAGGGCGTGAGCGTGAAGCTCTGCCAGAAGCAGCATGCTCAGCCGACGATTTGTGCATAGCGATTGACGGCACTGGCAAGGTAGAAACGCTCAACGTTTCTGTGGCAACAGGCGTGCTGCTCGCGGAGTGGTGGCGTCAGAACAAAGCCTGATAATAAAATGCCAGCGAATCGCTGGCATTTTTTTACTCGCTTTCTACGGGTAATATCGGCATCCAGTCAATTGGCTTGTCACCTCGTTGTTCCAGCCATTCATTCGCCAGTACAAAGTGATTGCAGCCAAAGAAACCGCGATGCGCAGAGAGCGGTGATGGGTGGGGCGCTTTCAACACATGGTGACGCTGCGTATCAATAATCGCGCCTTTCTTCTGCGCGTGAGAACCCCAGAGCAGGAAAACCACGCCTTCCCGATGTTGGTTAATCAGACTGATGACTTTATCGGTAAATGTTTCCCACCCAAGGCTGGCGTGAGAATGTGCCTGACCGGCGCGGACGGTGAGTACGGTGTTGAGTAACAGTACCCCCTGACGTGCCCAGCTTTCCAGATATCCGTGTGTTGGGCGCGTGAAACCTGGAATCGTTGCCTCCAGCTCTTTGTACATGTTCAGCAATGAGGGTGGAGTGGCAATGCCGGGGCGGACAGAGAACGCGAGACCGTGTGCCTGGCCTGGACCGTGGTAAGGATCCTGACCCAGGATGACAACTTTCACGTCACCAAGCTCGGTAAAGCGAAAAGCGTTAAACACATCTTTTTGCGGCGGATAAATTGTCATTCCTGACTGACGCTCGCCGGCAACAGTATGCAGTGTGTTAACAAAATAAGGCTGCTGTTTCTCTTCAGCCAGCACATCGTGCCAGGTTAATTCGGTGGCCATCTCGCTCTCCTGCGAATTTTCAATCCCCCTAGCTTAACTGCTTCTTTCGGCGTCGCAAAATTCTGTACGTTTCTCAATGGTCTACCCCTTAAAGATAGTTGAAAATTTATGTAAAAAGTTTAGCTGCGCATATGGCGTAAGTTGATGTAAAACAATAAAATCCACCTATCACCACTTTTCATGTGTGGTTTTTTTTGATTTAAATCAAAGATTCAAGGGTGTGTGAGGGGTATATATACACTCAAGCAACAATGGTTTTACCAATTGGCCGGATGACGGCCAACCGAGATCAAATAATTTTGCCGGGGAGGCATCAAATGATTACAGGTATCCAGATTACTAAAGCTGCAAACGACGACCTGCTGAACTCTTTCTGGCTGCTGGACAGCGAAAAAGGCGAAGCACGCTGCATCGTTGCGAAAGCAGGTTTCAATGCTGATGAAGTCGTTGCAGTCAGCAAACTGGGCGAAATCGAATACCGTGAAGTACCGGTAGACGTACAGCCGGAAGTCCGCGTGGAAGGTGGTCAGCACCTGAACGTGAACGTTCTGCGTCGCGAAACGCTGGAAGATGCAGTTAAGCATCCGGAAAAATATCCGCAGCTGACCATCCGTGTTTCTGGTTATGCAGTGCGTTTCAACTCTCTGACCCCAGAACAGCAGCGCGACGTTATTGCTCGTACCTTTACTGAGAGCCTGTAAGGCTCACGGGGAATAACCCCGTTTAGCAGAGAATCAAAAAGCGGAAGATGCCAGTGCGTCTTCCGCTTTTTTGCATCTGTTAGTAAAAGATCCTCACCGCGCAATACACCAACAACAGCGCCAGAATGATATTCAACTGTCGACCGTAACGGCGAAAAACGCGCTGAAAAAGATGGCCCGCCAGCGCCCAGCAGGCATTCCCGAAGGTGCCTATCAGCGCTAACAGAATACTCACCCCAATCAGCCAGTGGGCGTCCTGAGTGTACGGTAATACAAACGTGGATAACGCGGTAATGCCGTACAAAATGATTTTCACGTTAACAAACTGCAAGCCAAAACTTGCCCAGAAGCTAATCGGCTCTGACTGCAATCTATCGTTCGAGGTCGGGCTGGTAGCGATCTTCAGCGCCAGCCACAGGATATAAGCGGCTCCAGCCCAACTAAGCCAGTGGATGATGGCTGGATCCATGACCGCCAGTGAAAATGAAATCCCGGCGCACATCATCATGACGATTAAAAAGCCCAGACTCATTCCGGCCAGTACGTGTGTACTCTGACGAAAACCGTGTGACGTCGCGGCACTGAGCGCAAGGATGTTGTTTGGTCCGGGGGTTAGCGCGGTAATCAATGTATAGGTCCAGAATGCACTTAAAAGCATGGGGGTCACTTGTTATCTCCTCTGTTTTGATAGACAGTACCCGAGGCAAAACATTAAAAAAAATGAATGTTTTTGCATTCTGAATTCGATATTTTCGATGGGTTGGTGCGGATGGATTTACGTCGGTTTATTACGCTAAAAACGGTGGTGGAAGAGGGCTCATTTCTGCGGGCATCACAAAAACTGTGCTGTACGCAATCAACGGTTACCTTTCATATTCAACAGCTTGAGCAAGAGCTGTCGGTGCAGTTGTTTGAAAAAATTGGTCGCCGGATGTGTCTCACCAGTGAGGGAAAACGGCTGATGCCGCATATCCATGACCTGACGCGCGTGATGGCATCGATTCGACAGTCGGCACATCAGGATGCGCAGCCGAGCGGCGATCTACGTGTCGCAACAGGCGAAACGCTGCTGGCGTATAAAATGCCGCAGGTTTTACAGCGATTTAAACAACGCGCGCCTCATGTGCGGTTGTCTTTACAGTCGCTCAATTGTTATGTCATTCGCGATGCGTTGCTCAGTGATGATGTTGATCTGGGGGTGTTTTATCGGGTGGGTAATGACGATGCCCTGGAGTTGATACCGCTTGGCGATCAGTCACTGGCATTAGTTGCTTCGCCACTGCTTCAGCACGTTGATTTTACTCAGCATAACCAGCACATTCCCTGCAGTTTTATCATTAATGAGCCGCAATGTATTTTCAGACAACGCTTCGAGGGGCTACTGCGTAAACGACAGATTACGCTGGAAAATACCATTGAGTTATGGAGCATTGAAAGCATTAAGCAGTGCGTATCGGCAAATCTTGGGATCAGCTTTTTGCCGCATTTTGCCGTCGAGAAGGAGTTACGTTCAGGGGAGTTGATTGAATTACCGTTCAGTGAACAACCTGAGTTAATTACGGCATTGTGTGGTTATCATGCCGGAAAAGTCGTTAGCCCGGCGATGCGGGTGTTTCTTGAGTGTATTGAAGAGAGTTTTGCATCACGTGAAAAAATGCCGGGCTAAATGGCCCGGCATTCGGTTTACTCTTTGTCGGACTGCTGGGTAGCAGCTCCGCTCGGCTTACGACGTTTGCCGATATTTTTGGCGTCACGGTGACGTTTTTTCACCCGCGGCTTCTCTTTCTCTTTCGCCTTTTTCTCAGCGCGCTTCGCCAGCACTTTCTTGGATGGCTTACCGTTAGATTTCTCACTTGGCGCGCGCGTGGTTGGACGCAGTTCGTCAATGACGCGAGCTTTCAGCGGTTCGTCAATATAGCGGCTCGCTTTGCCGAGCAGCAGGTGGTCGTGCGCTTCAACCAAAGAGATCGCAGTGCCTTTACGGCCAGCACGACCGGTACGGCCAATACGGTGCAGATAGGCATCGCCACTGCGCGGCATGTCGAAGTTAAACACGTGGCTGACGTCCGGAATATCGATCCCGCGAGCGGCGACGTCGGTTGCTACCAGCACGTTCACGCGGCCATCGGTCAGGCGTTTGATTGCTTCGTTACGTTTGTTCTGCACCATCTCGCCTTCGAGATAGCAGTTATTAATGCCAGCCTGGCGCAGCCAGCCTGCCAGTTCGTGCACACGCTCGCGTTTGCGTACGAAAACAATTGAGCGGGTCGCCTCTGGCTGTTTTAACAGGTGGATCAGCATGGCAGTTTTGTGCTCGATGTCATCGGCACGATAGTAAAACTGATGGATCTTCTTGCGTTCACGGGTGGACGGATCCGCTGAGACTTCGACCGGGTCTTCCAACAGACGCTCGGCAAAATCCTTAATCGCATCGCCTTCCAGCGTGGCGGAAAACAGCATGGTTTGCTTACGCCAGCGTGTTTCACCGGCGATATGCTCGATGTCCTGGGCAAAGCCCATGTCCAGCATACGGTCTGCTTCATCGAGAATTAGCGTTTCAACCGCATGGCAGTCGAAGTTTTCTTCTTTAATGTATTGCAGCAGACGACCCGTGGTGGCGACCACGATGTCCTGGTTTTCGCTAAAGACTTCCATGTGGTTCATGTAAGCCACGCCGCCGGTAATCGTAGCGATATCCAGATGCGTATTCTTCGCCAGCTCACGAGCGTGTTCGGCAACCTGCATCGCCAGTTCGCGCGTTGGTGTCAGGATTAAAATGCGCGGCGGACCAGATTTCTTGCGCGGGAAGTCGAGCAGGTGCTGCAACGCTGGCAGCAAATATGCCGCCGTTTTACCGGTGCCTGTCGGCGCAGAACCGAGTACATCACGGCCATCGAGCGCAGGCGGAATGGCGGCAGCCTGAATGGCGGTCGGGCGAGTGAAACCTTTTTCCTGGAGGGCATCCAGAAGGCTTTCATCGAGTTCAAGTTCGGAAAAAGTCGTTACAGTCATGTTCTACCTCTGAGTGGGGCGCTGATTATAGACGTTACGGCTGCAATCTTCATCTGTTTGTATGGATATACCTTCTCAGGTATTGTTTTTATCCTATGTTATCGTTTTTTTTCCAGGAAGGTTGTTCTTCATGCCCCAGTCTACATCCGTACTGAGACGTAATGGATTTACTTTTAAGCAGTTTTTTGTGGCACACGATCGCTGTGCAATGAAAGTCGGAACAGACGGCATTTTATTGGGAGCCTGGGCCCCCGTTGCGGGCGTAAAAAGGATCCTGGATATTGGTACCGGGAGCGGCCTGTTGGCGCTGATGCTGGCCCAGCGCACTGATGAAAACGTCATCATTGACGCCGTGGAGCTTGATGTCGACGCCGCGCAGCAGGCGCAGGAGAACATCGCGCAATCTCCGTGGATGCATCGCGTGAGTGTTCATACAGAAGATGCGCAACAGTGGATACCGCGTCAGACCGTGCGTTTTGATTTGATAATCAGCAATCCTCCCTATTATGAACAGGGCGTGGAATGCGCTACACCGCAGCGTGAGCAAGCGCGTTATACCACCTCGCTCGATCACCAGGCGTTGCTTACGCTGGCGGCGGACAGCATTACGGAAGAAGGATTTTTTTGTGTAGTGCTGCCGGAACAGATTGGGAACGCGTTTACCCAGCAGGCATTAAGTATGGGCTGGCATCTGCGATTACGTACGGATGTAGCAGAAACGGAAGCCCGGCTACCGCATCGGGTGTTGCTGGCATTCTCCCCGCAGGCCGGGGAGTGCTTTAGCGACAGGCTGGTGATTCGTGGGCCAGACCAACGTTACTCTGAAGGTTATACGGCGCTGACCCAGGCGTTTTACCTGTTTATGTGATGACTTAGCGGTGAGAGAATAGACGGGCCCGACTCAGGAAGCTGTTCTGGGTAATCCAGCGTGTAGTGCAGGCCCCGACTCTCTTTGCGCATCATTGCGCAGCGGACAATCAGCTCCGCAACTTGCACCAGGTTACGCAGTTCCAGCAAATTGTTCGACACGCGGAAATGGGCGTAATACTCGTCGATTTCCTGTTGCAGCATGGTGATACGGCGCAGAGCGCGCTCCAGGCGCTTGGTCGTACGCACAATACCGACGTAATCCCACATAAACAGCCGCAGCTCATGCCAGTTATGCTGGATAACAACCAACTCATCCGGATTTTCTACCCGGCTTTCATCCCAGCCCGGGAGCGTGCTAACGCCGCGAGCATAAGGCATGCGCCTGTCGATATCTTCAGCCGCGGACCAGCCATAAACCAGACACTCCAGCAATGAGTTCGATGCCATCCGGTTGGCGCCATGCAGGCCGGTGTAACTCACTTCGCCGATCGCATACAGCCCGTCGACATCGGTACGGCCAAAGTCATCCACCATCACACCGCCGCAGGTATAGTGCGCGGCAGGCACGATGGGAACCGGCTCTTTGGTTAAATCAATGCCCAGTCCCAGCAACTTTTCATAAATCATCGGGAAATGCTGACGAACAAATTCTTCCGGCTTATGGCTGATATCGAGGAACATGCAATCTGCACCAAGGCGCTTCATTTCATGATCAATGGCGCGGGCGACAATATCGCGGGGAGCCAGTTCGCCACGTTCGTCAAAATCGGGCATAAAGCGTGAACCGTCCGGGCGCTTCAGGTGCGCGCCTTCGCCGCGCAGCGCTTCGGTCAGCAGAAAATTGCGTGCCTGCGGATGATACAGCGCAGTCGGGTGAAACTGGTTAAACTCCAGGTTGGCGACGCGGCATCCTGCGCGCCAGGCCATTGCAATCCCGTCACCCGAGGAAATATCCGGATTGGTAGTGTATTGATACACCTTTGATGCGCCGCCGGTGGCCAACACTACCGACTTCGCATGGCAGGTTTCGACGGCTTCTTTATTACGATTCCAGATCCATGCGCCGACAACCCGACGCGTTCCCGGCAGACCGATTTTATCGGAGACAATCAGGTCGACGGCGTTGCTACGCTCAAGAACCCGGATATTGGGGTGATTTTGTGCCTGGCTGACGAGGGTGGTTTCGACTTCTTTGCCGGTAGCATCCGCAGCGTGCAGGATGCGTCGATGGCTGTGACCGCCTTCACGGGTCAGGTGATAGCTCTCTTCGCCGTTAGGCTGAACCTGTGTATCGAATAAGACGCCCTGATCGATAAGCCATTGAACGCAGGTGCGGGCATTGCTGGCGACAAATTCAACCGCATGGCGATCGCACAGCCCGGCCCCGGCAATCAGCGTATCTTCAACGTGGGAGTCGATACTGTCGGTTTCATCGAAAACCGCGGCAATACCCCCCTGGGCATAAAATGTCGAGCCTTCGCTGACCGGCCCTTTGCTCAGGACAATAACCTGATGTTTTTCAGCCAGGCGCAGCGCCAGTGAGAGTCCGGCAGCCCCGCTGCCAATGATCAGCACGTCACAGGATAATTCAGGAGTCGTATTCATGATGTTTGTTTAATTTACTAAACAGTGTTTGGTCACCATAGCACCACATTGCGCGATACTGCACGTTTTATTTTTAAATGTGTTGCAATGACTAAACATGAAAGAAAAGCATGACGAGGACGAAATAGGCAAAAATATTTTGTGAAGCAGGCCGTTAGCATCAGATTATGTGATGAAATAAAGTGCCCGTTGGGTTACTCTGCAAGCGGTGAAATGGGCATTTCTGTACAGATAGTGCGTTGATCGGGTTATGTAGACTTATAATGAGAGATAAGACCTGTCTACAACATGACAAACAAAAAACAATGCGTAACGGAACTTTACGAAACTTGAGCACTCTAAGCATTTGCTTGCTCATAGTGAAGCTGATGGAGTGGCGTTTCGAAAGCGCGTGGAAATTTGGTTTGGGGAGACTTTACCTCGGATGAGCGAGCAGTTAACGGACCAGGTCCTGGTAGAACGGGTCCAGAAGGGAGATCAGAAAGCCTTTAACCTACTGGTAGTGCGCTATCAGCATAAGGTGGCGAGTCTGGTTTCTCGCTATGTACCGTCGGGTGATGTACCCGATGTAGTACAAGAAGCATTTATCAAAGCCTATCGTGCGCTGGACTCGTTCCGGGGAGATAGTGCTTTTTATACCTGGCTGTATCGTATTGCAGTCAATACAGCGAAGAATTACCTGGTCGCTCAGGGGCGTCGTCCACCTTCCAGTGACATTGATGCGATTGAAGCAGAAAATTACGAAAGTGGCGGTGCGCTGAAAGAAATTTCGAACCCTGAGAACTTAATGTTGTCAGAAGAGCTGAGACAGATAGTTTTCCGAACTATTGAGTCCCTCCCGGAAGATTTACGCATGGCAATAACCTTGCGGGAGCTGGATGGCCTGAGCTATGAAGAGATAGCCGCTATCATGGATTGTCCGGTAGGTACGGTGCGTTCACGTATCTTCCGAGCGAGGGAAGCTATTGATAATAAAGTTCAACCGCTTATCAGGCGTTGACGATAGCGGGATACTGGAAAAGGTATTAGGCATGCAGAAAGAGAAACTTTCCGCTTTAATGGATGGCGAAACGCTGGATACTGAGTTACTCAAAGAGCTAACTCACGACCCGGAAATGCAAAAAACCTGGGAGAGTTATCACCTGATTCGCGATTCCATGCGAGGTGATACCGCCGACGTTCTCCATTTCGATATTTCCGCCCGCGTAATGGCCGCCATCCAGGATGAGCCAGTACGTCAGACGGCGCCATTGATTCCTGAGGCCCAGCCAGCACCGCACCAGTGGCAGAAAATGCCATTCTGGAAGAAAATGCGTCCGTGGGCCGCGCAGCTTACCCAAATGGGTGTGGCCGCGTGCGTATCACTTGCAGTTATCGTTGGCGTCCAGCACTATAATGGGCAATCTGAAACGTCCCAGCAGCCCGAAACGCCGGTGTTTAATACATTACCGATGATGGGTAAAGCCAGTCCGGTTAGCTTGGGTGTACCTTCTGACGCGACGGCCAGCGGCGGTCAACAACAGCAGGTACAGGAGCAGCGTCGTCGTATTAATGCCATGTTGCAGGATTACGAATTGCAACGTCGACTGCACTCTGAACAGCTTCAGTTTGAGCAGGCGCAAACACAGCAAGCCGCTGTTCAGGTGCCAGGAATTCAAACTTTAGGAACGCAATCGCAGTAATGAAGCAACTTTGGTTTGCCATGTCACTTGTGGCTGGTAGCCTGTTCTTCTCTGTAAACGCCTCGGCCAATCCTGCGTCCGGGGCGTTGTTGCAGCAGATGAATCTGGCCAGCCAGTCGCTAACCTATGAGCTGTCATTTGTCAGCATCAATAAGCAGGGTGTTGAATCCCTACGTTATCGTCATGCCCGCCAGGATAACCGTCCACTCGCGCAACTATTACAAATGGATGGACCGCGCCGGGAAGTGGTGCAACGCGGCAACGAAATTAGCTATTTTGAGCCTGGCCTCGAACCGTTCACGCTGAACGGCGATTATATCGTTGACTCTCTGCCATCCCTGATTTACACCGATTTCAAACGCCTTGCTCCCTACTATGATTTTATCTCAGTAGGCCGCACCCGTATTGCCGATCGGCTCTGTGAAGTGATCCGCGTTGTGGCGCGTGACGGCACCCGTTACAGCTATATCGTTTGGATGGACACGGAGACCAAACTGCCGATGCGTGTCGATCTCCTCGATCGTGATGGCGAAACGCTGGAACAGTTCCGTGTAATCTCCTTTACCGTGAATAACGGTGTTAGCGACAGCATGCAGACGTTAGCAAAAGCGAATTTACCACCGTTGCTGTCTGTTCCTGCGGGCGAGAAAACCAACTTCAACTGGAGTCCGTCGTGGTTGCCACAAGGTTTCAGTGAGGTCTCAAGCAGTCGACGTCCGCTGCCGACGATGGATAACATGCCGATTGAATCACGCCTTTATTCTGATGGCCTGTTTAGTTTCTCCGTGAACGTAAACCGTGCGACGCAGAACAGTGCCGATCAACTGCTGCGTACTGGCCGCAGAACGGTCAGCACCAGCGTGCGTGATAACGCGGAGATTACGATTGTGGGCGAGCTTCCACCGCAAACGGCGAAGCGTATCGCGGACAATATCAAGTTCAGGGCAGCACAATGATTAAAGAGTGGGCGACGGTCGTCTCCTGGCAAAATGGTCTGGCGACGGTCAGCTGCGATGTTAAAGCATCATGTAGCAGCTGTGCTTCCCGGGCCGGATGCGGGAGCCGCGTGCTGAACAAACTGGGGCCACAGACCACACACACCATCGTGGTGCCCTGCGACGAACCCTTGACCCCTGGTCAAAAAGTTGAACTGGGCATTGCCGAAGGTAGCCTGCTGGGATCGGCGATGCTGGTCTACATGTCTCCGTTGGCAGGACTGTTTCTTTTCGCTGCGCTGTTCCAGGTGCTGTTTGGTTCCGATCTTGCCGCATTAAGCGGCGCAGTGCTGGGGGGCGTGGGCGGATTCCTGATTGCTCGTGGATACTCTCGTAAGCTTGCTGAACGCGAAACCTGGCAGCCGGTCATTCTGAACGTTGCTCTCCCACCCGATCTTATTCGCGTCGAAACCCAGCAGTGATATCTTTGCCTGATGGCGTTGCGCTTATCAGGCCTACAGCGTGCTCAGATGCAAGCGTAGGCCGGATAAGGCGTTTATGACGCCATCCGGCAAAAGTTTCACCGACTTTGCAAGGTTGTTTCCAGTTCCCGCTATCCTTGCTCTATGAACGTTTCCTCGCCTCAGCGTTGTAGTGTAGAATGCGGCGTTTCACTTAAACAGACGTTAAGCTCAGATCAGCGACTTCTCAGAGCCTGCTCCGGCGGGCGTAAGGCACAATAATTACACTATATGAAGAACATACGTAACTTTTCAATCATAGCTCACATCGACCACGGTAAATCGACGCTGTCTGACCGTATTATCCAGATCTGCGGTGGCCTGTCTGACCGTGAAATGGAAGCGCAGGTTCTCGACTCGATGGATCTTGAGCGTGAGCGCGGTATTACTATCAAAGCGCAGAGCGTGACGCTCGATTTCAAAGCATCTGATGGTGAAACCTATCAGCTTAACTTTATCGACACCCCGGGCCACGTTGACTTCTCGTATGAAGTTTCCCGCTCGCTTGCTGCCTGTGAAGGCGCATTGCTGGTGGTTGATGCCGGACAGGGCGTAGAAGCGCAGACCCTGGCTAACTGCTATACCGCCATGGAAATGGATCTGGAAGTAGTACCGGTACTGAATAAAATTGACCTGCCAGCCGCCGATCCTGAACGCGTAGCGGAAGAGATCGAAGATATCGTCGGTATCGATGCGACGGATGCCGTTCGCTGCTCGGCGAAAACCGGCGTTGGCGTCACTGACGTTCTTGAACGTCTGGTACGCGACATTCCGCCGCCGGAAGGCGATCCGGAAGGCCCATTGCAGGCGCTGATCATCGACTCCTGGTTCGATAACTACCTTGGCGTGGTGTCACTGGTGCGTATTAAAAACGGCACCATGCGTAAAGGCGACAAAATTAAAGTGATGAGCACCGGTCAGGTCTATAACGCCGACCGTCTGGGTATCTTCACGCCAAAACAAGTTGACCGTACCGAGCTGAAATGCGGCGAGGTAGGTTGGTTGGTTTGTGCGATTAAAGACATCCTCGGCGCACCGGTTGGTGATACCCTGACGCAGGCGCGTAACCCGGCAGACAAACCGCTGCCAGGCTTTAAAAAAGTGAAGCCGCAGGTTTACGCTGGTCTGTTCCCGGTGAGCTCTGACGACTATGAAAACTTCCGTGACGCGCTTGGCAAGCTGAGCCTGAACGACGCCTCCCTGTTCTACGAGCCGGAAAGCTCTACCGCGCTAGGCTTCGGCTTCCGTTGTGGCTTCCTTGGTCTGCTGCACATGGAGATCATTCAGGAACGTCTGGAGCGTGAATACGATCTGGATCTGATCACCACCGCACCGACCGTAGTCTACGAAGTTGAAACCACGGCGAAAGAGACTATCTACGTCGATAGCCCGTCCAAGCTGCCGCCGCTGAACAACATCTACGAACTGCGTGAGCCGATCGCTGAGTGTCACATGCTGCTGCCGCAGGCTTACCTTGGCAATGTCATCACCCTGTGTATCGAGAAGCGTGGCGTCCAGACCAACATGGTTTACCACGGTAACCAGGTGGCGCTGACGTATGAGATACCGATGGCGGAAGTCGTACTCGATTTCTTTGACCGTCTGAAGTCGACCTCTCGCGGCTACGCGTCGCTGGACTATAACTTCAAACGCTTCCAGGCGTCTGACATGGTGCGTGTTGATGTCCTTATCAACAACGAACGTGTCGATGCGCTGGCGCTGATTACCCACCGCGACAACTCCCAGAGCCGTGGCCGTGAACTGGTTGAGAAGATGAAAGATCTGATCCCTCGCCAGCAGTTTGATATCGCGATCCAGGCGGCCATTGGTACGCACATCATCGCGCGTTCAACGGTTAAGCAGCTGCGTAAAAACGTTCTGGCGAAATGCTACGGTGGCGATATCAGCCGTAAGAAAAAGCTGCTGCAAAAACAGAAAGAGGGTAAAAAGCGCATGAAGCAGATCGGTAACGTCGAACTGCCGCAGGAAGCGTTCCTCGCCATTCTGCATGTCGGTAAAGACAGCAAATAATCTTAAGGAGTTGGCATGGCGAACATGTTTGCCCTGATTCTGGTGATTGCCACACTGGTGACGGGCATTTTATGGTGCGTAGATAAATTCATCTTCGCGCCAAAGCGCCGGGAGCGTCAGGCAGCAGCGCAAGCTGCTGCAGGTGATTCACTGGATAAAGCTACGCTGAAAAAAGTGGCACCTAAGCCAGGCTGGCTGGAAACCGGGGCGTCCGTTTTCCCGGTACTGGCGATTGTGCTGGTGGTGCGTTCATTTATCTATGAACCATTCCAGATCCCGTCAGGTTCGATGATGCCGACGCTGCTTATCGGTGACTTTATCCTGGTGGAGAAATTCGCCTACGGGATTAAAGATCCGATTTACCAGAAAACGTTGATCGAAACCGGTCATCCGAAACGCGGTGATATTGTGGTGTTTAAATACCCGGAAGACCCGCGTCTGGACTACATTAAACGTGCTGTCGGTTTACCGGGAGACAAAGTAACGTACGATCCAGTGGCGAAAGAGGTGACTATTCAGCCAGGATGCCGTTCCGGTCAGGCGTGTGAAAACGCGTTGCCGGTAACGTACTCTGATGTTCAGCCAAGTGATTTTGTACAGACCTTTGCTCGTCGTAACGGCGGTGAAGCGACCAGCGGCTTCTTTGAAGTTCCGCTGAACGAAACGAAAGAGAACGGTATTCGCCTTTCTGAGCGTAAAGAAACGCTGGGTGAGGTTACGCACCGCATTCTGACCGTGCCGATTGCGCAGGATCAGGTGGGGATGTATTACCGTCAACCTGGTCAGCCGTTGGCAACCTGGATCGTTCCGCCGGGACACTACTTCATGATGGGTGATAACCGTGATAACAGCGCGGACAGCCGTTACTGGGGATTTGTACCGGAAGCGAATCTGGTTGGTAAAGCGACCGCTATCTGGATGAGTTTCGATAAGCAAGAAGGTGAATGGCCGACCGGTGTGCGTTTAAGCCGTATTGGTGGCATTCACTAATCACCGATAATTGTTCACGTTGTCGTCATTACGGCGGCAGCGTGAATTATTTCTCGGATAAATTCCCGCAGACTAACGACATCCCTTGTCGTTGTGTATAGAATATTCCCCCGAAGTTTTAGGTTGGCACCGACAGGTTGCCACGGCACACGAAACAGCGTTGGTTTGTATACAAAAGCATGCAGGCGAAGCCGGATGGCTCAGCGAAGTGCGTATATCAGGTCTGTTTCGTGTGCTGAATTGTTGACGCATTCATTTATTGGTATCGCATGAACCCCATCGTAATTAATCGGCTTCAACGGAAGCTGGGCTACACTTTTAATCATCAGGAGCTGTTGCAGCAGGCATTAACTCACCGGAGCGCCAGCAGCAAACATAACGAGCGTTTAGAATTTTTAGGCGACTCTATTTTGAGCTTTGTTATCGCTAATGCGCTGTATCACCGTTTCCCGCGTGTGGATGAAGGTGATATGAGCCGCATGCGCGCGACGCTGGTTCGCGGCAATACGCTGGCAGAATTAGCCCGTGAGTTTGACCTCGGTGAATGTTTACGTTTGGGGCCTGGTGAGCTGAAAAGCGGCGGCTTCCGTCGTGAATCAATCCTGGCGGATACCGTTGAAGCTTTGATCGGCGGCGTCTTCCTCGACAGCGATATTCAAACCGTTGAGCAATTGATCCTTAACTGGTATCAAACTCGTCTGGATGAAATTAGCCCAGGCGACAAACAAAAAGATCCGAAAACGCGCCTGCAGGAATATTTGCAGGGTCGCCACCTGCCTCTGCCGTCTTATTTGGTGGTGCAGGTCCGTGGTGAAGCGCACGATCAAGAATTTACTATCCACTGCCAGGTCAGCGGCCTGAGTGAACCGGTGGTTGGCACAGGTTCGAGCCGTCGTAAGGCTGAGCAGGCTGCCGCCGAACAGGCGTTGAAAAAACTGGAGCTGGAATGAGCGAAGAGAAAACCTACTGCGGATTTATTGCTATCGTCGGTCGCCCGAACGTCGGCAAATCCACCCTGTTGAATAATCTGCTTGGGCAGAAGATTTCTATTACCTCACGTAAGGCTCAGACAACACGTCACCGTATTGTTGGCATCCATACCGAAGGCGCGTATCAGGCGATTTATGTTGATACCCCGGGTCTGCATATGGAAGAAAAACGGGCTATTAACCGCCTGATGAACAAAGCGGCGAGCAGCTCGATCGGTGATGTTGAACTGGTTATTTTCGTTGTCGAAGGCACCCGCTGGACGCCGGACGACGAAATGGTGCTCAACAAGCTGCGTGATGGCAAAGCCCCGGTTATTCTGGCCGTCAACAAAGTCGACAACGTTCAGGAAAAAGCCGATCTGCTGCCGCACCTGCAGTTCCTGGCAAGCCAGATGAACTTCCTTGATATCGTACCGATTTCTGCCGAAACCGGCTTGAATGTCGATACCGTTGCGGGCATCGTGCGTAAGCATTTGCCGGAAGCTATTCATCACTTCCCGGAAGATTACATCACCGACCGTTCTCAGCGCTTTATGGCCTCTGAAATCATACGTGAAAAGCTGATGCGTTTTCTGGGGGCTGAACTGCCGTACTCCGTTACCGTGGAGATTGAGCGTTTTATCTCTAACGAACGCGGCGGCTACGACATTAACGGCCTGATCCTCGTCGAACGTGAAGGGCAGAAGAAGATGGTTATTGGCAACAAAGGGGCCAAGATTAAAACCATCGGCATCGAAGCGCGTAAAGACATGCAGGAGATGTTCGAAGCGCCCGTTCACCTCGAACTGTGGGTGAAAGTGAAATCCGGCTGGGCCGATGACGAACGCGCGCTGCGTAGCCTCGGTTACGGCGACGACGTCTAAACACATCTTCTGAAACACGGCGAGTATATGGAAGGATGGCAACGCGCTTTTGTCCTGCATAGTCGCCCCTGGAGCGAAACCAGTCTCGTGCTGGATGTCTTCACGGAAGAGTCGGGTCGCGTGCGCCTGGTGGCTAAAGGCGCACGTTCCAAACGCTCCAATCTTAAAGGCGCACTCCAGCCTTTTACCCCGTTGTTGCTTCGCTTTGGTGGACGTGGCGAGGTCAAAACCTTGCGCAGCGCCGAAGCCGTTTCTCTGGCACTCCCCCTTAGCGGAATCACGCTGTACAGCGGCTTGTATATTAACGAGCTTATCTCGCGCGTACTCGAATACGAAACCCGCTTTTCTGCACTCTTTTTCGATTACCTGAACTGTATTCAGGCGCTGGCTGGCGCCACGGGTTCGCCAGAACCTGCGTTGCGTCGCTTTGAGCTGGCCTTACTTGGTCATCTGGGGTATGGCGTCGATTTTACCCACTGTGCAGGCAGCGGCGAGCCGGTAGACGACACCATGACCTATCGCTACCGGGAAGAAAAAGGGTTTATCGCCAGCGTAGTGATTGATAACGCCACCTTTACCGGACGCCATCTGAAAGCACTCGAATCGCGGGAATTTCCGGATGCTGATACGCTTCGCGCCGCGAAACGCTTTACCCGCATGGCGTTAAAGCCGTATCTTGGTGGTAAGCCCTTAAAGAGCCGCGAATTATTCCGGCAGTTTATGCCGAAGCGAAAATAAAAAACGAGGATTGTCATGGCCGAATTACTGTTAGGCGTCAACATTGACCACATTGCCACTTTACGTAATGCACGCGGTACCGCATATCCGGACCCGGTTCAGGCAGCGTTTATCGTTGAACAGGCGGGCGCGGACGGTATTACCGTACACCTGCGTGAAGACCGTCGTCATATCACCGACCGTGACGTACGTATTTTGCGCCAGACGCTGGATACGCGCATGAATCTGGAAATGGCCGTCACCGAAGAGATGCTGTCGATTGCCGTTGAGACTAAGCCGCATTTTTGCTGCCTGGTGCCGGAAAAACGTCAGGAAGTTACCACTGAAGGTGGGTTGGACGTCGCCGGACAGCGTGACAAGATGCGCGATGCCTGCAAACGTCTGGCGGACGCAGGCATTCTGGTTTCGCTGTTTATCGATGCCGATGAAGAGCAGATTAAGGCCGCTGCGGAAGTTGGCGCACCGTTTATTGAAATTCACACCGGCTGTTACGCCGATGCGAAAACCGACGCAGAACAGGCCAGCGAACTGGCGCGTATCGCCAAAGCGGCGACTTTTGCTGCAAGCCTTGGCCTGAAGGTGAATGCGGGTCACGGTCTGACGTATCACAACGTTAAAGCTATCGCGCGGATCCCGGAAATGCACGAGCTGAATATTGGCCATGCCATTATCGGACGTGCGGTGATGAGCGGCCTGAAAGAGGCCGTAGTCGAAATGAAGCGCCTGATGCTGGAAGCGCGTGGCTAATGGCGATTCTGGGATTAGGTACGGATATCGTGGAGATTGCCCGCATCGAAGCGGTGATCTCCCGTTCCGGCGACCGCCTGGCAAGACGTGTGCTCAGCGACAACGAATGGGCAATCTGGGAAACGCATCAGCAGCCGGTGCGTTTTCTGGCGAAGCGTTTTGCAGTCAAAGAGGCGGCAGCAAAAGCCTTTGGCACGGGTATTCGCAATGGGCTGGCGTTTAATCAGTTTGAAGTCTTTAACGACGAACTCGGTAAGCCGCGTCTGCGATTATGGGGAGAGGCGTTAAAACTGGCGGAAAAACTCGGCGTTGCGCACATGCATGTGACGCTGGCCGATGAGCGTCACTACGCCTGCGCCACGGTGATTATCGAAAGTTAGATTCAGGACGTTGCCGGATGGCGACGCGTAGCGTCTTATCCGGCCTACGGGTTATGCGTTTGTTGCAGGGGCAGGGTAGGAGCTTCATCGCCAGATGGCGACGCGGCTAAAGTTTATCGGCGTGGTACATCAGCACAAACTTATCCCACAGCTGCTCTTCTGTTTCGACATGCGCCGGATCTTTCAAAATAGTATTGGGAATAGGGCACACCTTCTGGCAGGTTGGCGTGTCGTAATGGCCTACGCATTCCGTACACTTGTCGCTGTTAATCTCGTAAATGCTATCACCCATCGAAATCGCCTCATTCGGGCATTCGGGCTCGCACATATCGCAATTGATACACTTTTTAGTGATTAACAGGGCCATCAGGAAACTCTCAAAACATCACAAATCGGGCGGGCATTATACGCGCATTCTTTGCTCAGACCAGTTTTTTTACCAGGGCCTCACTGTGGCGAATACGTTCCGGGGCATGCTCCAGATCCTGCTGCACCAGCGCCATAAACAGTAAATCAGTGAGCATCATTTGCGCATGGGTGGAGGAAATCGCTGCGCTGCGCGTGGCCTGCTCCTCGGCAATGGTGTACAGACAATGACTTGCCCGTTGCTGCAGGGCGTTCGGTGTGAATCCGGTGATGGCGAGGATTTTCGCGCCGGTGCGCAACGTTTCATCCGCAGCCAGGTTGAGCTCTCGACGCTCTCCGGTATACGAAATGGCCAGCAGTAGATCGTTAGGCGAAAGCGCCTGCACCGTCGCCAGTAGGGCGTGCATATCGCGTTCCACCACCGCGTTAAAACCAATCTTCAGCAGCTTCCAGGCAAAATTCTGTGCCACCAGACCCGATGCGCCAATCCCGGTCACGATAATGCGGCGGGCTGAACGCAGCATCGTGACGCTCTCCATCAGTTTCTCTTCGCTGTTGACGTCCAGCGTCGCATGCATCGCCGCCACGTTCTCTTTAATCAGTTTCTCGCCTACCATTCGCATCGGGTCGTCACCGCGAATCTGATTATGTACCGGAATGGAATGGGGATTGGGATTGCTGGCCAATGCTTCGCTAATCGCCAGTTTGAGTGCCGGGAATCCTTTAAAGCCCATCTTTTGCGCGAATTTCACCACGCTGGACTGGCTGACGCCCGCTTCAAAGGCCAGCTGTTGTGAACTGAGATGACGCGCAGCATCCGGTTGAGCAAGAAGATAATCCGCAAGCTTTTTATCGCTTTGCGCGAGATCCTGATAACGCTGACGAATGCGAATTAAACAGTTCATGCTTTCTCCTGGCGAAAATGTGATGGCGATTACAAAACAAAATATCACTCGCCTTAGTGAATATAATATTCCATTATGACAGATTATTATGAATTAAAAATTCCTAAGGAACAAAAAATGAATCTCGGTGCGTTAGTTTCAGAAACCCGCAATCCTCAGACCATGGATCTGGATGCGCTCTCCACTCTGGAGTTGGTTCATCGTTTTAATCAACAGGATACGCTGGTAGCAGAAGCAGTAAAAGCAACTCTTCCTGAAGTTGCGCGCGCGGTTGATGCGGCAGCTGACGCGCTAAAAGCCGGTGGACGCATTATTTACATGGGAGCAGGTACCAGTGGGCGTCTTGGGGTGCTGGACGCGTCTGAATGCCCGCCAACCTTCGGCGTTCCGCACGGTCTGGTGGTTGGGCTGATTGCCGGGGGACCGGGTGCGCTGCTTAAGGCCGTAGAAGGCGCAGAAGATAACCCGCAGCTAGGTGAAGACGATCTGCGTACGCTCAATCTTACCGCACAGGATCTGGTGGTGGGGCTGGCAGCTTCTGGTCGCACGCCGTATGTCATTGGTGGGTTGAAATATGCGCGTTCGGTGGGCTGTACGACGGCGGCTATTTCATGCAATCCGGATTCCCCTATCGCGCATGAAGCGGACATTGCCATTTCTCCGGTGGTGGGGCCAGAGGCGCTGACCGGGTCAACACGACTGAAATCCGGCACCGCGCAAAAGCTGGTGCTCAATATGATCTCCACCGGCGCGATGGTGAAATTTGGCAAGGTGTACCAGAACCTGATGGTGGATATGCAGGCAACCAACGTCAAACTGGTCGATCGGGCGTGCCGTATGGTGGTTGAAGCCACCGGCATTGCGCGTGCTCAAGCTGAAACGCTGCTGAAGCAGACGGATTATGATGTTAAGCCGGCTATTTTAATGGCTCTCACCGGCCTGGATGCTGCTGCCGCCCGCGAAAAACTTGCCGCTCACCAGGGTTTTTTACGCGCGGCGTTAGAACACTAAGAGGTGTATATGGATAAGACGGCGTTGCTGGCCAGCGACATCCTGCTGGGCGTTGGCGGAGAGAACAATATTCTGCGTCTGGAAAACTGTATGACCCGTGTCAGGGTGGAAGTTCAGGATGACGGGCAGATCGATATTCCCCGCCTCAGGCAACTGCCCGGTGTTAGCGGCTACGTGAAGCAGGGCGCACAGCACCAGATTATTGTCGGTCCCGGTAAAGCAGCCAAAGTGGTGGATGCCATGCGTTCCCTGATTGCCGATGGCGGCGAGCGAGCAGGTGCCAATGATATTGAGCGCACCAAGTCAGAGGCCAAAGCGAAGTACAAAGCGCCGATGAGCGATGCGCTGCGTAAGCTGGCGAACGTCTTTATCCCTCTTATTCCGGCGTTTATCGCCTCCGGTTTGATTACCGGCATTATTAACATCCTTAAGCGCCCGGATATCGTGGGGGATTTTGCGACCCACTATCCAAATATGCTGGGGTTGATGGGCATATTTGGCAGCGCCGTATTTGCCATTATGAATATTCTGGTCGGGGTGAATACCGCCAAAGTTTTCGGTGGCTCCCTGGCAATGGGCGGGGTGATGGCGGGGATCCTCTCCAGCCCTCAGCTGGCGCAAATTACCCTGTTTGGCGAAGCGTTGCAGCCGGGGCGCGGTGGGGTGATCGCGGTATTGCTGGTGGTTGCGCTGATGTGCTGGATCGAACGTAAATTCCGCGCGCTGTTGCCAGAATCACTGGAGCTTATCCTTAACCCGCTGCTGACCACCATCATTACCGGCGTAATCGCGATTGTGGCGCTGCAACCGCTTGGCGGATGGATTTCTGAATCTATCGCTCACGGCGCATCCTGGGCTATCGATCGCGGCGGTTTTCTGGTCGGTGCCGTGCTGGCGGGAACCTTCCTGCCGTTGGTACTTACCGGGCTTCATCAGGGATTGGTGCCCATCCATGTTGAACTGGTCCAGGCGCACGGTTATAACGCGCTCTTTCCGATCCTGGCGATGGCGGGCGTTGGGCAAATAGGTGCTGCGATTGCGGTTTTGATGAAAACCCGCAATGCGCGGCTAAAGAAAGTGATCAAAGGGGCGCTACCGGTCGGACTGCTGGGGATTGGCGAGCCGCTGATTTTTGGCGTAACGCTGCCGTTGGGTAAGCCGTTTATCGGTGCCTGTCTTGGCGGCGCGGTAGGTGGGGCGCTGATTAGCTACTGGAAGGTGGCGACGGTCATCACCTTTGGCATCTCCGGATTACCGCTGGCACTGACGATTGTTGCCGGAAAAGTGATGTTCTATCTGTTAGGCTATCTGGTAGCAGTTATCGCCGGGTTCTTGTTTACCTGGCTATTGGGATTCACTGATCCAGAGGAATAAGGTTTGACCAATCACCAGCGCCGCGTTGTCTTTTTTGATTTGGATGGCACGTTACACCAGCAGGATATGTTCGGTAGTTTTATTCGTTATCTGCTGCGTCGCCAGCCGCTGAACGCGTTGCTTGTGCTGCCTCTGTTACCGGTGATTGCGCTGGCGTTGCTGATAAAAGGACGTGCCGCCCGCTGGCCAATGAGCCTGCTGTTATGGGGATGCACTTTTGGCCGCAGCGAGGCGTGTCTGAAAGCGCATCAGGCCGACTTTGTGCGCTGGTTTCGCAGTAACGTGACGGCGTTTCCGCTCGTGCAGCAGCGGCTGACAACCTACCTGTTAAGCTCTGACGCTGATATCTGGCTTATTACCGGCTCTCCACAGTCACTGGTCGAGCAGGTTTACTTTGATACTCCATGGCTACCGCGAGTCAATCTGATTGCCAGCAAAATGGCGCGGGGATACGGCGGCTGGGTACTGACTCTGCGCTGTCTGGGCCATGAGAAAGTGACACAACTGGAACGCCACATTGGCGCGCCGCTACAGCTTTACAGTGGCTATAGTGACAGTAATCAGGACAATCCGCTGCTCTCTTTTTGCCAGCATCGCTGGCGCGTCACGCCGCGCGGAGAGCTTCAGCAACTCGAATAGCCAACGCACATGCAATTTGAAGTATGACGTGTATAATGCGCCCGCTTTGATTACTGGAGTTACCCCTTTGTCAGATGTTGAATTTAGCCACGAATACTGGATGCGTCATGCTTTAACGCTGGCTAAGCGCGCCTGGGATGAGCGTGAAGTCCCGGTGGGTGCGGTATTGGTACATAACAACCGAGTGATTGGCGAAGGCTGGAACCGCCCGATAGGTCATCATGATCCGACTGCTCATGCTGAGATTATGGCGCTGCGTCAGGGCGGCCTGGTGCTGCAAAACTACCGCCTGTTAGATGCCACGCTGTACGTCACTCTGGAACCGTGCGTGATGTGCGCTGGCGCGATGGTGCACAGCCGTATCGGTCGGGTCGTTTTTGGCGCGCGCGATGCGAAAACCGGGGCTGCCGGGTCATTAATGGATGTGCTGCATCACCCTGGAATGAATCATCGGGTTGAAGTGACCGAAGGGGTACTGCGGGATGAATGCGCCACGCTGCTCAGTGATTTCTTCCGCATGCGCCGGCAGGAAATTAAGGCCCTGAAAAAATCCGCTAATCAGTAACTCTCAGCCTGATGGTGCTGCGCTTATCAGGCTACCAGGACTACTTTCCCTCTTTTTTCTGCGGTGAAAACAGTAGGGAAGGCGAGTGCGACAGGTAGTTTGACGACGTCTGAGACAGAAACGCCGAAAGCGGGAATTCATCTTTACCTATTAGCTCTGCGGGCGTCACCGCCGGGTAATCCTGCGCCAGTTGCTGCGTTTCTAGCGCCTGTTTTTCTTTCTCTTGCAGATATCCCACCAGGCTAATCTGGTATTTACGGATGTTTTCCACATAGGCGTAGGCTTCGTGGCCACGCGCATAACCATAGGTCAACTTATTGTAATACGGCTTTTGGCTAAGCAGCGGTAGTCGCTGTTTTACGTCGGACCAACTGTTCGGATTGCCTTTGGTTTTCACCGTCAGCGCCCGTGCGTCCAGCATGTGCGCATAACCCATATTGTAGGCTGCAAGCGCAAACCAGATGCGTTCTCCTTCGGGGACGGTATCTGGTACTTTGCTCATCATGTCCTGCAAATATCGCGCGCCGCCGCTGATGCTTTGTTCGGCATCGGTACGGTCGGTCAGCCCAAGACTCTGAGCGGTATTTTTGGTCAGCATCATCAGCCCGCGTACGCCGGTTGGAGAGGTGGCCTGCGCATCCCAGTGTGACTCCTGATATGAGATAGCGGCCAGCAGTCGCCAGTCTATCTCTTGCGCATATTTCTCAAACAGCGGCTTGAGGTCCGGCAACACGCTGTCTACGGCGCGCAAAAAGGAGCGGGTATCGACATAGTCAAAATCATCGCCATGCCCGAGATATTTCTCTTCCAGCCGTGCCAGAGAACCGTCTTCATTCATGGTGTTGAAGAAATCCAGTAGGGCGGCAGATAGCGTGTTGTCATCGTCCAGCCGACTAAACCAGGTCACCGGTTGTTCGTCAGAGACGTCGAGCGCTACGGCCAGCTCAGGATGCACGCGTTGATATAAGCTGATGGCGACAGAATCGGCTATGGTGTAATCCAGCTTTCCGGCGATTACATCATCAAGCAGTTCGGTGGTGCCCTTTTTGTCATCGACTTTCCAGCTCAGATCGGGAAATTTTTTCTCTTTTAGCTGCTGGAGGTCGTTAACTACCACGTGCCCCGGGGCGATAGTCAGCTGGTTTTCGTTCACCGTGGCAAGCGTGCGCGGACGGTATTGCCCAACCCGGTACACCAGCTGTTGTGAAACCGAATAATAGGTCGGGCCGGGCTGGTAATTTTTAACCCGCTCGCTGTTATAGACCAGGCCTGCGGCTAACAGGTCGGCATTGCCGTTATCCAGGTCGTCAAAAAGCTGGCTGATGTTCTGGCGTACGGTAACTTTTAACTTTACGCCTAAGTAGTCGGCAAATTCCTGGGCCAGTTCATAATCCAGACCGAATTTTTTGCCGTTGAGGGTCGCGTAAGTTAATGGCGAATCAAGGGTACTGACGCGCAGCTCTCCCCGCGACTGAATGGCGGCGATACGATTTTCGGCTTTACCGAACCAGGGGATAGATGGCCAAAGGGCCGCTGCCAACAACAGCGTCAATATGCCGATGAACAGATAATTAATCTTTAATTTTTTCAATTAGTTAATTCTCTGAACCGTACGTTGTCTCTGTCTGCTGTGGTGTTGATTAAGAAGTGAAGTCGTCATTAATGAACGGCATTTTGCTTAAACTTGCGTCAGTTGGCAACTTATTCAGAAATCTGACCGCATTTGATGATAAGTGACGGTCGTGATTTTATTTCGACGCAAACGGTTTCGTCGGCGCGGTAGATTCTTTATAATGACGCCCGTTTCCCCCACTTGGGCACACCGAAAGCTTAGAAGACGAGAGACTTATGATGGAAATTCTGCGTGGTTCACCTGCACTGTCTGCATTCCGTATTAACAAACTGCTGGCACGTTTTCAGGCTGCCAACCTCCAGGTCCACAACATTTACGCCGAGTACGTCCATTTTGCCGATCTGAATGCACCGTTAAATGAAGATGAGCACGCGCAGCTTGCACGCCTGCTGAAATATGGTCCTGCTCTGCAAAGCCACGCCCCGGAAGGCAAACTGCTGCTGGTTACGCCTCGCCCTGGCACCATCTCCCCGTGGTCTTCTAAAGCGACTGATATTGCCCACAACTGCGGTCTGCACCAGATTAGCCGCCTGGAACGTGGCATTGCCTGGTATGTAGAAGCCTCTACGCTGACAGCTGAGCAATGGCAGATGGTGGCCGACGAACTGCACGACCGCATGATGGAAACGGTTTTCTCTGCGCTGAACGATGCCGAAAAACTGTTTGCCCATCACCAACCGGCGCCGGTCTCCAGCGTTGATCTACTGGGTGAGGGGCGTCAGGCGCTGATCGACGCTAACCTGCGTCTGGGTCTGGCGCTGGCGGAAGACGAAATTGACTATCTGCAGGATGCGTTCACCAAACTGGGACGTAACCCGAACGATATTGAACTATACATGTTTGCGCAGGCCAACTCTGAGCACTGCCGCCACAAGATTTTTAACGCCGACTGGGTTATCGATGGTAAACAGCAGCCGAAGTCGCTGTTCAAGATGATCAAGAATACCTTCGAAACCACGCCGGACCACGTGCTGTCTGCCTATAAAGACAACGCTGCGGTAATGGAAGGCTCTGAAGTGGGCCGCTATTTTGCCGACCACAAAACCGGCCGCTACGATTTCCATCAGGAACCAGCCCACATCCTGATGAAGGTTGAAACTCACAACCACCCGACGGCCATCTCTCCGTGGCCGGGTGCGGCAACCGGCTCCGGCGGCGAAATCCGCGATGAAGGCGCAACCGGTCGCGGTGCAAAACCGAAAGCCGGGCTGGTGGGTTTCTCCGTTTCCAACCTGCGTATTCCTGGCTTTGAACAGCCGTGGGAAGAAGACTTCGGTAAGCCGGACCGTATTGTTACCGCGCTTGATATCATGACCGAAGGTCCGCTGGGCGGCGCAGCGTTTAACAACGAATTTGGTCGTCCGGCGCTGACCGGCTACTTCCGTACCTATGAAGAAAAGGTCAACAGCCACAACGGCGAAGAGTTGCGCGGTTACCATAAACCGATCATGCTGGCAGGCGGGATCGGTAACATCCGTGCCGATCACGTGCAGAAGGGCGAGATCGTCGTTGGCGCTAAGCTTATCGTCCTCGGCGGCCCGGCGATGAACATCGGTCTTGGCGGCGGGGCAGCCTCCTCTATGGCTTCCGGCCAGTCTGATGCCGATCTTGATTTCGCTTCCGTACAGCGTGACAACCCGGAAATGGAACGTCGTTGCCAGGAAGTTATCGACCGTTGCTGGCAGATGGGTGATGCGAACCCGATTCTGTTTATCCATGACGTTGGCGCGGGTGGACTGTCTAACGCTATGCCGGAGCTGGTAAGCGATGGCGGTCGCGGCGGTAAGTTCCAGCTGCGCGATATCCTCAGCGACGAGCCGGGTATGAGTCCGCTGGAAATCTGGTGTAACGAATCCCAGGAACGCTACGTGCTGGCGGTTGCTGCCGATCAATTGCCGCTGTTTGACGAACTGTGTAAGCGCGAGCGCGCGCCGTATGCGGTGATTGGTGAAGCTACCGAAGAACAGCATCTGACCTTGAGCGACAGCCACTTCGACAACCAGCCGATCGACATGCCGCTCGATGTGCTGCTGGGTAAAACACCGAAAATGACCCGCGATGTGCAGACGCTGAAAGCCAAAGGCGATGCCCTGAATCGTGACGAAATCTCGATTGCAGATGCGGTTAACCGCGTGCTGCATCTGCCGACTGTCGCGGAGAAAACGTTCCTCGTGACCATCGGTGACCGTACCGTTACCGGTATGGTTGCGCGTGACCAGATGGTTGGTCCATGGCAGATCCCGGTCGCCAACTGCGCGGTCACTACCGCAAGCCTCGATAGCTACTACGGCGAAGCGATGTCTATCGGCGAGCGCGCGCCGGTTGCGCTACTGGACTTCTCTGCCTCTGCGCGTCTGGCTGTCGGTGAAGCGCTGACCAACATTGCGGCAACGCAGATTGGCGACATCAAACGTATTAAGCTGTCGGCAAACTGGATGGCGGCTGCGGGTCACCCTGGTGAAGATGCTGGCCTGTACGAAGCAGTAAAAGCCGTCGGGGAAGAGCTATGCCCGGCGCTCGGCCTGACCATTCCAGTGGGCAAAGACTCTATGTCGATGAAAACCCGCTGGCAGGAAGGTAACGAGCAGCGTGAAATGACCTCGCCACTGTCGCTGGTGATCACCGCCTTTGCCCGCGTGGAAGATGTGCGCCACACCATTACCCCGCAGCTCTCTACTGAAGACAACGCCCTGCTGCTGATTGACCTCGGTCTTGGTCACAATGCGCTGGGCGCTACGTCGCTGGCGCAGGTTTACCGTCAACTGGGTGATAAGCCTGCCGACGTGCGTAACGTTGAGCAACTGAAAGGCTTCTACGATGCGATTCAGGCGCTGGTCGCTGCGCGTAAGCTGCTGGCCTATCATGACCGTTCTGACGGCGGTCTGCTGGTTACGCTGGCGGAAATGGCCTTCGCCGGTCACTGCGGTATTGACGCTGATATCCACTCTCTGGGTGAAGATCGTCTGGCGGCGCTGTTTAACGAAGAACTGGGTGCGGTGATTCAGGTTCGTGCTGCTGAACGGGAGGCGGTGGAAGCGATTCTGGCTGCCCACGGCCTGGCAGACTGCGTACACTTCCTCGGTAAAGCCGTTGAAGGCGACCGCTTCAACCTGACCGCTAACGACCAGCCGGTGTTTAGCGAAAGCCGTACTACCCTGCGTATGTGGTGGGCGGAAACCACCTGGCAGATGCAGCGTCTGCGTGACAACCCGGAATGTGCCGATCAGGAACACGACGCTAAAACTAACGATGCGGACCCTGGTCTCAACGTTAAACTGTCGTTTGATATCAACGAAGATGTTGCCGCTCCGTACATCGCCACCGGTGCGCGTCCCAAAGTGGCCGTACTGCGTGAGCAGGGTGTGAACTCCCACGTTGAGATGGCAGCCGCCTTCCACCGTGCGGGTTTCGACGCCATCGATGTGCACATGAGCGACCTGCTGGGCGGACGTATCGGCCTGGGTAATTTCCAGGCGCTGGTGGCCTGCGGCGGTTTCTCTTACGGCGATGTGCTTGGCGCTGGGGAAGGTTGGGCGAAGTCGATTCTGTTCAACAACCGCGTCCGTGATGAGTTCGAAACCTTCTTCCATCGCCCGCAAACGCTGGCTCTCGGCGTGTGTAACGGTTGTCAGATGATGTCTAACCTGCGTGAGCTGATCCCGGGAAGTGACCTGTGGCCGCGCTTTGTGCGTAACCACTCTGACCGCTTTGAAGCCCGCTTCAGCTTGGTCGAAGTGACGCAAAGCCCGTCTTTGCTGCTTGCCGATATGGTGGGGTCGATGATGCCGATTGCCGTTTCTCACGGTGAAGGTCGTGTGGAAGTGCGTGACGGTGCGCATCTGGCTCAGCTTGAGAGCAAAGGTCTGGTGGCGCTGCGCTATGTTGATAACTTCGGTAAGGTGACCGAAACCTATCCGGCTAACCCGAACGGTTCGCCGAACGGTATTACTGCAGTGACCACTGAAAATGGTCGCGTCACCATTATGATGCCGCACCCGGAACGTGTGTTCCGTACCGTGAGCAACTCCTGGCACCCGGAAAACTGGGGCGAGGATAGCCCGTGGATGCGTATTTTCCGCAACGCGCGTAAACAGCTCGGTTAATTCGCGCAATAGTCATCAAGCCCCTCTTCGCGAGGGGCTTTTTTTTGTCTGCAGGATGGAACCCGCCTGATGACGCTACGCTTATCAGGCCTACAGGGAAAATGCGGTTGTAGGCCGGATAAGGCGTTCACGCCGCCATCCGGCAATAAACTCAGCGCTTGCACCTAAAAGTAAAGTGTCGGGAAATGCCGACATGGATAGGGTTGTGGTGTCGTCAAAAAGAGACGTTTAATTATTTGATTTAATGTGGATTTGTTTTTAAGTGCTGCAAGTGTTGCTTATTGGCGACAGAGAGAACAAAAAACAGCCAGAATTGTTATTTGTGAAAATAATAATATTTTTCATACTTATCATTGTGTAAATAAAGTGTTTTGAATATTGGCACAGATGCTGCATAATATTAACCAGTGGCTCATTCACCTTCTTATGTCAGCCCCTTCGGGACGTGCTACATAAACTTCGAATGACGCACAACAAGGTGCCTGCCGTCCAACATCTGATATTAGCATTGCTCATATCAACCTCCGGGCGAAACGTCGAGTTAGGCACCGCCTTATTCCATAACAAAGCCGGGTTAATCCCGGCTTTGTTGTATCTGGCGTTCCCCTCAGTTAGCATCAATCTATTCCTGTCCATTGAGAGTAACGCCTTGAAGCGCTGGTCAGTTTTTCCCCGATCTTTACGTCAATTGGTGACGTTGGCCTTCTTGCTTATCCTGCTGCCGTTGTTAGTTCTGGCCTGGCAGGCATGGCAAAGTCTGAATGCCCTGAGCGCGCAGGCTGCGCTGACAAACCGCACCACGCTGATTGATGCCAGACGCAGCGAGGCGATGACCAACGTCGCGCTGGAGATGGAGCGCAGCTATCGGCAATACTGCGTGCTTGATGACCCAACATTGGCCAGGGTCTACCAAAGCCAGCGTAAACGCTACAGCGACATGCTGGATGCGCATGCGGGGGTGTTGCCGGATACCAAGCTCTACCAGGCATTGCGTCAGGATCTTAACGATCTCGCGCAGTTGCAGTGTAAAAACAGTGGTCCTGACAGTGTGTCGGCTGCACGACTGGAAGCATTCGCCAATGCCAATACCGAGATGGTGCAAGCGACGCGTACCGTGATCTTTTCTCGTGGGCAGCAGTTACAGCAGGAAATAGCCGAACGTGGGCAGTTTTTTGGCTGGCAGGCACTGGTGCTGTTTCTCGTCAGCCTGGCGATGGTCTTGCTGTTTACCCGCATGATTATCGGTCCGGTGAAGGGCATTGAACGGATGATCAACTGTCTGGGAGAAGGGCGCTCGCTGGGGGATAGCGTATTATTTACCGGGCCACGGGAATTGAGATCCGTGGGGCAGCGTATCATCTGGTTAAGCGAACGCCTCTCCTGGCTTGAGTCGCAACGGCATCAGTTTTTACGCCATCTTTCCCATGAGCTGAAAACACCGCTGGCGAGCATGCGCGAAGGTACCGAATTGTTGGCCGATCAGGTGGTTGGCCCGTTAACAGCGGAGCAAAAAGAGGTGGTCGGTATTCTGGATGACAGCAGCCGCAACCTGCAAAAGCTGATTGAACAACTCCTTGATTACAACCGCAAGCTGGCTGATGACGAGGTGGAACTTGAAAGTGTGGAAATCACGCCGCTGGTGGAAAGCGTTGTTTCTGCGCATAGCCTGCCCGCTCGCGCCAAAATGATACATACTGATGTTGCGCTTGCGGTGAACACCTGCCTGGCAGAACCGATGCTGTTGATGAGCGTGCTGGACAATCTTTATTCCAATGCGGTGCACTATGGTGCTGAATCCGGTAACATTTGGATCCGCAGCAGTTTGCATGGCTCAACGGTATACATCGATGTAATGAATACCGGCACACCGATTCCAGAAGCAGAACAGACCATGATCTTCGAGCCTTTTTTCCAGGGGAGTCATCAGCGAAAAGGGGCGGTAAAAGGAAGCGGGTTGGGGCTAAGCATTGCCAGAGATTGCATCCGCCGTATGCGGGGCAAGCTGTATCTGGTTGATGACCATGCGCAAAACGTTTGTTTTCGCATAGAACTGCCGCTAGCTGCTGCGAAAAATCACTAAAATAAACCTAAGTCTGGTGAGTATGCCATACGTTGTTGTCCGAATGCTTAAACGACATTTTCTTCGTCGCGTCATCCTCGCAAGCCTGCCGTGCCTGGCGCTGGTTGGTTGTGTCCCGAACGCGGTGAATCATATTATCGGCGATCCCTCGCAGGAGAAAATTCCGCCTAATCAACTGGCAGACTACCTTGCAACCGACTGTACGGATATCTGGTCGCTGTCTGGCCAGTCTACAGAAACCAATCCGTTGTACTGGCTGCGGGCGATAGATTGTGCCAATCGCCTGATGCCGGTGCAGGCGCGTAGTGAAGCCAGCACCCTGATGACAGATACCTGGCAGGGCGCTTTCAGGCGTGGGATCCTGCTCGATAATGCCAACATTACGCCGCCTGAAAGGCGGGAGGCTGTTACGCGCCTCGATGCGTTAAGCCCGCAAATTCCGCCGCAGGTACGTCCGCTGTATCAGGTCTGGCGCAGCAGCCAAACGTTGCAGTTGCAGCTTGCCGAAGAGCGTATGCGCTACAGTAAACTCCAGCAGGCGTCCGACAGCGATCTCGATACGCTGCGCCAACAGCAACAGCATTTGCAGTCCCAGCTCGATCTCACGACCCGCAAGCTGGAGAATCTGACCGATATTGAGCGCCAGCTTTCTACGCGCAAACCTGGCGGTAACTACAATCCTGATGCGCTGCACGGGAACGATAAACTCACTACGCCTGATAACGAAGAAGGCGCAGCGCCGTCTGCCGATGAGGTTACGCCATGATAAGCCGTAAGCCCGCGCATCTGCTGCTGGTGGATGACGATCCGGGCCTGTTGAAATTACTTGGAATGCGACTGACCAGCGAAGGCTACAGCGTCGTGACCGCGGAAAGTGGGCAGGAAGGGTTACGGGTGCTGAACCGTGAAAAAGTGGATCTGGTTATTAGCGATCTGCGCATGGATGAAATGGATGGCATGCAGCTGTTTACTGAAATCCAGAAAGTACAACCTGGAATGCCGGTGATTATCCTGACCGCTCACGGCTCCATCCCGGACGCCGTTGCGGCGACCCAGCAAGGGGTGTTCAGTTTTCTCACTAAGCCAGTCGACAAGGACGCGTTGTATCACGCGATTGACGGGGCGCTGGAACAGTCTGCGCCCGCCACCGATGACAGCTGGCGCGAATCTATCGTTACCCGCAGCCCGCTGATGCTACGCCTGCTGGAACAGGCGCGGATGGTGGCGCAATCGGACGTTAGTGTCTTGATCAACGGCCAAAGCGGAACCGGGAAAGAAGTTTTCGCTCAGGCTATTCACAACGCCAGCCCGCGCAGCCAAAAACCTTTCATTGCCATTAACTGCGGCGCGTTGCCGGAACAACTGCTGGAATCAGAACTGTTTGGTCATGCGCGCGGTGCTTTTACCGGTGCGGTGAGCAATCGTGAAGGGCTGTTTCAGGCCGCGGAAGGCGGCACGCTGTTTCTCGATGAGATTGGCGATATGCCTGCGCCGTTACAGGTGAAACTGCTGCGCGTGTTGCAGGAACGAAAAGTCAGACCGTTGGGCAGTAACCGCGATATCGACATTGATGTGCGGATCGTTTCTGCGACCCACCGCGATTTACCCAAAGCGATGGCTCGGGGTGAATTTCGCGAGGATTTGTACTATCGCCTCAACGTGGTGAGCCTGAAGATCCCTGCGCTGGCCGAGCGTACGGAAGATATTCCGCTGCTGGCGAACCATCTGCTGCGCCAGTCTGCTGAACGGCACAAACCGTTCGTACGCGCCTTTTCAACCGATGCCATGAAGCGGTTAATGACCGCCAGCTGGCCGGGCAACGTGCGTCAGCTGGTCAACGTGATTGAGCAGTGCGTGGCGTTGACCTCTTCGCCGGTGATCAGCGACGCGCTGGTGGAGCAGGCGCTGGAAGGGGAAAACACCGCGCTGCCGACCTTTGTTGAGGCGCGTAACCAGTTTGAGCTCAACTATCTGCGTAAGCTGCTGCAAATCACCAAGGGCAATGTGACCCATGCAGCAAGAATGGCGGGGCGCAACCGCACCGAATTCTATAAATTGCTTTCTCGGCACGAGCTGGATGCAAACGATTTCAAAGAATAAATCTGCGGATTATGTTAGCTTTATTCGATCAAAAGACAGGCGACCTTTTCAAGGAATAGCATGAAAAAGATTGATGCGATTATTAAACCCTTCAAGCTGGACGACGTCCGCGAAGCGCTGGCAGAAGTCGGCATTACCGGTATGACTGTGACAGAAGTGAAAGGGTTTGGCCGTCAGAAAGGCCATACCGAGCTGTACCGTGGTGCGGAATATATGGTGGATTTTCTGCCGAAGGTTAAAATTGAAATTGTGGTTACCGACGACATCGTCGATACCTGCGTCGACACCATTATCCGTACTGCCCAGACCGGCAAGATCGGCGACGGTAAGATTTTTGTCTTCGACGTGGCACGCGTTATTCGTATTCGTACCGGTGAAGAAGACGACGCGGCAATTTAAGCCGCGCCGTTAATTTGTAGGCCTGATAAACGTAGCGCATCAGGTAGAGTGATTGCCGGATGGCGGCGTAAACGCCTTATCCGGCCTACTCGCGTAACACATTACAAGACTTTGTGCGGACCGAAGCATTCGTAATGAATGTTCTCGTTTTTCACGCCCAGCCCGACCAGCTGCTTCGCGGCGAACTGCATGAAACCAACCGGACCGCACAGATAAAACTGCATCGCCGGATCGCTAATTGCGCTTTCCAGTTTGTTCAAATCCATCAGACCTACGCTATCAAACGCACCTTTCGCGCGATCGGCTTCGGTTGGCTCACGATACCAGGTGTGTGCGCTAAAGCGTGGCAGCGTTTTGCCGAGTTCATTGACTTCATCAGCAAAGGCATGGACATCGCCATTTTCTGCCGCGTGGAACCAGTTAACCTGCGCCGTATGCTTCGCTTTCGCCAGCGTATCCAGCATCGCCAACATTGGGGTTTGTCCCACGCCCGCGGAGATCAGAGATACCGGGGTGTCGGTCGCGACGTCCATAAAGAAATCGCCCGCAGGTGCGGCCAGATGAACAACGTCGCCAACATTGGCATGGTTGTGCAGCCAGGTTGAAACCTGACCACCGTCTTCACGCTTAACCGCAATACGGTAGCCTTTGCCATCGGGTTTACGGGTCAGTGAGTACTGACGAATTTCCTGATGCGGGAAACCTTCTGGCTTCAGCCAGACGCCCAGATATTGCCCCGGATGATATTCAGCTACTGCACCACCGTCGACAGGTTCAAACTCAAAGCTGGTGATAAGTGCGCTGCGTGGAGTTTTTGCCACGATGCGGAAAGGACGGGTACCTTCCCAACCGCCATTTTTATTGGCATTTTCGCTGTAGATTTGCGCTTCACGGTTGATGAAAACGTTCGCCAGAACGCCGTATGCTTTGCCCCATGCATCCAGAACTTCCTGGCCTGGGCTGAACATTTCGTCCAGCGTTGCCAGCAAATGGCCACCTACGATGTTGTACTGCTCGGGTTTAATCTGGAAGCTGGTATGCTTCTGTGCGATTTTCTCAACAGCCGGCAACAGTGCCGCCAGATTTTCGATATTGCTGGCATACGCGGCAATAGCATTAAACAGCGCTTCACGCTGATCGCCATTACGCTGATTACTCATGTTGAAGATTTCTTTCAGCTCTGGGTTATGCGTAAACATGCGGTCGTAGAAATGGGCGGTCAGCTTCGGGCCTGTTTCAACCAGCAGGGGAATGGTGGCTTTCACTGTAGCGATGGTTTGTGCGTCAAGCATACGGTCTTCCTTCTATCTGAGACTTTAATGATGTATGTCAAATACATCTTATAAAAAATACCCCTGCATTGTAAATGGTTCTTTGTAACTTTGCGTTGTAAAGGTTACATCGTGAAAAATCTGCATCACAAACCTGAAAAGAAATCCGTTGAAATTCAGCAGACCTTTGTTCTCCAAAGCCTTGCGTACCGCGAAGGTAATCGTTTGCGTAAAATCCTTTGTCAAGACCTGTTATCGAAGAATGATTCGGTTATACTGTTGGCCGAAGTCCTAGGGACTGCCTTTTTAGGCCGAAATTCTATTGTTAGCTGAGTCAGGAGATGCGGATGTTAAAGCGTGAAATGAACATTGCCGATTATGATGCCGAACTGTGGCAGGCTATGGAGCAGGAAAAAGTACGTCAGGAAGAGCACATCGAACTGATCGCCTCCGAAAACTACACCAGCCCGCGTGTTATGCAGGCGCAGGGTTCTCAGCTGACCAACAAATACGCTGAAGGTTATCCGGGCAAGCGCTACTACGGCGGTTGCGAGTACGTTGATATCGTTGAGCAACTGGCTATCGATCGTGCAAAAGAGCTGTTTGGCGCTGACTACGCCAACGTACAGCCGCACTCTGGTTCTCAGGCTAACTTCGCTGTTTATACCGCTCTGCTGCAACCGGGCGATACCGTTCTGGGTATGAACCTGGCACAAGGCGGCCACCTGACTCACGGCTCCCCGGTTAACTTCTCCGGCAAACTGTACAACATCATCCCTTACGGTATTGATGAGTCCGGCAAAATTGACTACGAAGACATGGCGAAGCAGGCCAAAGAGCACAAACCGAAGATGATCATCGGTGGCTTCTCTGCTTACTCCGGCGTTGTTGACTGGGCAAAAATGCGCGAAATCGCCGACAGCATCGGTGCATACCTGTTCGTCGATATGGCGCACGTTGCGGGTCTGATTGCCGCGGGCGTTTATCCGAACCCGGTTCCACACGCACACGTTGTGACCACCACTACCCACAAAACCCTGGCGGGTCCGCGCGGTGGCCTGATCCTGGCGAAAGGCGGTGACGAAGAGCTGTACAAAAAACTGAACTCCGCTGTGTTCCCAAGCGCGCAGGGCGGCCCGCTGATGCACGTGATCGCGGCGAAAGCTGTGGCGCTGAAAGAAGCGATGGAGCCTGAGTTCAAGGTTTACCAACAGCAGGTTGCCAAAAACGCCAAAGCGATGGTGGAAGTGTTCCTGAACCGTGGCTACAAAGTGGTTTCTGGCGGTACTGAAAACCACCTGTTCCTGCTGGATCTGGTTGATAAAAACCTGACCGGTAAAGAAGCTGACGCCGCGCTGGGCCGTGCTAACATCACCGTTAACAAAAACAGCGTACCGAACGATCCGAAGAGCCCGTTTGTGACTTCCGGTATCCGTATCGGTTCTCCGGCTGTGACTCGCCGTGGCTTTAAAGAAGCTGAAGTGAAAGAGCTGGCTGGCTGGATGTGTGACGTTCTGGACAACATCAATGACGAAGCTGTTATCGAGCGCGTCAAAGGTAAAGTGCTGGATATCTGTGCACGTTTCCCGGTTTACGCGTAAGTAATACGGATTGCCAGATGGTGGTGTAAACATCTTATCCGGCCTACAGGTAACTCACATGTAGGCCAGATAAACGAAGTGCCATCCGGCAGTTATATTGACTTAAGCAAGATTGTTTCATCGATTAAAGCCGCCACTGGCGGCTTTTTCTTTGCCTGAATCCATTTTCTCAATAAACGTATTTCTCGGCCCTGATTCAACGTTACTGCGCCGACAATCACGTCATCCTGTAGGTTAAACCATATTGCTCTCTGCGCATCTGAATTGCCGCGTATGAGCCAGCTATCTCCCTGCATTTCGCCAATAAACTGCAAATTATCGCGATATTGATCGGTCCAGAACCAGCCCGGCGTTGCTGCTGGCTGCGGTTGATTGAGCATCGCGGCGGCGGCAACCTGTGCCTGAAAATTGGCGTTTTCCCAGCTTTCGACGCGTACTAACGAACCGTCAGCCTGGCGCGTTATCGCTACGTCACCGGCGGCGAAAATCGCGGGATCGGAGGTGGTGCAGGCGATATCAACGATAATGCCGTTCGCCGTCTCCAGCCCCGCTTCGCGGGCCAGCATATCGTTCGCCACGATACCGATGCCATAGATCACCGCATCAGCGGTGAGAGTTTCGCCGTTTTGTAGCGTGAGTGAGAGACACTCTCCTGCTTCGACATGCTCAATAGTGCTGTTAAGCAGTACTCGCACGCCCGCAAGTTGGTGGCGGGCTAGCAGATAGTCGCGCACCGGAGCAGGCGCGTTGCGGCCCATGACCGTTGGCGCCAGCTCCACTACCGTCACCTGACAGCCACGTTGAGTCGCGCTGGCCGCCAGTTCCAGACCAATGGTGCCCGCACCGACAATGACAATCGACTTGCCCGGCAATAAATTGTCGCGCAGGCGCTCGGCATCGCCCGCGTGGCGCAGGGTGAAGCAACGATCGCCCAGCTTATCCAGTTGCGGAAGGGGGCGTGCCGCAGCGCCCGTCGCAATCAGTAGCCGATCCCATGGATAACTCTGCCCATTAGCCAGCACCAACTGATGCGTTTGGCGGCCGAGCGTCCGCACAGTAACCCCCAGATGCAGCTGTACGTTGTGTTCCCGCCACCAGTCAGCGGGGAGTATCGGCTGAAGTTGCGGATTGTCGTCCAGTAGCATCGCTTTGGAGAGCGGTGGGCGTTCATAGGGCAGATGTTGCTCATCGGAAAACAGGTGTAATTCGCCGTCAAATCCTTGTTGGCGCAGTGCAGCGGCAGCCATAGCCGCCGACTGACCGCCGCCGACGATAGCGATAGTTTTTGGGTTCATAACGCCTCCTCAGAGATCCAGTCCGGCGGCGACGTGACGAATACCGCGAATACCCAGACCGGCGTCGGCATTGATCATCACGCCGCTCAATGTGCGGTTGTTACGCTTTGACGCCAGCATCACATACGGGCCGGTAAAATCCGCCGGCTCCGGGAAAAACTGTAGTGGCAAAATAGCGGCGATTTTTTCCGGCGTAAGCGACTGCATAATCGATGTATCGTTTTGTCCCAGCGCCTGCGGGCCGCGTAGATCTGTCGCCATACCGCATGGACCGACACCGTTAACACGAACCTTTGGTGCCAGCTCGTATGCCAGCTGGCGAATCAGCCCGGTAGCCGCATGTTTGCTGGCGGTATACAGCGGGCCGCCGCCGCCGGGATACCACGACGCATTGGACAGGGTAAAGATGATGCTGCCTTCGCTGGCGATAAGTGCAGGGGCACAGGCTTTTGCGCCCAGCAGATAGCCCAGCACGTTGACGTTAAACAGCTCATGAAAGCCGCTCTCCAGCGCATCCGCAGGCGTATTGACCAACGAGGCGTTGTGATCCCATATCCCCGCATTTCCGATAAAACAGTCCAGCGTACCGTAATGCGTCAGGATTTGATCTACCGCGCGCTGATAGTCGGCGTAGCAGGTGACGTTGCCTTCGATTGCCAGCACATGTTCGCCAAAGCGCTGACGCAGGCTGGCAACTTTAGCTGGCGACAGCTCCAGCGTGGCGACCCGCGCACCTTCCTCGATGAAACGCTCGACCAGCGCCAGGCCAAGACCGGAGCCGCCGCCGGTGATAAAGACCACGTTATCGCGTAAATCGCTCATCTTGCGTCCTCTGGAATATCAACAAACACATCGCTACCGTCCACATATACTGCGTAGGTGGTTAGCGGATCGGTGGCGGGTAGACACAACGCCTTGCCGGTTCTCAGGCAAAAACTGGCGGCATGCAGCGGGCATTCCACCGTAGCGTCGTCTTCCAGATAGCCTTCCGACATCGAGGCGTTACCGTGGCTACAGCGATCGTTAATGGCATAGAACTCGCCGCCAACGTTGAACAGCGCGATGACGGGCGAAGTATCAAGCCGGAGCGCTTCACCCTCCGGCAAATCCCCTACGGGGCAGGCATAAACACGACTCATCAGAACAGTACACTCAGGTTATGGGAGGTGATCACCGCTTGATCCAGCACGATCTCACGCTCCAGTAAGCGCCACTCATCGCCCGGCAAACGGCGCACTTTGTCTATGCGCATGCCGACGTAAAAGGTTTCATCGCGCTCTTTTTGCGCGCGATACAGCAGATAATTAAGGCGCACGGCAAAGACGTCGGGAACTCCAGTTTCACTGACCTGGCAGTTGCTGATCAGGTGCCGGGTACGCGACGGTGGCTCTTCCGCCCAGGCCATGCCGGTTTCCAGGCGCGCGATACGACGTTCGAGCTGGTCTTTGTTGTCGTTGAAAATCCAGGTGGTCGGCGGCTGCACGCCTTTGCGACGATCGCGCGTCTGGGCATTGACCGTCGTACGCATGGTGTAGCGAATGTCTTCATCCAGTTGTGCCAGCCAGTCACGAAACTTCCAGTCATCCAGCAGGCTGGCTTCATGGTAGAGAAACTGTGTAATGCGATGGTGTAGTTCCTGAGAAACTAAGGTGCTCATTTCATCACCTCCTGCTGGTAAGCTGCGGTTTTCTCCTGCACTTCCTGCCAGCTTTCGCTGCTGAGCAAATCGGCCCAGCGCTGATACATGCCGCGCGCGGCGGTTTCCGAAAAGATGTAGTTGGTGATCCCCGGAATGCCGTCTTCACGACGTTTCTCCTGGCCAAGCCCCATTTCCAGACACAACCTGGTGTTGCGTGCGCGATGACCCTTCAACAGTTTTTGTATTTCACACCAGTTTTCCGAGTCGTCCTGCTCCAGGAATCCGGCGGGGCCAAAAGCCCGCGTTGCGCTGTTTTCAAACGCGGCTTTCACTTCATCAGAGGCGGCTTTATCGGTAATACAGAATGCCCACACTTCAACTTGATCCGGCCCGCGCGGATGCCAGACCCTTAAGGTGGCAGTACCGTTGAGCCAGGAAAGCGTTGGGAAAATGTTGTTGTGACCGGCCAGACGCAGGGCGCGAACTTTACCCAGACGCTGCTCGGCTTCCGCGTAGGTGTCACGGTAGTAGCTGGAGACTTCGCCGTCGACCCAGACATTGGCATCAGGATTTTCGGTAAAGAAAAATCCGCTACCGTGCCCATCCTGACCGAACTGTAGTGCGTCTTTGGCGGTTTCCCACACCGGGCGGGCGGTTTGTCCGTCTCCCAGGCGTTTATCGCTGCCGTCGTCTTTTGCCCCCAGCACCTGCACGGCCGAGGCATGGCTGAACAGCGCGTGATACTGGTCGCTGGCAAACTGTTCGGCGGGGAATTTCCAGTTACAATCGATGGTCCACTTTTGTACGCCACCGACGATTTCGGTGCCGCCTTCACGACGATCCAGCACGCCGTCGAGATACCAGGCGATGTCGCCGAGATAATCGCGCAGCGCAGGCGCGGAGGTATCCCAGTTGCCGAAAATCAGTCCCTTGTAGCTCTCTACGCCAGGAACTTCGTTCAGCCCCCAGTGCGATTTGCACAGCCCTTGTGGGTAGGCGCGTGGCTCCAGCGGCACGTCGATCAGCTCGCCGTTAATGCCGTACGACCAGCCGTGATAAGGGCAGGTGAAGGCGCGGGTATTGCCACAGTCGGCGTAGCTGACACGCATTGCGCGGTGGCGACACTGGTTGAGAAACGCTTTGATGGTGCCGTCTTTCTGGCGAACCACCACAACTGCATCCTCGCCCATGTAGGTGTTAAAAAAATCACCGGGTTTGGGGATTTGGCTTTCGTGGGCGAGAAATAACCAGCAGCGTCCGAAGATGCGTTCCAGCTCCAGTTGGTAAATTTCAGGGTCGGTATAAATTCGTGGGGTTACGCGACCGTTTTGCGTATCGATCAGTTGGTAGATGTCTAAATTTGAGGGTGTGGTCATATTTTTTAATCCTGAAAGCTAAGATGTATTGACCTTCTTTTTTTGTACCCTAAGGATGTTGCTGTTTGGTTATCAATCTGTGAAATAGTAAATTTCTACCAGTTGAGACATTTTTTCGATAACAAGGAGAAGGGCATGGAACTGAGGCACTTACGCTATTTCGTAGCGGTGGCGCAGGCGCTGAATTTCACCCGAGCGGCAGAAAAGCTGCATACCTCTCAGCCGTCGTTAAGCAGCCAGATCCGCGATCTGGAAATGTGCGTGGGCGTTCCATTGTTGGTGCGGGATAAACGAAAAGTTGCGCTGACGGCGGCGGGAGAGTGCTTTTTACAAGATGCGCTGGCGATCCTCGAACAGGCGGAAAACGCCAAAGTTCGTGCCCGTAAAACGGTGCAGGAAGATAATCATTTCGCCATCGGTTTTGTCCCTTCCGCAGAGGTAAATCTGCTGCCGAAGGTGCTGCCTTTGTTTCGTTTAAAACAGCCTGATACGCACATTGAGCTGGTGAGTCTGATCACCACTGAACAGGAAGAGAAGATCCTGAGTGGAGAGCTGGATGTGGGCTTAATGCGCCACCCGGTGTACAGCCCGGATCTCGATTATCTGGAGCTGATTCATGAGCCGTTAGTAGTGGTTTTACCGGTGAATCATCCGTTAGCTAATGAGCAAGCAATCTCCGCAGAACAACTACACGGCGTGAATTTTGTCAGTACCGATCCGGCCTACTCCGGCGCGTTAGCGATGATTGTCAAAAACTGGTTTCAGCGACAAAAAAGCCAGCCCAACATTGTGCAGGTGGCAACCAACATTCTGGTGACCATGAACCTGGTCGGCATGGGGCTGGGGGTGACTTTGATACCCGGTTATATGAATAATTTTAATACCGGACAGGTGGTTTTCCGTCCTATTGTTGGCGATGTTCCGACCATTGCGCTGTTGATGGCGTGGAAAAAAGGCGAGCTAAAGCCCGCCCTGCAGCATTTTATCGAACTGGCTCAGCGCCAGCCGATGTTGTGAGCCATTATTTCACGAGAACGGTGATGGTTGCGGTACCGCTAAATTTCCCCGGCGCGGGCGTGCCGCCGAGCATATTAATCGGCCAGGCTTCCAGGTTGATTACTCCCTTGCCGGAAGGATCGATATTGATCAATCCATTTGTGAACGGGACATTGACATGGGTCCCGTCGATACGGGCCATTCTCACACCGATGTCCGGGACGTTATTGGCTTCCTGGCGGCGGGCGACTAACGTGTACTGCTCAATCACATCATCAGCATCAATCCTCATTTCCATGCTATTTTTGATGGTTGAGGTATCACCGCAGTCATAGTGAATGTCAAAATTGACCGGTGTATAGCCGTCCGGCATCTGGTCCTTGGTGGTGAAACGGTTGGCGTTGATAAAACCGAGATCGACCTGAATCACGTCGCCCTGGTTGATTTTACAATCCTGGGGCACGGTGATGCTCCCCTGGATGCGCAGTTCGGCGATATCTTCCATGCTGCTCACCGATGGTGGGGTGGACGAACTGGTCCATCCGGCCTGTACTGAGGCGACCAGGGTGTCTGGAATTACCAGTTCCCCCAGGAAGGGTTTGGTGACGTACAGCGTAAAACGGGTGCTCGCGCCAATGGTTACCGGCGCGGCGCGGATCTCCGCTGGGTCAGCCGTGCACACGCTACCTTTGCTGCTGCTGGGGCTGTAAGAGCCACTTTCCTGGATAGGTTTAGTGTTCAGCGGCGTGACCGCCGTCTTCCCAGGAATGTCATCAACTTCAGTTTTAATATCCAGATTATCATTCAACTGGTAAAAGCCGCTGAGTTTACCGTTTTTAGATAGCGCGCTGGTGACCGTATAGTACAACGCCACTTTGCTACCCGCGCTACAGCTGCAATCGATTTGATAAGCATTGCCTGAGAGCGGCGTTGGCAGTTCCAGCGAGGTTCCCGCAACGTTCTGTGCTTGCGTCCAGTCGCTGGCTATATTGACGTTAAAGCTTCCCGTCGCGGAGCAGGCCCCGTTCACCGCGTAGACCGGGGTGATAGGTAGCGCCAGTAGCACGGCGGTAATCCCATTTTTCATCCACAGACTCTTTATTGACATAGCGCGTTCCCATTTTGTATTGCGGTGTTGCGAGCAGAATCTTCCGGCAGGCTGAAGGTAAACTGGCACTGTTGATCTGGCTGATTCCCCCAGCGCACGGACCAGATCTGCGGCTGGCTGTTTACACCAGTGATATACAGCACGCCACCTTCATCGACGATGCTCTGCTGCGTCTGACTGCTGGCGATGGCGCCGAAGGGCAGTGCTTTTCCGCGCGCATCGGTGAGTTTCAGCAGTACGCGGTAGCCGGTCCGGGCAATAAAGTGTGCCGTTACGGCGGCACCGCGATTAGGCACTACGGTGCGCACCGTTTCGGTGACGTCGACGTTATCCGGCATCATTGTGGTATCGAGAGAGATGGCGTTTTCCTGATACGCGGTCAGATAGGGGATCACGGCATAGCCAAAATAGTCGGTGGCGATGCCGGGGTAATTTTTCACCCGGATCCCTGCCGCGCCGTTGGCGTCAATCAGCGCAAAGGCATTGCCCAGCGACTGCGACAGGGTCACACCGTGACGATGGGCGACAATACCACCAGAGAGACCGTAGCTCAGTTGGCGGTTATCGCTGCTGTAGTCGTAACCGGCATTCACGGTGCCGTAGGCAGAACGGTAGCTGCCGTACAGACTGCTGCTGCCCGGATCGCCGCCTTCGCTTTGCCGTTGTTTCAGGTTATAAGTCAGCCGACGGTCTTCCAGCAGCGAGCCATTGATGCCCACTTCGTGCTGAGTAGCGCAATCGCGCTGGTCAGTGGTGCGCCAGGTTGCCTGCGCATGCGACAGCCAGCGATCCAACGGCACGCTCAGGCTGAGCGACAGCGTACGGTCGTTGTCGCTGTCATGTGAGTCGGTAAACTGGCCGCTGAGGTTATAGCTCACGCCCCACAGATTGCCGTTCAGGCCAATGGACAGGTTTTTATCCTGCTGCTCGCGATCCCAGTACTCCTGCTGCGAGCCAGAGGCGTAGAAACTGATACCAGAAAACAACGTCTGGCTGACAGTGAACTGAGCTTCATTGCGCAGGTGATCGCCGCCGTTGATACCCTTCTGGTTGGCGTCGGAGAAGTTGAAATAACCGCTGCTGGTGTAGCGGTAGTAGCTTAGCGACACGCTGGTGCCGCTTTCCGGTAGGTCTTTGATGTACTGGGTGCGCCAGCTGTAGCCATGATAGCTTTCATCGTTATCAAGCTGAGTGTCCGCGCGGCTGACGTCCATCGATACTGCTCCCAGAACGCCAAGCGTAGAGCCGAGGCCCAGCGCCAGCGCTCGGTAGTCCTGCGAGGCGTTCAGGCCGCCGTAAAGCGTGAACGCGTTGTTCAGACCATAGCTGGCTGTGCTTTCAAGGAACTCCGGCTCGTGGCTGTCCTGCGAGCTGGCAGCGCGAAAGCGCCCCGCGGTGACGCTGTATTTTAGATAACCCGGTCTTTGCATCTGCGGCAGCGCGGAGAACGGCTGGACGAAATGACGTATGCTGCCGTCGGCTTCTTCGATAGTGACGTCTAAGTCGCCGCTGAACGCCGAAGGGTAGAGATCGTTGATTTCAAAAGCCCCCGCCGGAACGTTGCTTTGATACAGGATGTAGCCGTTTTGCCGTACCGTAACGATAGCGCTGGAGTTGGCGATGCCGCGAATGGTCGGCGCAAAACCGCGCTGGCTGTTGGGTAGCATGGTTTCATCAGAGTACAGCCGCACGCCGGTAAACTGATAGCTGGAGAACACCGTGCCTTCGGTGGCGCTCTCGCCTATCACCAGCTGCGATTTCAGGCTTTTGATATCCCGTTGTAGCCAGCTATTAATGCTATCCCAACGCGTGTCATTATCGCTGTGCGCCCAGGTCGAGTAATTGCGTAGTCGCCAGGGGCCGATGTTGGCGCCATTTTGCATATTCAGATACTGGCGCCGATCGCTGTCGTTGTCGTACTGGTTTTGCGAACCGCTAAAGTTGTAGTTGGTGAACAAAACCGGCATCCCGTCGTCCCAACGAGCAGGATCTACATAGCCGCGGGCGTCACGGTAAAGGGCAATCTGCGGCACGCTGAGATTCAGTCGGCTGTGGTTGATATCAAACTGTGAGATGCTGCCGGGAATCGCCTGCGTCAGGTCGGCAACCGTCGTGGCGTTGTCCTGCTCCGCCAACTGTGGATAGTTGTCGATTTTAAAGCCCAGTTCACGCAATTGCCCGAGGGTGAACTGAGGAATCAACTGGTGTTCTTTACCTGCAACGAACGGCAGCTTACGCTGGCCGGTTTTCTTGTTGTTAATATAAATATCAACAATATATTCGCCGGGAAGCTGGGCGTTATTCTGCGAAAATACCGCCAGATCCACCGCCTGTTGGCCGCTTTTCTCCGTTTCCAGAAGGGTTGGATCAAAGTAGAAGTCACCGGCCCAGGCATGGCCGGAGGCCAGGCATCCGCTGGCGATTGCGCAGTGCAACCAGAAGGCAAGTGGCTTCACGGTTGATAAATTCGGCGTTCTTTGCGTCATATCGCTTGTCATTCCCTGAGAGCTATCATCGTGAGGCGCGGCTTATTGCAGCGTCTGGGTTTCTGTTTTGGTGGTACCGCCATAGTCGTTGATCGCGGCCCACTGCACCGTTTTCCCTGCGGCGGCGGGGACCGCCAGCCGTTTATGCTCGCCGGGAGCGATGTAATCGATTTTATTCGTGAGATCGGTTTTCCCTAAATAGCTGCGCGGAATAGTAGATCACTGAAAGGGAACTCAGCCCGGATTGTGCGATCTGATCAATCGCCAAACCAACCAAAATCACCAACCGGACTGAGCGATGCCGATCATAGTACCAATACCCCGTGGCGAACGACGCCTGATGCAGAAAGCTATTCATAAAACGCGTGATAAAAATCATGCCCGCAGACTCACGGCCATGCTGATGCTTCATCGGGGTGAACGGGTCAGCGATGTTGCCAGAACTCTCTGTTGTGCCCGTTCATCCGTTGGTCGCTGGATTAACTGGTTTACGCACTCAGGTATTGAAGGCCTGAAATCCTTACCCGCAGGGCGCTCCCGACGCTGGCCTTTTGAACATATCTGCACCCTGTTACGTGAGCTGATAAAGCATTCTCCCGGCGATTTTGGTTATCAACGTTCACGCTGGAGCACCGAATTACTGGCAATAAAAATCAATGAGATAACCGGTTGCCAGTTACATGCAGGAACCGTTCGCCGCTGGTTGCCATCTGCGGGGCTTGTATGGCGCAGGGCCGCGCCAACTCTGCGTATCCGTGACCCACATAAAGATGAAAAGATGGCGGTAATCCACAAAGCGCTGGATGAATGCAGCGCAGAGCATCCGGTATTTTATGAAGATGAAGTGGATATCCACCTTAATCCTAAAATCGGTGCGGACTGGCAGTTGCGCGGACAGCAGAAACGGGTAGTGACGCCGGGGCAGAACGAAAAATACTATTTGGCCGGCGCACTGCACAGTGGCACGGGTAAAGTCAGCTACGTGGGCGGCAACAGCAAAAGTTCAGCGCTGTTTATCGCTCTGCTGAAGCACCTGAAAGCCACTTACCGGCGGGCGAAAACAATCACGCTGATCGTTGATAACTACATTATCCATAAAAGCCGCGAAACACAGCGCTGGTTGAAAGCAAATCCCAAGTTCAGGGTAATTTACCAGCCGGTTTACTCGCCGTGGGTGAATCATGTGGAACGGCTATGGCAGGCACTTCATGACACGATAACCCGTAATCATCAGTGCCGCTCAATGTGGCAGTTACTGAAAAAGGTCCGCCATTTTATGGAAACCGCCAGCCCATTCCCCGGAGGAAAACATGGTCAGGCAAAAGTGTAGCGGTATTAGGCGCAGCTATTTAG